>NZ_AUKR01000012.1:0-195568 GCF_000424845.1 Streptomyces sp. TAA040 | reverse complement strand
TGATCGACTTTCTTCGCCGATCGTTGATCTACCAGGTGGTCCCGTTGCGCTGTTCAGCAGGGCTTGACGTACAGCTCAGGGGCCAAACGCAACGGCGTTGAGCTCTGAGGGCAGTCGAATGGCGGCAGTGCGTCAGCAGCAGCCGGGGAGGGTGCGCTTGTTGCGGGCTTCGCTGTTGCGGAGGGCGAGCAGCTCGTCCGCCGGGTAGCCGACCTCCTCCAGGGTCAGCCCGTGCGGGCGGACCACGTGCACCGCGGAGTCGCGGACACCTGCCGCGAGGACCTCGGACGGCCACGACGGAGGACGGTGGCCGTCGCCGACGAAGAGCATCGCGCCGACGAGGGCGCGCACCATGTTGTGGCAGAACGCGTCCGCCCGGACGGTCGCCTCCAGCACCCCGTCCGGACGGCGCAGCCAACTGAGCTGCTGGAGCGTACGGATGGTCGTGGCGCCCTCGCGCTTCTTGCAGTAGGCGGCGAAGTCGTGCTCACCGAGCAGCCGTTCGGCGGCGGCGTTCATGGCGTCGACGTCCAGCGGCCAGTTGTGCCAGAGCACATGTCCGCGTTGCAGCGGATCGACGCCACCGGGGTGATCGGCGACCCGGTACGCGTAGCGGCGCCAGACCGCGGAGAAGCGGGCGTTGAAGTGGGCGGGTGCCTCGGCCACCCGGTGCACGCGTACGTCCCACGGCAGCCGCCCGGCCAGCCGGCGCAGCAGCTGCGCACGGTGCCCGGCCCACAGCTCCCCGGGGAGGTCGACGTGGGCGACCTGCCCGCGGGCGTGCACTCCGGCGTCGGTGCGGCCGGCGACGGTCAGCTCCACCGGTTCCGTGCGGCGCAGCACCACCCGCAGCGCCTCCGCCAGTTCGCCCTGCACGGTGCGGCGGCCGCGCTGCACCGCCCAGCCGGAGAACTCGCGGCCGTCGTAGGACAGGTCCAGCCGCACCCGTACGGAGCCGGGCTCCACTGCGTCACTCACACCAGGATCCTCTCGGGACGACGGACGGGCCCGCCCCCTGGGAAGGGGACGGGCCCGTCCGCTCACGCGGGGGAAGGGGACGCTCAGGCGTCCTTCTTCTCCTCGGCGGCGGCCTCGTCGGCCGGCGCCTCGTCGGACGCTGCCTCGGACGCTGCCTGCGCCTCGTCCTTCGGCGCCTCGTCCTTCGGCTCGTCGTCCTTCGGCTCGTCGTCCTTCGCCGCGTCCTTCTTGAGGTCCGCGGCGGCCTGGTCGCCGGCGGCGTCCTTGGCGGAGCGCTTGGTGGCGGCCTCGGCCTCACCGACAGCGGACTGCTGCACGGTCAGCGCCTCGACCAGCTCGATGACCGCCATCGGCGCGTTGTCGCCGCGACGGTTGCCGATCTTGGTGATGCGGGTGTAGCCGCCCGGACGGTTCTCGTACCGCGGGCCGATCTCGGTGAAGAGCGTGTGGACGACGCCCTTGTCCAGGACCGTGCGCATGACCTGGCGGCGGTTGTGAAGGTCGCCCTTCTTCGCCTTGGTGATCAGACGCTCCGCCACCGGACGCAGGCGGCGTGCCTTCGCCTCGGTGGTGGTGATGCGGCCGTGCTCGAAAAGGCTGGTGGCAAGGTTGCCCAGCATCGCCTTCTGGTGCGCGGCGCCGCCGCCCATACGGGCGCCCTTGGTGGGCTTCGGCATGTTGCTTCTCCTCTTTCTCTGCACCGGCCGTATCAGGTACCGGTGTCAGGCCGTCCGGGCGGACGCCCGGACGGAGTGCGTGTGCCCCTCGCGGGTGCTTCCGTGTCCGGGAGCGCCCGCGAGGGGGTTCCGGACGGGGCCGGGCCCCGTCCGGAGTGGTGTCAGTACTGCTCGGTCTCGACGAAGCCCTGGTCGGCGTCGTCGTCCGCGCCGAAGGCGTCGGCCGCAGCGGTCGGGTCGAATCCGGGCGGGCTGTCCTTCAGGGCCAGGCCCATGCCGGCCAGCTTCGCCTTGACCTCGTCGATCGACTTCGCACCGAAGTTGCGGATGTCGAGCAGGTCCGCCTCGGAACGGGCCACCAGCTCGCCGACCGAGTGGATGCCCTCGCGCTTGAGGCAGTTGTAGGAGCGGACGGTGAGCTCCAGCTCCTCGATCGGCAGCGCCAGATCGGCGGCCAGCGCCGCGTCGGTCGGCGACGGACCCATGTCGATGCCCTCGGCGTCGACGTTGAGCTCACGGGCCAGGCCGAACAGCTCGACCAGGGTCTTGCCGGCGGAGGCCATGGCGTCACGGGGACGCATCGACTCCTTGGTCTCGACGTCGACGATGAGCTTGTCGAAGTCGGTGCGCTGCTCGACCCGGGTCGCCTCGACCTTGTAGGTGACCTTGAGGACCGGGCTGTAGATGGAGTCGACCGGGATGCGGCCGATCTCCTGGCCGACCTGCTTGTTCTGCACCGCAGAGACGTAGCCGCGACCGCGCTCGACGGTCAGCTCCATCTCCAGCTTGCCCTTGCCGTTCAGCGTGGCCAGGACGAGGTCGGGGTTGTGCACCTCGACTCCGGCCGGCGGCGCGATGTCCGCTGCGGTGACCGTGCCGGGACCCTGCTTGCGCAGGTACATCACGACCGGCTCGTCGTGCTCCGAGGAGACGACGAGCTGCTTGATGTTCAGGATGAGGTCGGTGACGTCGTCCTTCACGCCCGGCACGGTGGTGAACTCGTGCAGGACGCCGTCGATCCGGATGCTGGTGACAGCCGCCCCGGGGATCGAGGAGAGAAGGGTGCGACGCAGGGAGTTTCCGAGGGTGTAGCCGAAGCCCGGCTCCAGCGGTTCGATCACGAACCGGGAGCGGAACTCGTCGACGACCTCTTCGGTCAGTGAGGGGCGCTGAGCGATCAGCATGGGTGTGTGCCTCCAGTCTTCGGCAACCGCTATTTGATGCCGAGCCCCCGGGCGTCAGCCCGGGACCTTTACCACAAGGATACGGGCGGCGCGACGCGTATGCGCCCCGCCGCCCGGCCCGAGGGTCCCCGCCTCCCGGCGGGGACCCCTCATGTCGTCTGCTCGCAGCCGCTCAGACGCGCCGGCGCTTGGGCGGGCGGCAGCCGTTGTGCGGGGTCGGGGTGACGTCCTGGATCGAACCCACCTCCAGGCCGGTGGCCTGGAGCGAGCGGATCGCGGTCTCACGGCCGGAGCCGGGACCCTTGACGAACACGTCGACCTTGCGCATGCCGTGCTCCTGCGCACGCCGGGCGGCCGACTCGGCGGCCATCTGCGCGGCGTACGGGGTGGACTTGCGCGAGCCCTTGAAGCCCACGTGCCCGGCCGATGCCCAGGAGATCACGTTCCCGGTGGGGTCCGTGATGGACACGATGGTGTTGTTGAACGTGCTCTTGATGTGAGCGTGCCCGTGGGCAACGTTCTTCTTCTCTTTGCGGCGCACCTTCTTGGCGCCCGCCGTACGGCCCTTCGGAGGCATATGGTTTTACTCCCGTGGAGGTGGTCGGTCCTGCATCTCGGACCGCTGTGACGTGCGAGTTCCGCCAAAAGTGGCGCCGTGGCCGATGCTCTGGCCGACCCGCAGTTGCGTCCGGTGCGGACTACTTCTTGCCCGGCTTCTTCTTGCCGGCGATGGCGCGACGCGGACCCTTGCGGGTACGAGCGTTGGTCTTGGTGCGCTGACCGCGGACGGGGAGACCCCGGCGGTGACGCAGACCCTCGTAGTTGCCGATCTCGACCTTGCGGCGGATGTCGGCCTGGATCTCGCGGCGGAGGTCGCCCTCGGTCTGGAAGTTCGCGTCCACGTACTCGCGAAGCTTGATGAGGTCTTCCTCGGCGAGGTCGCGGACACGAGTGTCCGGGTTCACACCGGTGTTGCTCAGCGCCTCCTGGGATCGGGTGCGACCGATGCCGAAGACGTAGGTGAGGGCGACCTCCACGCGCTTCTCGCGCGGAAGGTCAACGCCGGAAAGGCGTGCCATGGATGTGGCTCCTGATGAGTGGCGGAGGTCTGACGCAGCACCGTTCCCGCAATGCTCAGTGGCGTTACGAGCCGGGTCCCCGGCCTCCGACCGGGGGTGTCGTCCCCACGCGAGGCGTGGGAGCGGGTGACTGCGTTTTTACGTGTTCGCTTGCGTCGCGCGAAGTACCGCGGGTGCTCGGTGGTTCTGCTTCAGCCCTGGCGCTGCTTGTGGCGCAGGTTGTCGCAGATGACCATGACCCGGCCGTGACGGCGGATCACCTTGCACTTGTCGCAGATCTTCTTGACGCTCGGCTTGACCTTCATGGGATGTGAGGTTCTCCGGGTCAGGCCACCACCCCACGGATGTGAGATGCCGGCTCGAGCTACTTGTAGCGGTAGACGATCCGTCCACGCGTCAGGTCGTAGGGAGACAGCTCCACCACGACCCTGTCGTCGGGAAGGATACGGATGTAGTGCATCCGCATCTTGCCGCTGATGTGCGCGAGGACCTGGTGCCCGTTCTGGAGCTCCACCTTGAACATCGCGTTCGGGAGAGACTCGACGACGGTGCCCTCGATCTCGATGGCCCCTTGTTTTTTGGCCATGCTTGAGCGCTTCACCTTCCGGGATCGGCTACCAGTGTTCGGTCCCGGGCATACCGATACACCAGGACCGACGCACTAGTCTACGTCAGCGCCCCGGGAAAAACGAATCCTGGGATTGTCCCCGGAAACCATGATCGTTAAGCCGTTTCCGCCCGAATCGGGCAGATGGGTGCTCCGCCCGGGCGCCCGCTCCGGATCACCGGACCGACGGCTCCGCGGACCCGCCCGCCGGACGCGCGGAACCACTCCGCCGACCTCGGGCCCAGCCCCTCCGAGCCCCGTGCAGCTTCGCGCCACCGGGGCACCACGCCACCGTGTCAGCCCAGCGGGTCCGGTGCCGTACGGACGCCGTACTCCGCCAGCTTCGCAGCGCCGCCGTCCACGGCGGTGAGCACCAGCGGGCCGTCCTCGGTCAGGGCCACCGAGTGCTCCCAGTGGCTGGCCCAGCTCCCGTCGTCCGTCTTGACCGTCCAGTCGTCCTCCAGGACGTGGGTCCTGGCCGTGCCGAGGGAGACCATCGGCTCGATCGCGAGGCACATCCCGGGCACCAGCTTCGGCCCCCGGCCGCGACGCCGGTCGACGTAGTTCAGCAGGTGCGGGTCCATGTGCATCTCGGTGCCGATGCCGTGCCCGCCGTAGTCCTCCACGATGCCGTACTTGCCCGAGCTCGGCCGGGGCTGCCGCCGGATGTACCCCTCGATGGCCTTGGAGATGTCGGACAGCCGGTTGCCCTTGCGCATCGCGGCGATGCCTGCCCACAGGGACTCCTCCGTCACCCGGCTCAG
This sequence comes from Streptomyces sp. TAA040, assembly GCF_000424845.1. Lineage (NCBI taxonomy): Bacteria > Bacillati > Actinomycetota > Actinomycetes > Kitasatosporales > Streptomycetaceae > Streptomyces > Streptomyces sp. TAA040. Next base: position 190,279 of record NZ_AUKR01000012.1, on the reverse strand, counting down.
CTCCACCAGCTCCGGCGCGTGGCCCTCCCCCACGAAGACCGTGAGGGCGGCGTCGCCGTGCCAGCCGTCGATGATCGCGCCGGCGTCGATCGACAGCAGGTCGCCGTCCCGCAGCACGGTCTCACGGTCGGGGATGCCGTGCACGACGACCTCGTTCACCGAGGTGCAGATGTTGCCGGGGAAGCCCCCGTAGCCGAGGAAGTTCGGCTTGGCACCGTGGTCGGCCAGCACCTTGGCCGCGACCTCGTCCAGGTCCTTGGTGGTGGCCCCGGGCACTGCGGCCGCCTTGCACTCCCGGTGCATCGCGGCGACGACCAGCCCCGCCTCACGCATCTTCGCGATCTGCTCCGGGGTCTTGATCTCCACCATGGAACTGACGCCTCCTCACATGACGTGCCGCGGATCACCGCCGGGCTGCGGCGGGGCCCGAACGGGCCCCCACCACACGATACGGCGGCGGCGCCCGGAGAGGGGCACCACCGCCGCAGCGGGACGTACTGTCGCGACCGGCGGGGCGGGCCGGACCTCGGTGGCCCGCCCGCTCCGCGGCGCTAGCGGCCGCTGTCGAGTGCGGCCATCGCGCGGTCGGTCACCTCGGGCACCTCGGCGAGCGCGGAGATCGTCGTCACCAGGCCCTGGGCCTTGTAGTAGTCGATGATCGGCTCGGTCTCGGTGTGGTAGACCTCCAGGCGCTTGCGGACGGTGTCCTCCCGGTCGTCCTCCCGCTGGTAGAGGTCGCCGCCGCAGACGTCGCACTGCCCGTCGGCGCTGGAGGGCGTGTAGTCCACGTGGAAGATGTGGCTGCTGTCCTTGCGGCACATCCGGCGGCCGGCGATCCGCTTGACCACTTCGTCCTCGGGGACCTCCAGGTCCAGCACCGCGTCCAGCGACAACCCGGCGTCCCGGAGGATGCCGTCCAGCGCCTCGGCCTGGGCGACGTTCCTCGGGAAGCCGTCCAGCAGGAAGCCCTCCCCGGCGTCCGCCTGCTCCATGCGGTCCTTGGCCATCCCGATGGTGACCTCGTCGGGCACCAGCCGGCCCTCGTCCATGAATGCCTTCGCCTGCTGCCCCAGCGGGGTGCCCTGGTTGATGTTGGCGCGGAAGAGGTCACCGGTCGAGATGTGCGGGATTCCGAAGTTCTGGGCGAGCAGCGCGGCCTGCGTGCCCTTGCCTGCACCAGGCGGTCCAACGAGGAGGATACGCATCAGCGGAGGAACCCTTCGTAGTTGCGCTGCTGGAGTTGGCTCTCAATCTGCTTCACGGTCTCCAGACCGACGCCCACGATGATCAGGATGCTCGTCCCGCCGAACGGGAAATTCTGGTTGGCGTTGAACGCGATCAGCGCAACGGTCGGAACCAGAGCGATCAGACCCAGGTAGAGGGCTCCGGGCCACGTGATGCGGTTCAGCACGTAGCTCAGGTACTCAGCCGTGGGACGGCCGGCCCGGATACCCGGGATGAAACCACCATACTTCTTCATGTTGTCTGCAACTTCTTCGGGGTTGAAGGAGATGGAGACGTAGAAGAAGGCGAAGAACACGATCAGTACGAAGTACGTGATGACGTAGACCGGCGCGTCCTGGCTCTGGAAGTTGTTCTGGATCCAGTCCGCCCATCCGGCCGTCGACCCGCTGAAGGAGACGATCAGCGCCGGGATGTAGAGCAGCGAGGACGCGAAGATGACCGGGATCACACCGGCCTGGTTCACCTTGAGCGGGATGTACGTGGACGTACCGCCGTACGACCGGCGGCCGATCATGCGCTTCGCGTACTGGACCGGGATCCGGCGCTGGGCCTGCTCGACGAAGACGACCAGGCCGACCATGGCCAGACCGCAGACGATCACCACACCGAACTCGATCCATCCTCCGGCCAGTTCACCGGAGCTCTTGATGGCCCACAGCGCGGACGGGAAGCCGGCGGCGATCGAGACGAACATCAGGATCGAGATGCCGTTGCCGATGCCGCGGTCGGTCACCAGCTCGCCCAGCCACATGATCAGGGTGCAGCCGGCGGTCATCGTGATGACCATCGAGACGATGGTGAACAGGGAGTCGTTGGGCACGATCTCGGTGCCGACCGTGCAGCCCTGGAACAGGCTGCCGCTGCGAGCGGTCGCCACCAGGCCGGTGGCCTGGAGCACCGCGAGCGCGACGGTGAGGTAGCGGGTGTACTGGGTGATCTTCGCCTGGCCGGACTGCCCCTCCTTCTTCAGGGCCTCCAACCTCGGGATGACCACGACCAGCAACTGGAGGATGATGCTCGCGGTGATGTACGGCATGATGCCGAGCGCGAAGATGGTGATCTGCATCAACGCGCCGCCGCTGAACATGTTGACGAGGTCGAAGAGGCCCTGGCTGTCGTTCTGGGCCTCGTCCATGCAGACCTGGACATTCTCGTAGCTGACGCCAGGGACCGGGACATGCGCTCCCAGCCGGAAGAGCACGATGATGCCCAGCGTGAACAACAGCTTCTTGCGCAGGTCCGGCGTCTTGAACGCCCGGGTGAACGCGCTGAGCACGGTACCTCCTGCGGCCCCCGCGTCCTACGCGAGAGGTGACGGTCTTGAGTAACGACGGATGGGAAATGCCGCCCGCGCCCGCGCCGATGGGCAGCACGATTGCGGGCAGTGCCCGTTACCTTACCGGCGACAGGGCCCCCCGTGGAACGACCAACCGGGGATGCCCGTTCCTGGGCATCCCCGGTTGGTGTGACATCAACGTGCTCAGGCGAGCTCGGTGACGGTGCCGCCGGCGGCGGTGATCTTCTCCTTGGCGGAACCGGAGACGGCGTTGACCGTCACCTGGAGCGCCACGGAGACGTCACCGGAGCCGAGCACCTTGACGGGCTGGTTCTTGCGAACCGCGCCCCTGTCGACCAGGCCGGTCACGGTGACCTCGCCCCCCTCGGGGTAGAGGGCGGCGAGCTTGTCCAGGTTGACGACCTGGTACTCGGTCTTGAACGGGTTCTTGAAGCCCCGGAGCTTGGGCAGCCGCATGTGCAGCGGCATCTGCCCGCCCTCGAAGCGCTCGGGAACCTGGTAGCGGGCCTTCGTGCCCTTGGTGCCACGACCGGCCGTCTTACCCTTCGACGCCTCACCACGACCCACACGGGTCTTGGCGGTCTTGGCGCCCGGGGCCGGACGGAGGTTGTGGACCTTCAGCGGCTTGTCATCCGCCATCTCAGTCGACCTCCTCGACCGTCACGAGGTGCCGCACGGTGTGCACCATGCCGCGGAACTCGGGGCGGTCATCCTTGACGACCACATCGCGGACGCGCTTCAGACCCAGGGTCCGCAGCGTGTCGCGGTGGTTCTGCTTCGTACCGATCACAGACTTCGTCTGGGTGATTTTGAGCTGAGCCATCACGCACTCACCCCAGCCCGCGCCCGCAGCAATGCGGCGGGGGCGACATCCTCCAGCGGCAGTCCACGACGGGCGGCGATCTCCTCGGGGCGCTGCAGGCCCTTCAGAGCGGCCACCGTGGCGTGCACGATGTTGATCGGGTTGGACGAACCGAGCGACTTGCTCAGCACGTCGTGGATGCCCGCGCACTCCAGCACGGCACGCACCGGGCCACCGGCGATCACACCGGTACCGGGGGACGCCGGCTTGAGCAGCACGACTCCGGCTGCCTCCTCACCCTGGAAGGGGTGCGGAATGGTGCCCTGGATCCGGGGGACCTTGAAGAAGCTCTTCTTGGCCTCCTCGACACCCTTGGCGATGGCGGCCGGAACCTCCTTCGCCTTGCCGTATCCGACACCTACGGTGCCGTCACCGTCGCCCACCACGACCAGCGCGGTGAAGCTGAAGCGACGACCACCCTTCACAACCTTGGCGACGCGGTTGATCGCGACGACCCGCTCGACGTACGCGGTCTTGTCGGCAGCTTGGCCGCCATCCCGCCGGTCCTTACGGTCCCGCCGCTCGCCGCCACCGGCGCCGCCACCGCGACGCTGGGGTCCAGCCATTGGAATTACCTCTCTCGTTTGTCCGCTGTGCGTAGGGACCGGCTCAGAACTTGAGCCCGGCCTCGCGGGCGGCATCCGCCAGAGCGGCGATGCGCCCGGCGTACTTGTTGCCACCGCGGTCGAACACGACCGCTTCGATACCCGCGGCCTTGGCCCGCTCGGCGAGGAGCGCACCGACCTGCTTGGCCTGCGCGCTCTTGTCCCCCTCGCCGCGGACGGAAGCGTCCAGCGACGAAGCGGAGGCCAGCGTGTGGCCCGCGATGTCGTCGACGACCTGCGCGACCATGTGACGGTTGGAGCGGGTCACGACCAGGCGCGGACGCTCGGGGGAACCCGAGAGCTTCTTCCGGATCCGGATGTGACGGCGCTTGGCGGCGGCCCGCTTGTAGGCATCGCCCTTGGCGATCTTGACGCCGAATGCCATGGCTTACTTACCAGCCTTTCCGACCTTGCGGCGGATGACTTCGCCCTCGTACTTGACACCCTTGGCCTTGTACGGGTCGGGCTTCCGCAGCTTGCGGATGTTGGCGGCGACTTCACCGACCTTCTGCTTGTCGATGCCTGCGACGCTCAGCTTGGTCGGCGACTCGACCGCGAAGGAGATGCCCTCGGGGGCCTCCACCACGATCGGGTGGCTGTATCCGAGCGCGAACTCCAGGTTGGAGCCCTTCGCCTGGACGCGGTAACCGACACCGCTGATTTCGAGACGCTTGCTGAATCCCTCGGTCACGCCAGTGATCATGTTCGCCACCAGCGTGCGGGACAGGCCGTGCAGGGCCCTGTTCCGACTCTCGTCGTTCGGGCGGGCGACGACAACGGCGCCGTCCTCACCCTTGGCGACCTCGATGGGCGCCGCGACGGTGTGCGAGAGAGAGCCCTTGGGGCCCTTCACCGCTACCGTCCGGCCCTCGATGGTGACGTCCACACCGGCGGGAACCTGGATGGGGAGCTTGCCGATTCGCGACATGGCTTTTCCTCCGTTCCCTTCCGCTACCAGACGTAGGCGAGGACTTCCCCACCCACGCCCTTCTTGCTCGCCTGCTTGTCGGTGAGGAGTCCGTGCGACGTCGAGATGATCGCCACTCCGAGACCGCCGAGCACCTTGGGCATGCTGGTGGACTTTGCGTAGACCCGAAGGCCCGGCTTGGAAATACGCTTGATGCCGGCGATCGAGCGCTCGCGGTTCGGGCCGAACTTCAGCTCCAGGACGAGGCTCTGGCCCACGGGGGCGTCCTCGACCTTCCAGCCGGTGATGAAGCCCTCCTGCTGGAGGATCTCCGCGATGTGCGACTTGATCTTGCTGTGCGGCATCACGACGTCGTCGTGGTAAGCCGAGTTCGCGTTCCGCAGACGAGTGAGCATGTCTGCGATCGGATCGGTCATGGTCATGTGATGGCCTTCGGCCTCTCTCGCCGGGGTTTCCTGTCTGCGCCATCCCTCTCCCCGCTCAGTGGCGGGACGGGTGCGGCGCGGGGACCTACGGCGTAGTAAGCGACTTTTGGCGGGCGGTGCCCGCGTGGGTCACGGGCGGCGGGCGCCCAACCCCCCAAGCCTACGGCATGTGGGGCGGGCTCCCGCCGGCCAGGATGCTTACCGAGAGTTCCGGGAAAACCTTCCGAGGAAGGGTTACCAGGAGCTCTTGGTGACGCCCGGCAGCTCGCCGCGGTGTGCCATCTGACGAAGGCACACACGGCACAGGCCGAACTTGCGGTAGACGGAGTGCGGCCGGCCGCAACGCTGGCAGCGGGTGTACGCACGCACAGCGAACTTCGGCTTGCGAGCGGCCTTTGCGATCAGAGCCTTCTTCGCCATGCTCAGTTCTCCTTGAACGGGAAGCCGAGGTGACGCAGCAGGGCGCGGCCCTCGTCGTCATTGGTCGCCGTGGTGACCACGGTGATGTCCATGCCCCGGACCCGGTCGATCTTGTCCTGATCGATCTCGTGGAACATGACCTGCTCCGTCAGACCGAAGGTGTAGTTCCCGCGGCCGTCGAACTGCTTCGGCGACAGACCGCGGAAGTCGCGGATGCGCGGCAGTGCGAGCGACAGCGTGCGGTCCAGGAACTCCCACATCCGGTCGCCCCGCAGGGTGACGTGGCAGCCGATCGGCTGGCCCTCGCGCAGCTTGAACTGGGCGATGGACTTGCGGGCCTTCGTCACGGCCGGCTTCTGACCGGTGATCGTGGTGAGGTCGCGGATCGCGCCCTCGATCAGCTTGGAGTCGCGGGCGGCGTCGCCCACACCCATGTTGACCACGATCTTGGACAGACCCGGGGTCTGCATGACGTTCTCGTACGTGAACTCTTCGCGCAGCTTGCCCTGAATCTCTTCACGGTAGCGCTGCTTGAGGCGCGGGAGGTTCGCGGTAGTGGCGCTCATCAGATGTCCTCACCGGTCCGCTTGGCAACGCGGATCTTGTTGCCGTCCTCGTCGAAGCGGTACCCGACGCGCGTGGCGACCTTGTTGCCGTCCTTCTCCACCACGAGCGACACATTGCTCACGTGGATCGGGGCCTCGGTCGTCACGATGCCACCGGTCTTGGAGCCACGAGCGGTCTGGCCGGCCTTGGTGTGCTTCTTGACCCGGTTGACACCCTCGACCAGGACCCGGTCCTCGCGGGGGTAGGCCACGATGACCTTGCCCTGCTTGCCCTTGTCCTTACCGGTGATGACCTGAACCAGGTCGCCCTTCTTGATCTTCATGCTCACAGCACCTCCGGCGCGAGCGAGATGATCTTCATGAACTTCTTCTCGCGCAGCTCACGGCCCACCGGGCCGAAGATACGGGTGCCGCGGGGGTCGCCTTCGTTCTTGAGGACGACTGCGGCGTTCTCGTCGAAGCGGATGTACGAACCGTCCGGGCGGCGGCGCTCCTTCACGGTGCGCACGATGACCGCCTTGACGATGTCGCCCTTCTTCACGTTGCTACCGGGGATCGCGTCCTTCACGGTGGCGACGATCACGTCACCGATGCCCGCGTAGCGGCGACCCGAGCCGCCGAGAACACGGATGCAAAGGATCTCCTTCGCACCAGTGTTGTCGGCGACACGCAGTCGCGACTCCTGCTGGATCACGTCTATCTCCTGATCGTCTGCCGGTTCCCGGCAGGGGCTCCCGCGAACGGGCGGCCCCTGCCGAGCCTGGCGGAACTAGTCCCGAGCGAACTCGGGGGATGGGTTACTTCGCCTTCTCGAGGATCTCGACGATGCGCCAGCGCTTGGTCGCGGACAGCGGCCGGGTCTCCATCAGGAGGACACGGTCACCGATACCCGCGGCGTTCTGCTCGTCGTGCGCCTTGAGCTTGTTGGTACGGCGGATGACCTTGCCGTACAGGGCGTGCTTGACGCGGTCCTCGACAGCGACGACGACGGTCTTGTCCATCTTGTCGCTGACGACAAGGCCCTCACGGGTCTTGCGGAAGCCGCGCTGCTTGTTCTCAGTCACATTCGTCTCGCTCATCAGGCGCTCTCCACCGTCTCGATACCGAGCTCGCGCTCACGCATCAGGGTGTAGATCCGGGCGATGTCCTTGCGGACGGCCTTGAGCCGGCCGTTGTTCTCGAGCTGTCCGGTCGCCGCCTGGAAACGGAGCTTGAACAGCTCCTCCTTGGCCTCGCGCAGCTTCGCAACGAGCTCCTCGTTGCCCAGCTCGCGCAGCTCGCTGGCCTGGGTACCGGCCGTCATCACGACTCACCTGCCTCGCGCCGCACGATCCGGCACTTCATCGGAAGCTTGTGAGCAGCGCGGATCAGCGCCTCACGAGCAATCTTCTCGTTCGGGTAGGACAGCTCGAACATCACCCGACCGGGCTTGACGTTCGCGATCCACCACTCCGGCGAACCCTTGCCGGAACCCATGCGGGTCTCGGCCGGCTTCTTCGTGAGCGGACGGTCCGGGTAGATGTTGATCCAGACCTTGCCGCCACGCTTGATGTGACGGGTCATGGAGATACGAGCTGCCTCGATCTGCCGGTTCGTCACGTAAGCGGGGGTGACCGCCTGGATACCGAACTCACCGAAGGCGAGCTCGGTACCGCCCTTGGCCATACCGCTGCGCTTCGGGTGGTGCTGCTTGCGGTGCTTGACCCTGCGCGGGATCAGCATGACGGTCAGGCCTCCGTTCCGCCGGTAGAAGTGGACGCGGCCTCGGCAGCCGGAGCGGCAGCCGCGGTCGCCTCAGCCTTGGGGGCTGCGGACGACTCGGACTGCGCTGACTGCTGCGGCTTGCGGCCGCGGCCGCCGCGCTCGCCACCGCGACGCGGACGGTCGTTGCCGCCACCGCCGCCGCCGCGCGACGGACGGTTGCCGGCACGGGCCGCCGCGTTCTCGGCGCGGACCTCGGCGATGTTCTTGACGTCGCCCTTGTAGATCCACACCTTCACGCCGATCCGGCCGAAGGTGGTCTTGGCCTCGAAGAAGCCGTAGTCGACGTTCGCCCGGAGGGTGTGCAGGGGCACACGGCCCTCGCGGTAGAACTCCGAGCGGGACATCTCGGCGCCGCCGAGACGGCCACCGCACTGGATCTTGATGCCCTTGGCTCCGGCCTTCAGCGTCGACTGCATGCTCTTGCGCATGGCGCGACGGAAGGAGACCCGCGAGGAGAGCTGCTCGGCGACGGCCTGGGCCACCAGCTGAGCGTCCGTCTCGGGGTTCTTCACCTCAAGGATGTTGAACTGGATCTGCTTGCCGGTCAGCTTCTCGAGCTTGCCGCGGATCCGCTCGGCCTCGGCACCACGACGGCCGATCACGATGCCCGGACGGGCGGTGTGAACGTCGACGCGGACACGGTCACGGGTCCGCTCGATCTCGACCTTGGAGATGCCGGCCCGCTCCATGCCCTGCGTGAGCAGGCGGCGGATCTCGACGTCCTCCTTGACGTAGTCCTTGTACAGCTTGTCGGCGTACCACCGGGACTTGAAGTCGGTGGTGATGCCGAGCCGGAACCCGTGCGGGTTAACCTTCTGGCCCATTACCGGGTTCCTTCCTTGCTGCTGACGACCACCGTGATGTGGCTGGTCCGCTTACGGATCCGGTAGGCACGGCCCTGGGCGCGCGGACGGAACCGCTTCAGGGTCGGGCCCTCGTCGACATAGGCCTCGGAGATGACGAGGCTGCCGGCGTCGGTGTGCTCGTAGTTGTGCGCGGCGTTGGCGATGGCGCTGTCGAGCACCTTGCCGACCGGCACGGTCGCGGCCTGCGCAGCGAAACGCAGGACCGCCTGAGCCTCCGTGGCATCCATGCCACGGATGAGGTCCACCACCCGGCGGGCCTTCATGGGCGTGACGCGCACATAGCGCGCCTGGGCCCTGGCTTCCATGGTTGTCCCTTCGGTGTGAGTCATAGTCTTCGCACTCCGCCGGTCAGCGACGACGCGACTTGCGGTCGTCCTTGACGTGGCCCCGGAAAGTGCGGGTCGGCGCGAACTCGCCAAGCTTGTGGCCGACCATCGACTCGGTGACGAACACCGGGACGTGCTTGCGGCCGTCGTGCACCGCGATCGTGTGGCCGAGCATGGCCGGGACGATCATGGAGCGGCGGGACCAGGTCTTGATGACGTTCTTGGAGCCGGCCTCGTTCTGCACGTCCACCTTCTTGCTCAGGTGGTCGTCGACGAAGGGCCCCTTCTTGAGACTGCGCGGCATCTTTAACCCGCTCCTAGCGCTTCTTGTTCGTCTTGCGGCGGCGGACGATGTACTTGTTGCTGGCCTTCTTCGGCGAGCGAGTACGTCCTTCCTTCTGGCCCCACGGCGACACCGGGTGGCGACCACCGGAGGTACGACCCTCACCACCACCGTGCGGGTGGTCGATCGGGTTCATGACCACACCGCGGACGGTCGGGCGAACGCCCTTCCAGCGCATCCGGCCGGCCTTGCCCCAGTTGATGTTCGACTGCTCGGCGTTGCCGACCTCGCCCACAGTGGCGCGACAGCGCACGTCCACCAGCCGGATCTCTCCGGACGGCATGCGCAGGTGGGCCATGCGGCCCTCCCGCGCGAGCAGCTGCACGGCGGCACCCGCGGAACGGGCGAACTTCGCGCCCCCACCGGGCCGCAGCTCGATGGCGTGCAGCACGGTACCGACGGGGATGTTGCGCAGGGCAAGGTTGTTGCCCGGCTTGATGTCGGCGCTCGGGCCGTTCTCGATGCGGTCGCCCTGCTTCAGGCCGGCCGGCGCGAGGATGTAGCGCTTCTCGCCGTCGGCGTAGTGCAGCAGCGCGATGCGCGCGGTGCGGTTGGGGTCGTACTCGATGTGCGCGACCTTGGCCGGCACGCCGTCCTTGTCGTGACGACGGAAGTCGATCACGCGGTAGGCGCGCTTGTGGCCACCGCCCTGGTGGCGGACGGTCACACGACCGGCGTTGTTACGGCCGCCCTTGCTGTGCAGGGGGCGGACCAGCGACTTCTCCGGCGTGGACCGCGTGACCTCGACGAAGTCGGCGACGCTGGAGCCACGACGGCCCGGAGTCGTCGGCTTGTACTTGCGGATACCCATTTCTCAGTCCTCGTCCGATATCGGACGACTCGACCTCCGTTTAGGAGACCGGGCCGCCGAAGATGTCGATACGGTCGCCCTCGGCGAGGGTCACGATGGCGCGCTTCGTGTCGGCGCGCTTGCCGAAACCGGTGCGGGTGCGCTTGCGCTTGCCCTGCCGGTTGATCGTGTTGACCCCGGTGACCTTGACCGAGAAGACCGTCTCGACGGCCTGCTTGATCTGGGTCTTGTTCGCACGCGGGTCGACGATGAACGTGTACTTGTTCTCGTCCAGCAGCGCGTAGCTCTTCTCGGAGACCACCGGCTTGACCAGGATGTCACGGGGGTCCGTGAAGGTCTTGCTGGTGACACCGACGCCGGCCGCGACCTCTGCCTTGACGGCGGTCCCGGCTGCCTTCTCGGTGGCGGTTTCACTCATCAGGCGGCGCTCCCTTCAGAGCCCTCGAGCTCGGCCTCGGAGGCGACGGCCTTGCCGGCCTTGGCCGGTCCGGCCAGGAAGGCCTCGTAGGCGGCCTGGGTGAAGACCACGTCGTCGGAGACGAGCACGTCGTACGTGTTGAGCTGCCCCGGCTCCAGGATGTGCACCTGGGGCAGGTTGCGGGCGGACAGCCACGCGGCCTCGTCGGCCCGCTCGACGACCAGGAGCAGGTTCTTGCGCTCGCTGATCCTGCCGAACAGGGTCCGGGCGGCCTTCGTGGACGCGTCACCCTCGACCACGCCGGAGACGACGTGGATGCGGTTGTGGCGGGCCCGGTCCGAGAGGGCACCGCGCAGGGCGGCGGCCTTCATCTTCTTCGGGGTCCGCTGGCTGTAGTCGCGCGGCACGGGACCGTGCACGACGCCACCGCCGGCGAACTGGGGCGCGCGGGTCGAGCCCTGGCGGGCGCGGCCGGTGCCCTTCTGGCGGTAGGGCTTGCGCCCACCGCCGCGGACCTCACCGCGGGTCTTGGTCTTGTGCGTGCCCTGTCGGGCAGCAGCCAGCTGTGCGACGACGACCTGGTGGATCAGCGGAACGCTGACCTGCACGTCGAAGATCTCCTCGGGGAGCTCGACGGTCCCGGCCTTGTCGCCTGCCGGCGAAAGGATGTCAATGCTGCTCATCGTTACCTCAGGCCCCCTTGGCCGCGGAACGGACCAGGACGAGGCCGCCGTTCGGACCCGGAACCGCGCCCTTGATGAGCAGCAGGCCCTTGTCCGCGTCAACGGCATGGACGGTCAGGTTCTGGGTGGTGACCCGCTCGTTGCCCATACGGCCGGCCATCCGCATGCCCTTGAACACGCGGCCCGGGGTGGCACAGCCACCGATGGAACCCGGCTTGCGGTGCACGCGGTGCGCGCCGTGGGAGGCCTTGCCGCCGTGGAAGCCGTGACGCTTCATGACACCGGCGGTGCCCTTGCCCTTGGACTTACCGGTCACGTCGACCTTCACGCCGGAGTCGAACACCTCAGCGGTGATCTCCTGGCCGAGCGTGTACTCGGTGGCGTCCGCGGTGCGGAGCTCCACGAGGTGGCGACGGGGAGTGACGTCGGCCTTGGTGAAGTGGCCCTTGAGGGGCTTGTTCACCTTGCGCGGGTCGATCTCGCCGAAGGCGATCTGGACGGCTTCGTAGCCGTCCCTGTCTGCACTGCGCACCTGGGTGACGACGCAGGGGCCGGCCTTGACCACGGTGACCGGGACGACACGGTTGTTCTCGTCCCAGACCTGGGTCATGCCGAGCTTCTCGCCCAGGACGCCCTTCATCTGCTTAGTCATTTTCTTCCGACACCCCTCAGAGCTTGATCTCGATGTCGACGCCGGCCGGAAGGTCGAGGCGCATCAACGAGTCAACGGTCTTGGGCGTCGGGTCGAGAATGTCGATCAGACGCTTGTGGGTGCGCATCTCGAAGTGCTCGCGCGCGTCCTTGTACTTGTGCGGCGACTTGATGACGCAGTACACGTTCTTCTCAGTGGGCAGCGGCACCGGGCCTGCGACTGACGCACCAGTGCGCGTCACCGTCTCGACGATCTTCTTCGCCGAGTTGTCGATGACCTCGTGGTCGTAGGCCTTGAGCCGGATGCGGATCTTCTGTCCCGCCATGGCTGCTTCGTAGTCCTGTCTCTCGTAACGCTCTGGAACCCGGCGGTTCCCGCCTGCGTGACCCCCGACCCACGCGGTCGGGCGTGTCGCATCCCCGTCCGGATTTTCCCGGCACATTTCCCTTGCGGGAGAGGATTTGGGGGAAGAAACCCACCGGATGCCTGGCTGGAAGCCCCTCCTGCGCTTCCCGGAAGATTCCCGTACTTCCGCACCTGATGAGGAGCGACGAGTACACAGGGACTAGCTTCCGGTCCTCCCGGCGGGAGGCGCACAGCATCGGCACTCAACCGAGCAACCTGGACAGTGTGCCATATGGGGCAGAGCCCATGCCAATCGGCCCCCGCTCCGCAGGGCTGCCCCCGAACGGCCGAGCGCGGGCCGGCACTGGCCAGCGTACCCATCAGCAGCCCGTACCACACGTACGGGTGAGGGCCGAGCACGGTGCGGAGGTTGCCGCCGCCCCGGGACGTGTCCCGCCTCACTCCTACGGGTGGCGCCGGGTGCCATGCCCGGGGCTCGGGGTCCCGGCTCGGGTTCGAGGTTCAGCCTCGGGTTCGGGGTCCGGGTTCGGGCCGCGTTGCCGGTTACGTGTCGCAGCCGAGTTCCCGCAGTGCGCCGGCCACGTAGTCGGTTGAGAAGTCGCGGACGTCGGCCCGCCGCTGTGCGACGTCCGGGGTCACGTCCTCGGGCACCTCGACGTCGACGACCAGGTGAGGCGGCCCCGTGCCGCCGCACTCGGCCGTGATCATGGCGCTGCTGTCCCCGAGTGCCCCCGCCCCGCGGAACGGCAGGTCCTTGATCTCGCTGCGGTCGGCCAGCTTCCACTCGGCCTCGTCGCCCATCGGATCGTGGACGTCCTCGACCGGACTGAAGGTCAGGACGAGGACGTCCTCGTCGTCCACCCCCAACCAGCAGTCGTCACGGGTCTCGGGCAGCGACGCGCCGCCCTCCCGCAGCTCGCCGCCCTCGGGCAGCAGCGGCGCGACGACGTCCTCCCGCATCGAGACGCCGCACACCGTCTCCGGCACCGCGTACTCCCGGCCCTCCCCTCCGCAGCCGACAGCCAAGGCCACGACGAGGCCCGTGAGTGACGGCTGCGAGGCGACGAACGACCACCCGGTCCTTCGGTTACCGGCATGCAGCATGTCCCTCCCTCCGACGGTTCCTTGCTCCTCCGCGCCCGGTTCGACTACGACTGGCAGCCGTTCTCACGCATTGCACCTTCCAGGTACTGCACGGTGAAGGCACGCAACGAATTCCGGCGCGCCCCGACCTCCTCCGGGATGCCGCTGTCGACCTCGACCTGCACGCTCAGGTAAGGAGGTCCGGAACCACCGCATTCAGCGGTGGCGATACTGGCGTCGTCAGCGAGGACCCCCTCGCCCTCGAAGGGCAGGTCATTCATTTCGGAGATGTTCGGAAAACGGAGGGTCTCGGCCCCGACCCTCGGGTCCTCGAACTTCGACAGAGGGATATGAATGATACTGACTGCGCTTTCCCCGTCGATCGAGAGCCAGCAAGGGGCGAATTTACTGGAGAACACTTCACCTCGCTCCGACACCGACTCACCGTCGGGCAGGAAGGGTGACACCGTCTGCTCCCGCATCGTGACACCGCACACCGTCTCCGGCACCGCGTACTCCCGGCCACCACCGGAGCAGGAAGTAAGAAGAGCGGCTGTTCCCGCCACAAAAACGGCCAGAGAATAAGTTTTCACAATTCTCACCCCGGGTCACCTGCGGCATTCTCCACATCTTGGTTCCCGTCATTCGCCATCGCCGTGATCTTTCGATAGATGCCCGATTCCTCGGAGTAGTCGACCCGCCCTTCCGCCCACTCACTGTTCACCTCGTACCAGTCGTCGGCCAGAGCAACCAGCTGCTTGTTCCGTCGGCCGTAGACACCGGCACTTTCCTCTTCTGCCGACTCCGTAAGGCGATCCTCTTGTTGCTCCGCGAGGGCATCAGTGCCGAGATTCACCCCGCGCTGAATCAGGTCACCGCCCCCAGGAATGAAACCGACCAACCCGCCGAATCCATGGTATTTCCAACTCGCATCCCAACCCACTTCCCTCAGCTCATCCCCCAACCGATCGCCGATGACCTGGTGCCGGACTTCCTCCAGGAAGCCGACCGTTAGCCCGGCACGATGCAGACTGTCCTCCGGGTGGTCCGTGTCCTCCCGGAACTCCAGCCGTATTGCCGTGTCCAGTCCGGCCACGAGGTGGCCGTTCGCGTCCTGGTCGCGGGAGACCTGTTTGGCGATCTCCATGAGATGGTCCTTGTCGTGCGGAGGGTCTCCGCTGAGGTCACTCATCGCTTCATGAACCGTTTCTCCATGGCTGATCAAGACCGTGGCCATGGGCATGCGGAGCTCCGGCGGAACGTCCTCGCCGCGGTCGGCCAAGTGCTCAAGCGCCAAGTCGAGCACCTGCTTGCGCGCCTCGGTGTGCTCGACGGCCGGCTCCATCGCGCCGGGCTCCCTCCCCGTGGCCGCGGACACGAGGGCGGAGCCGGTGGCCTCGTGCACGGCGCTGGGGCCGGTGTAGTCGTCGGAGGTCTTTCCGTAACCCAGCGTGTCCGGCGGGATGTCGTTGAACTCGGGCCGGTTGCCCAGCACCCAGGCGGAGTTGTCCTGCGGGTCGGTCGAGGAGAAGAAGTCCGTCGACGCGTCCGGGTTGTGCGCCAGCGCCTGCATGAAACCGGTCATCGGATCGGTGCCGGCGTCCCTGCCGTCGCCGTGGTGCAGGGCGTCGATCCTGGCGTAGGACGGCATCCTGTCCCAGGGCAGGACGTTCTCCCGAGTGCGTCCGCCGGGGCCCGGATCCCGCACGTCGCCGGTGTGCTCCTTCTCGTAGGCGACCAGCGCGTCACCGTAGTCGTTGAGGTACCGGCCCCCGTAGGTGCCGTGCCGCATCAGGTTGCTCATGGCCTGGAAGCCGTGCACCCGGGTCCGCGTGTTGTTGCCGTCGCCGGCCACTTCCTGGCCGCCGAGCGCGATGCTGCGTTCCTTCCAGGCGTCCATCGCGTCGCTGCCGGAGTGGCTGGCGGTCGCGAGAGTCGTGCCGAGCTGCGTCTCCATGGTGCCGAGCAGCTCCATGCGCGCCTCACGCGCCTCGCGCGGGTTGCCGTCGCCCTGGTACTCCCACGTGTCCAGGTCCACGGCCTTGGCGAAGAACCCCAGCGTCCGGTCCGCGCCCAGACCGGTGGCGACACGTTCGGCGAAGATTTGGTCGCCGTCGTGCTTCGCCAGCAGGTCGTTGAAGCGGGTGAGTTCCTTGTTGCTGAGCTCGCTCGGGTCCTTCGCGCCGAGCGCGACCAGTTCGTCGGAGTCCTCGATCGTCTGCTGCGCGCCGTCGAAGCTGGTGAAACCGGCGGAGCGGAAGTCGTAGCGGTCCTCGGTGTGGAAGCGCAGGGCCGTCGCCGTGGTGCGGTCGGTCTCGGTCGCGGCGGTCAGAATGCCGCTGATCTCCTTGACCACCGCGTCCAGTTCGGCCTGGGTGGGGACCTCGATCTGCGCGTCTCCGGCCACGTGCGGCGGAGGGACCGAAGCCCGCGCGCCGCCCTTGTCGTTGACGTAGATGTTCTTCTTCGCGGCCCGGTCCACCACGTCCCGGAGGTCCTGCTGATGTCGGGTGAACTTCGCGTGCGCCCCGCTGAGGACCGTGTGCACACTGCGCGCCGCGGTGACCACGTCGTCGAACTCGGCCGCCGTCGTGGTCACGAACCGCTTGGTGACGGCTGCGTTGTGGCCCTTCCAGTCGGCGGACCCGGCCTTCTTCTCCAGACCGGCCGCGCTGGTGCCGCCGTCCTCGCCCTCGGCGATGCGTGCCAGCTTGTCGACCATCTGCTGCCAGTCGGTGACCGCGGTGTTGAGCTTTCCCAACCGCAGGTCGCTGAGTTCCTGGAACGTCACCACGAGACGTCCTCCCCCGTCACTTGATGAAGTCGTGGATGCGCGAGGCGCTCATGAGCTGCCCGTCCGCACTGCGCATCCTGGTCTCGATCTCCTCCTCGTCCCGGGCGTGCTCGGCACGGCTGTAGTCGAGGTGGTTCGAGATGTGGGCGCAGGCCTCCTTGAGCGTGCCGAGCTTGGTGTCCCAGGCGTCGTGCAGTTCGGAGAGTGCCGACCCCGTCTCCAGGCCGTCCGAGCGCAGCTCGGCCGCGACGTCAGCCGTCGCGCGTTCGGCGTGCGCCCCGTCCCGGGCGAGGCGGCCGCGCAGGTCGAAGGCCATGTTGCCGAGCGCGCCCAACTCGTCGTCGCGGACGGTCAGGTCGTCGTCGTCGCCGCCCCCTCCGCCGCCCTGGGCGGCCGCGGCGTTCAACCGGGTGCCCGCGGTCCGCTCGGCGGCGGCCGCCTTCGCCTGTTCCCACTCGTGCCACGTCATGGATACCCCCGTGCGACGGGCAGCGCGGTTCCCCCGGACGCTGCCGCCTCCTGTCGTGTCCCGGCCCGACCCTACCCGGTGGCCCGCCGGGGGCGCCGGGGAGCCGCAGCACGGGCAGAGGCGGCGGGTGCGGACGGCCGACGGCCACAGCGCAGACCTCGGCGCAGGGGCGGACGGCGGCAGCGAAGGGGCACCACGTCGCTGCCCCTCGGCTGCGCGCCGCCCGCAGCGCGGGTCAGACGCGATAACTTCTTGATCAATACCGGCCGATCACTTCACAGGCGCACGACCGGGCACCGACCGGCCACCTGTCGGTTGCCTTGCTAGGCTCCTCGGCGGCGCGCGTACGAACAGTCACTCGGAGGGCCCGTGCAGATCGGCGGACGGCACGTCGGATACCCGTGGCTGCTCTTCACCGGCGCCGTCCTGGGCGTACTCCTGATCGCCGCGACTCTGGAAAACGTGCGAATGCCCTGGGACGACGGTCTTCCGGAGCAGGCGTGTTGGGGAACGATCGACCGCGAGGTGATCACCGAGGCGGCGCCTGCGGACGCCGGACCATGGGAAGTCACGGAGCAGGCCGACGAGCACGGCGACCCGATGTGCACGGTGGCCGGCAACGGCTGGGAAATGACGGCCACCGTGAGGAAGACGCCACTGGAGACCATGAACTGGTCGATCCTCGGACGAACCCCGCTCGGCCCGGGTCTTCCCGGCATGGTGAAGCCCGCGGGCCGCTACTTCGACGGGTGGCTGCACCTGCCGCAGTGTGAGAACACCCTGATCAGTGTGACCACGCCCGGGCCGGTCGACTCCGATCCGGAGTCGGAGGACGCCGCAGCGGACACGGCCGCCGAGATGCTGCTCACCGTGGGCAACGGAAAGGCCGCCGCATGCGGCGGCGAGCCCTTCCCGGTGCCCGCTTCCTTCGACTGGTCCGCCGCGCACCCGGTCGCCCCGGACGAGAAGGGGCGCCCGTGCGGCATCGAACTCCCCCCGAGCTTTGGGGCCCGTGAGTGGCCCGGGTTCTCGCAACGGGGCGGCTTGCGGGGTGCGCCCCTCGCACGGTGCACCGCGCTCCTGCGGAACGACGAGGACAGCCGTCACGGTGAGTTCTCCGCCCTCGTCATGCACGAGGCGTCCCTGCTGAAGGCGTTCACGTATGCGGACGTCCTGTCGACAGTGCAGGTGAAGCCGGGGGAACCACTCCGACCGAGCACCGACGAGACCCGATACGACCGCTCCGTCGTCACCCGGCTCACCTGTTCGGATGGCGAGGAGAACAGGTACGTGCACGTGATCAGCAGCGGTACCGATGAGGAGTACGCAACGATCACGCGCCGCGTCCTCAGCCGTATCGCCGAGGACATGCCCTGCGGCTGACGGCACCTCACGATCTCCCGCCCGGCCTGCCCTCCCCACTACACTTCGTGCACGCTGTGTGTGTCCGCGTGACTGCCATGGACCGGGCAGGCACCCACCACCGAGGGGGAACTCGATGGCCCGCACCGACCTGCGCACGCTGTTCCGTTCGAACGACCAGGGGCTCCGGCTCGTCGCCTCGTGCAGCGCCCGTTCGTCGAGGCGGACGATGCCGCCCCCTGACCCTACTCGTTGCACGGCCTCGTGCGCGCGGCCGTGCAGGAGGCGGATCTCGCGGACGAGGACCGCTGGAGCGACGCGGACTGGCAACGGGCCGCCGAGCGCGCCCTGGCCGCGCTGGGGGACGAGGTCGCCGCGGCGCAGCGGCACGCGGACCGCCCGAGGCTGCTCAGCTGCCTGCGTCAGGGGCTGCGGCTTGCCCGGGACCACTCCCTGCCGCTCGGCTGGATGGAGGAGGCCGCCTACGCCTACGTCCACGCCATGGTCTGGGAACCCGTGGACCTGCCTGCCTCGCCGGAGACCCCGGAGGCCTCCCGCGGCCCGGTGACGGGGAGTCCCGCAGAGTCGATGGCGACCGTGCTGAGCGCGGTCGCCCGGCGGCAACGTCAGCATCGCGGCCTCACGGTCGAGGCACTGACCGGGGTGCTCGACCACGGCTCCCCGACACCCGCCGTGCGCGAACTGGCGGAGTACTTCCGCGCCGAGTGCGAACGCGACCTCGGCCGGATCGAGGAGTCCACGCGCGGGATGCGCCGTGTGGTCGACGGAGGCGGTCGGATGGCCTCCGACGCCGCCCGCGGCCTGCTCCACCTGTTCCGGCGCGTCGGTCGCTTCCCCGACGTCCTCGCGGCGGTGGACCGGCTGGGACCCCGCGGACGGCGCCACCGAACACTCGGAGACCTGTGGTGGAGCCAGGGCCGGCACTCCCTGGCGTGCGCGGCCTACGCCCGAGGGCGCGACGAGGCGACCGCAGCCGCCGAAGCGGGAGAAGCCGCGCTCTCCCAGGCCTGTCTCGCCTTCGCCGCCTCCTTCGGCGACCGCTCCCGCGCACGCGAGCAGATCGACCGCAGCATGGAGATGCTGCGCGGGGTCACCGGACGGTGGGCGGACTTCCAACGGCGCAACGCCGAGTTGCTCTGCGACGCGGGAGCCGACCCGGAACTGCCGGAACGGGCAGGGCTGCTGGCGGAGGAAGCGCTGGCCGCGGGCCTGACCTCCTCCGCCATCTACGCCCGCCTCGCCGCGTGCTTCCACGCGGCCGTGCGGGAGGACCCCGCGCCGCTGGCCCACGCGAGGGAGGCGCTCGGACGACACGTCCGAGGTTCGGAGTTCGCCTACCTGCTGGAACTCACCCACTTCATGACCGGCGGAACGGCTCCCGCCTCCTTGCCACGAGCGCAGTGGATCGACGGCGAGCCGACCACGCGCGACCGCTGGGTGCGGTGCGTGGAGGAACGCCGCCAGGAACTGGCCACCCTCCGAGGAGACTGAGCACATGCCGGTCCCCGCACGCCGAGCGGTGCCGGGGACGGTGCCCGGGCACGAACGGCGGAAGCCGCGCCGGGCGCGGGAGAGGTGGCCCGGCGCCCTCCACTGACACAATGTCCGGAGAACCGACCCAAAGCCCCTTTCGGTGTGTTCTGCCCCGCGATCCGCGTGGCCACCGCAAGGGCCGCCGCACCGGGTCCCGGGGTGACCTCCCATGCTCCGCACGCTCCTGTCCCGCCGGCCGAGCAGCTCCGCGTCCGGGCCGCCCGACGCGTCACGCCGCGGTGCGCGGGCGCGATCCGTGCCCGCGGCGCTCCCGGAGGCGGGGGCAGCGGCCGGCGCACGGCAACGCGCCCACCGCGGCCTGCTGGTGGTGTGTGCCGGCTTCGCCGTGCTGTCGGCGGTGCTGGTGCCGCTGACGCTGCCGCTGGGCTGGGACGAGTTGGTATACGCCAGCCGCTTCGACACGCACGGCCCGCAGACTCCGTTCAGTTCGCCGCGCACCCGCGGGGTGCCGCTGCTGCTGGTGCCGGTGGCGGGCTGGAGCGGGTCCACGCTGCTGCTACGGGTCTGGATGACGCTGCTGGCGAGCCTCGCGCTGTACCTCGGCTTCCGGCCGTGGTTGCGGGTGGTGCGGCAGCGGCCGTCGGCCGCCTGGGTGGCGGCAGCCCTCTACGCGACGCCGTGGCTGTCGCTGTTCTACGCGAACAGCGCGATGCCCAACCACTACACCGCCATGGGCGCCGTGGGGGCCACCGGCTGCTTCCTGCGCGACCGGCCCCGGTACGCGGGCGTGGTCGCGGGTCTTGCTCTGGTCACGCTGATGCGACCCAACGACGGGGCGGTGGTCGCGCTACCGCTGTTCCTCGCCGCGGTGGCGGTGCCCGCCTGGCGGGACCTGGGACGGCTGACGGCGGTCGCCGGCGGTGTGGCGATCGGGGCGCTGCCGTGGGTGGTGGAGGCCTATCTGCGGTTCGGCGGTGTACGCGAGCGGCTGGCCGATGCCGACGAGGTGCAGGGCGGGATGCGTCCCGTGTTCTCCGTCTTCGCCCATCTGACCTCGCTGGACGGCCCGTTGCTGTGCCGTCCCTGTGTCGGCGACACTGTGTGGGCGGCGGCGGTGGAGTGGTGGGTGCTGCTCCCGGTACTCGTCGCCCTCGGACTGCTCGCCACGCGCAGGACGGAACGGGCGGCGGCGCCGGACGGCCTGCCGGCGGCCACTGCCGGAGCGGGCGGGGGAACGGCGGCACTGTGGCTCGCGGTGGTCGTGGCGGTGGCGAGCGCGCTGCCGTACTTCTTCCTGGTGCCGTACGCCGCGCCGCGCTTCCTGCTCCCCGCGTACGGGCTGGCCTCTCTGCCCGCCGCGCTCGGACTGCTGGCCGCGGCAGACCATGCCCGGAAATCCCGGCCCATCGCCCTCGTCCTCGGCGTGGCGCTGCTGGGGCACCTGGCGGTGCAGCTGACCCTCGTCCACGGGCACGGCCGGATCCAGGTGCAGGCGCGCGAGGACTGGCGGCGCATCGCGGCCGTGCTGCACGAGCAGGGCGTGCGGCCGCCGTGCGTCATCACCGCGAACACCGGCGCCATCCCGCTGGCGCACACCGCGGGCTGCCTCGTTCCGGAGTCCGCGTCGAAGGAAGCGCCGGAACGCCTCCCCAACGGGTTGGTGTTGCGGCGTGCCGAACCGCCGGGGTGGGCGCGGGGCTGGCCGGTGCATCCGGTCGAGGGCACCTACGAGGCAGGCTGGACGGTCCTCGTCCGGCCGTGAGGCCCGCGCCGCTGAGCGCGCGCCTCCGATGCCCCTGGCCCCGGGCAGTGGGAAGGGCCCGTACGGCCACCGGTTCCGGTGGCCGTACGGGCCCTTCGTCCGGCCTGGGCCGGTGGTGCTCGCTAGGAGCGGCAGCTCACTTGTTGATCTTGGTGACCTGGCCGGCGCCCACGGTCCGTCCACCCTCACGGATGGCGAACTTCAGACCCTCTTCCATGGCGACCGGCTGGATCAGCTGGACCGACATACCGGTGTTGTCGCCCGGCATGACCATCTCGGTGCCCTCGGGGAGGGTCACGACGCCGGTCACGTCCGTGGTGCGGAAGTAGAACTGCGGACGGTAGTTGTTGAAGAAGGGGGTGTGACGGCCACCCTCGTCCTTCGACAGGATGTAGGCCTGGGCCTCGAACTCGGTGTGCGGGGTGACCGAACCGGGCTTGATGATGACCTGGCCGCGCTCGACGTCCTCGCGCTTGATGCCGCGGAGCAGCAGGCCGACGTTCTCACCGGCCTGACCCTCGTCCAGCAGCTTCCGGAACATCTCGATGCCGGTCACCGTGGTGGTGGTCTTGGTCTCCTTGATGCCGATGATGTCGACAGTCTCGTTGACCTTGAGGATGCCGCGCTCGATGCGGCCGGTGACGACGGTGCCGCGACCGGTGATCGTGAAGACGTCCTCGATCGGCATCAGGAACGGCTTGTCGGTGTCACGGGCCGGCTCCGGGATGGCGTCGTCGACAGCCTTCATCAGGTTGAGGACGGACTCACCCCACTCCTTGTCACCCTCCAGGGCCTTCAGGGCGGAGACCTTGACGACCGGCAGGTCGTCACCCGGGAACTCGTACTCCGAGAGAAGCTCACGGACCTCGAGCTCGACGAGCTCCATGATCTCCTCGTCGTCCACCATGTCGGCCTTGTTCAGCGCGACGACGATGTACGGGACGCCGACCTGACGGGCCAGGAGCACGTGCTCCTTGGTCTGCGGCATCGGGCCGTCGGTGGCGGCGACCACGAGGATGGCGCCGTCCATCTGGGCAGCACCGGTGATCATGTTCTTGATGTAGTCCGCGTGACCGGGGCAGTCGACGTGGGCGTAGTGACGGCTCTCCGTCTGGTACTCGACGTGCGCGATGGAGATGGTGATACCGCGCTGGCGCTCTTCCGGCGCCTTGTCGATCTGGTCAAAGGCCGAAGCCTCGTTGAGCTGCGGGTACGCGTCGTGCAGCACCTTGGTGATCGCCGCGGTAAGAGTGGTCTTACCGTGGTCGATGTGACCGATGGTGCCGATGTTGACGTGCGGCTTAGTCCGCTCGAACTTCGCCTTCGCCACTGGGGTCCTCCTGATGGACTGGTGCTGTACACCCTCCGCTCTTTGCGAAGGGGTTCAGTTTGGTCGTAACCGAACCGGTCAGGACCCCGAGGGGGACACGCATGACCTGTTCGTTCTTATGGGCTGGCGACCGGGGCCGCCGGCGGCAGAAACGCTGGGCGCTCTGCCGCCGGTGCTCCGTATGCCTTTGCTACAGCCTAAGGGGTGAGATTACGGCGGCGAACCGTCGTCACTCGCCCCGGACCTTCGCGATGATCTCCTCGCTGACGTTCCGGGGAACCTCGGCATAGGAGTCAAACTGCATCGAGTAGCTCGCGCGACCGGAGGTCTTGCTGCGCAGGTCACCGACGTAACCGAACATCTCGGAGAGCGGCACCAGGCCCGTGACGAGCTTGGCTCCGCTGCGGTCCTCCATGGCCTGGACCTGTCCGCGACGCGAGTTGATGTCGCCGATCACATCACCCATGTAGTCCTCGGGTGTGGTGACCTCGACCTTCATCATCGGCTCCAGCAGGGCCGGGCTGGCCTTGCGGGCGGCCTCCTTGAAGGCCATCGAACCGGCGATCTTGAAGGCCATCTCGGACGAGTCGACGTCGTGGTAGGCACCGTCCATCAGCGTCACGCGGACGCCGGTGAGCGGGTAGCCGGCCAGCACGCCGAACTCCATCGCCTCCTGGCAGCCGGCGTCCACCGACGGGATGTACTCCCGCGGGATGCGGCCACCGGTGACCTTGTTGACGAACTCGTAGCCGTCGCCCTCAAGCGGCTCGACCGCGATCTGCACCTTGGCGAACTGGCCGGAACCGCCGGTCTGCTTCTTGTGCGTGAAGTCGAGTCGCTCCACGGGCTTGCGCAGCGTCTCGCGGTAGGCCACCTGTGGCTTGCCGACGTTCGCCTCGACCTTGAACTCGCGCTTCATACGGTCGACCAGCACGTCGAGGTGCAGTTCGCCCATACCGGAGATGATCGTCTGACCGGTCTCCTCGTCGCTCTTGACCTGGAAGGACGGGTCCTCCTCGGCCAGGCGCTGAATCGCGACGCCCAGCTTCTCCTGGTCGCCCTTGGACTTCGGCTCGATGGCGACCTCGATCACCGGGGCCGGGAACTCCATGGACTCGAGGATCACCGGGCTGGACGCGTCGCAGAGGGTCTCACCGGTGGTGGTCTGCTTGAGACCCATGACGGCGACGATGTCGCCGGCGCCCACCGACTCGATCTCCTCACGCTTGTTGGCGTGCATCCGGTAGATCTTGCCGATCCGCTCCTTCTTGCCCTTCACCGAGTTCATGACCTGGGTACCGGTCTGAACGCGGCCCGAGTAGACCCGGATGAAGGTCAGCTTGCCGAGGTGCGGGTCACTGGCGATCTTGAACGCCAGCGCCGACATCGGCTCCTCCTCGGAGGGGCGACGCTTGATGATCTCCTCGGGGTCCTTGACGGACTGACCCTCGACGGCCTCGACGTCCAGCGGGGAGGGCAGGTAGCGCACGACGGCGTCGAGCAGCGGCTGCACCCCCTTGTTCTTGAACGCCGTGCCGCAGAACACCGGGGTGACGGTGATGGTGCCCTCGGCGCCCGTGGACGCCAGGGTGACGCGACGGATCGCGGCCATGAGCTGCTCCTCGGAGGGCTCCTCGCCCTCCAGGTACAGCTCCATCATCTCCTCGTCGTTCTCCGCGACGGCTTCGAGCAGCTGACCGCGCCACTCGTCGGCCGCCTCGCGGTGGGTGTCGGGGATGTCGACGGTGTCGTAGGCCTCGCCGAGCTTGGTCTCGGCGGACCAGACGAGCGCCTTCATCGACACGAGGTCGACGACGCCCTTGAAGTCCGACTCGGCCCCGATCGGGAGCTGCATGACCAGCGGCTTCGCTCCGAGCCGGTCGACGATCATGTCGACGCAGCGGTGGAACTCGGCACCGGTCCGGTCCAGCTTGTTGACGAAGCAGATACGCGGGACGCCGTAGCGGTCCGCCTGACGCCACACCGTCTCGGACTGCGGCTCCACACCGGCCACACCGTCGAACACCGTGACCGCACCGTCGAGCACCCGCAGCGAACGCTCCACCTCGACGGTGAAGTCGACGTGGCCCGGGGTGTCGATGATGTTGATCGTGTGGTCGGTGTTGTTCAGCGGCCAGTGACAGGTCGTCGCGGCCGACGTGATCGTGATGCCGCGCTCCTGCTCCTGCGCCATCCAGTCCATGGTGGCAGCGCCATCGTGGACTTCACCGATCTTGTAGCTGACGCCGGTGTAGTAGAGGATCCGCTCGGTGGTGGTCGTCTTGCCCGCGTCGATGTGGGCCATGATCCCGATGTTGCGGACCTTGGCCAGGTCAAGTGAAGTAGTAGCCATAAGGCTTCGGTCTTCTCTCGGTCTCGATGGGGTAGCGACTACCAGCGGTAGTGCGCGAAGGCCTTGTTCGACTCGGCCATCTTGTGGGTGTCCTCGCGCTTCTTCACCGCCGCGCCGAGGCCGTTGGAGGCGTCGAGCAACTCGTTCATCAGGCGCTCGGTCATGGTCTTCTCGCGACGTGCCCGCGAGTAGCCCACGAGCCAGCGCAGCGCGAGAGTGGAGGAACGACCGGGGCGGACCTCGACCGGAACCTGGTAGGTGGCGCCACCGACACGACGGGAGCGGACCTCGAGGGTCGGCTTCACGTTCTCCAGCGCACGCTTCAGCGTGATGACCGGGTCGTTGCCGGTCTTGTCACGCAGTCCCTCCATGGCGCTGTAGACGATGCGCTCGGCAGTGGAGCGCTTTCCGTTCAGCAGCACCTTGTTGATGAGGGAGGTCACCAGAGGAGAGCCGTAGACCGGGTCGATGTGGACCGGGCGCTTCGGGGCAGGGCCCTTACGAGGCATCTTTACTTCTCCTTCTTGGCGCCGTAGCGGCTGCGAGCCTGCTTGCGGTTCTTGACGCCCTGCGTGTCGAGGGAGCCCCGGATGATCTTGTAGCGAACACCCGGCAGGTCCTTCACACGGCCACCGCGCACGAGCACGATCGAGTGCTCCTGCAGGTTGTGACCCTCACCCGGAATGTAGGCCGTGACCTCGATCCCGCTGGTCAGTCGCACACGAGCGACCTTACGCAGGGCCGAGTTCGGCTTCTTCGGGGTGGTGGTGAAGACACGCGTGCAGACGCCGCGGCGCTGGGGCGAACCCTCGAGCGCGGGCGTCTTGTTCTTCTCGACCTTGTCCTGTCGGCCCTTGCGGACCAACTGCTGGATCGTAGGCACAGTTTCTCCGGTTTCTGTGTGCCGTCTCGGTGAAGCTAACCTGGGCCACATGGTCCGACCCACGCGGTCGGGTGTGTCGAAATCTGCGGCGTCCCGCTCAGGAGGGGAACACGCGGATTTCGGCCTCGCCTGCACGGCTCCTCGCGCTGTTCGGCGCGTGCGGGAGCGCAGGGGATACCCCAGGCACAAGGTCAGAGCGTACCTACCGCATTCGCTGCGGTCAAAACGGATAGACGCGCAGACAGTACGCCACGCCTCCCGCTCCACCGGCGCACACCGCCGGCGCCCTCAGAGCGACGCCGCGAACACGACGGCGAAGAAGGTGAACACCGCCCAGCAGCCGATCGCGAGGTATCCGAGAACCAGGCCCGAGACGGCGAAGCCGTCGCCACCCTCGCCGGTCCGGCGGATCTCGGCACGCGCCTTGTGGCCCAGCACCACCGCGGGGACCGCCGTCAGCCCCCAGGTGAGCGGGGTCAGGATGCCGCACACCAGGGCGCCCGTCGCGCTGCCGTTGGTGCTCGGCAGCGCAGGCGGTGGAGCCCAGAACGCCTGCGGCACCGGCTGCGAGGCCGGCCCGGACATCGGCACCGGCCCCTGCGGCAGGTCGGCGACCAGGGAGTGCAACTGGCCGTAGGTGGGCGAGGTGTGCACCTGGTGCAGGCGCTGGTCGTACTCCTGCTTGCTGAGCCGACCCTCCGCGTACCCCGCCTTGAGGACGTCGGCGGCGCGCTCCCGGTCGGTGTCCGAGGCCCGCATCATCGAACCCTGCCCCGGCTGCTGAGCGGCCTGTTGGACCGGGTACCGCACCGGGGCCCGCCCCTGCCCGGGCTGCATGGGGCCGGGCGGCCCCGGATACTGCTGCGGCGGCCCGTACGTGCCGGGTGGCCAGGGCTGACCTCCCTGCCAGTGGTGTGACATCCCCAGCACCTCCCGCCTAGTGCGTCGCGTCCCCCCTTGTCCTTGACGCACAGGGAGACGCGCGAGTTCCCCGCCGGTGCGGCCGGATCGGCCCCGGAACGCCGCAGGGCGGCTCCCCTGCGAAGGGGAGCCGCCCTGCGGACATGGAGTCGCGGACCGGGTCCGGCCGTCCTACTGGTTGTAGGGGCCGTAGTCGTAGTCCTCCAGCGGGACCGCCTGACCGGAGCCGGTGCCGAAGGGCGAGTAGTCGATGTCGTCGTAGCCGACGGCCGAGTACATCGCCGCCTTGGCCTCCTCGGTCGGCTCGACCCGGATGTTGCGGTAGCGGGACAGGCCCGTACCGGCCGGGATGAGCTTGCCGATGATGACGTTCTCCTTGAGGCCGATCAGGGAGTCCGACTTGGCGTTGATCGCCGCGTCGGTGAGGACCCTGGTCGTCTCCTGGAAGGACGCCGCCGACAGCCACGACT
Organism: Streptomyces sp. TAA040; assembly: GCF_000424845.1. Taxonomy (NCBI): domain Bacteria; kingdom Bacillati; phylum Actinomycetota; class Actinomycetes; order Kitasatosporales; family Streptomycetaceae; genus Streptomyces; species Streptomyces sp. TAA040. The sequence goes on along the minus strand of NZ_AUKR01000012.1, from coordinate 162,760 downwards.
CGGTGGCCAGCGAAGCCTTGGTGATACCCATGAGCTGGGGACGGCCGGAGGCCGGGTGGCCGCCTTCCGTCACCACGCGCCGGTTCTCGCCCTCGAACTTCGTCCGCTCCACCAGCTCGCCCGGCAGCAGCTCCGCGTCGCCGGACTCGATGATCGTCACCCGGCGCAGCATCTGCCGGATGATGATCTCGATGTGCTTGTCGTGGATCGACACGCCCTGCGAGTTGTAGACCTTCTGGACCTCACCGACCAGATGGACCTGGACGGCCCGCTGACCGAGGATCCGCAGCACGTCGTGCGGGTTGACCGCACCGACCGTCAGCGGCTGGCCGACGGCGACGTGGTCACCCTCGCCCACCATCAGACGGGACCGCTTGGAGACCGGGTAAGCCGTCTCCTCGGAGCCGTCGTCGGGGGTGACGACGAGCTTCTTGGTCTTCTCGGTCTCCTCGATCCGCACCCGGCCGGCAGCCTCCGAGATCGGAGCCACACCCTTCGGGGTACGGGCCTCGAAGAGCTCGACCACACGGGGCAGACCCTGGGTGATGTCGTCGCCCGCCACACCACCGGTGTGGAAGGTGCGCATCGTGAGCTGGGTGCCGGGCTCACCGATGGACTGGGCGGCGATGATGCCAACCGCCTCGCCGATGTCGACCAGCTTGCCGGTGGCCAGCGAACGACCGTAGCACATCGCGCAGGTACCCACCGCGGACTCGCAGGTGAGGACCGAGCGGGTCTTGACCGTCTCGACCCCGTGCCGCACGAGCTCGTCGATGAGCACGTCGCCCAGATCGGTGTTGGCCGGGGCCAGCACCTTCCCGTCCACGACGACGTCCTCCGCCAGGGCCCGCGCGTACACGCTGGTCTCGGCGTCCTCGGCCTTGCGCAGCACACCGTCCGCGCCCTTGGACGCGATCGACAGCTTGAGGCCGCGGTCGGTACCGCAGTCCTCCTCGCGGATGATCACGTCCTGTGAGACGTCCACCAGCCGACGGGTGAGGTAGCCCGAGTCGGCGGTGCGCAGTGCGGTGTCCGCCAGGCCCTTACGGGCACCGTGCGTGGAGATGAAGTACTCCAGCACGGACAGGCCCTCGCGGAACGACGCCTTGATCGGCCGCGGGATGGTCTCGTTCTTGGCGTTCGACACCAGACCGCGCATGCCCGCGATCTGACGCATCTGCATCATGTTTCCCCGCGCACCCGAGTCGACCATCATGAAGATCGGGTTCGTCTTCGGGAAGTTCACGTTCATGGCTTCGGAGACCTCGTTGGTCGCCTTCGTCCAGATCGCGATGAGTTCCTGAGAACGCTCGTCCTTCGTGATGAGTCCGCGCTCGTACTGCTTCTGGACCTTCTCGTCCTGCGCCTCGTAGCCCTCGATGATGGCCTTCTTGGCCTCGGGGACGACGACGTCGGAGATGGCGATGGTCACTCCGGACCGGGTGGCCCAGAAGTAGCCCGCCGACTTGAGGTTGTCCAGGGTCGCGGCGACGGTGACCTTGGGGTACCGCTCGGCCAGGTCGTTGACGATCTGGGAGAGCTGCTTCTTGCCGACGGTGTAGTCGACGAAGGGGTACTCCTCGGGCAGCAGCTCGTTGAAGAGCGCACGCCCCAGCGTGGTCCGCAACCGGAAGCTGTCACCGGGCTGCCACTCCGACTCGCCCTCCTCGGGCGCCGGCGGCGTCCAGCCCAGCGGCGGCTGCGAGCCGATCGGGAACCGGATGTCGACCTTCGCCTGGAGCGAGAGCCCGCCCGCGTCGAAGGCCATCGTCGCCTCGGCGGTGGAGGCGAACGACCGTCCGTCGCCGAAGGTCTTCCGCTCCGCCTCGTCGGTGGTGAGGAAGAACAGCCCGAGCACCATGTCCTGGGTCGGCATGGTGACCGGCCGGCCGTCGGCCGGCTTCAGGATGTTGTTCGAGGACAGCATCAGGATGCGGGCCTCGGCCTGCGCCTCCGCGGAGAGCGGCAGGTGCACGGCCATCTGGTCACCGTCGAAGTCCGCGTTGAACGCGGTGCAGACGAGCGGGTGGATCTGAATGGCCTTGCCCTCGACCAGCTGCGGCTCGAAGGCCTGGATACCCAGGCGGTGCAGGGTCGGTGCACGGTTCAGCAGCACCGGGTGCTCGGAGATGACCTCTTCGAGGACGTCGTACACCACGGTGCGCTGGCGCTCGACCATGCGCTTTGCGGACTTGATGTTCTGCGCGTGGTTCAGGTCGACCAGGCGTTTCATCACGAACGGCTTGAACAGCTCCAGCGCCATCGCCTTCGGCAGACCGCACTGGTGCAGCTTGAGCTGCGGGCCGACGACGATGACCGAACGGGCCGAGTAGTCGACCCGCTTGCCCAGCAGGTTCTGCCGGAACCGGCCCTGCTTGCCCTTGAGCATGTCACTCAGGGACTTCAGCGGACGGTTGCCCGGACCGGTGACCGGCCGGCCGCGGCGGCCGTTGTCGAACAGCGCGTCGACGGCCTCCTGGAGCATCCGCTTCTCGTTGTTCACGATGATCTCGGGCGCGCCGAGGTCCAGCAGGCGCTTCAGGCGGTTGTTCCGGTTGATCACCCGGCGGTACAGGTCGTTCAGGTCGGAGGTCGCGAAGCGGCCGCCGTCGAGCTGCACCATCGGACGCAGGTCCGGCGGGATGACCGGCACGCAGTCCAGCACCATGCCCTTGGGGCTGTTGCTGGTCTGCAGGAACGCGGAGACGACCTTGAGGCGCTTGAGCGCCCGGGTCTTCTTCTGCCCCTTGCCGGTGCGGATGATCTCGCGGAGGCGCTCGGCCTCCTCGTTCAGGTCGAAGGTCTCCAGACGCTTCTGCAGCGCCGCGGCACCCATCGAACCGTCGAAGTACGTGCCGAAGCGGTCGCGCAGCTCGCGGTAGAGCAGCTCGTCGCCCTCCAGGTCCTGGACCTTCAGGCTCTTGAACCGGCTCCACACCTCGTCGAGGCGGTCGATCTCGCGCTGCGCGCGGTCGCGCAGCTGCTTCATCTCCCGCTCGGCGCCCTCGCGCACCTTCCGGCGGACGTCCGCCTTGGCGCCCTCCGCCTCCAGCTCGGCGAGGTCCGACTCCTGCTTCTTGGCGCGGTTCTCCAGGTCGGAGTCCCGGCGCTGCTCGATCTGCTGACGCTCGACGGAGACGTGCGCCTCCAGCGACGGCAGGTCGCGCGTGCGGCGCTCCTCGTCCACGTACGTGATCATGTACGCGGCGAAGTAGATGACCTTCTCCAGGTCCTTCGGCGCCAGGTCGAGAAGGTACCCCAGGCGCGAGGGCACGCCCTTGAAGTACCAGATGTGGGTGACGGGGGCGGCAAGTTCGATGTGCCCCATCCGCTCACGGCGCACCTTGGCGCGGGTCACCTCGACGCCGCAGCGCTCACAGATGATGCCCTTGAAGCGGACGCGCTTGTACTTCCCGCAGTAGCACTCCCAGTCCCGGGTCGGACCGAAGATCTTCTCGCAGAAGAGCCCGTCCTTTTCCGGCTTGAGGGTGCGGTAGTTGATGGTCTCCGGCTTTTTGACCTCGCCGTGGGACCACTGACGAATGTCGTCAGCGGTTGCCAGGCCGATCCGCAGCTCGTCGAAGAAGTTGACGTCGAGCACTCTCGTCAATCCCTCTCAGGGTCGTGTCAATCAATGGTCTGAACGGGGGTCCGGGGAGAGCCGGGAAGGACGTCAGCCTCGGCTGAGGCGGACGTCTTCCCGACCAGCCCGTCAGACCTCTTCGACGCTGCTCGGCTCGCGCCGGGACAGGTCGATACCGAGCTCTTCCGCGGCGCGGAAGACGTCCTCATCGGTGTCACGCATTTCGATGGACATGCCGTCGGAGGACAGCACCTCCACGTTGAGGCAGAGCGACTGCATCTCCTTGATGAGCACCTTGAAGGACTCGGGGATGCCGGGCTCGGGGATGTTCTCGCCCTTGACGATGGCCTCGTAGACCTTCACACGGCCGGTGACGTCGTCGGACTTGATGGTCAGCAGCTCCTGGAGGGCGTAGGCGGCGCCGTATGCCTCCAGCGCCCACACCTCCATCTCGCCGAAGCGCTGACCGCCGAACTGGGCCTTACCACCCAGCGGCTGCTGGGTGATCATGCTGTACGGACCGGTGGACCGGGCGTGCAGCTTGTCGTCGACCAGGTGGTGCAGCTTGAGGATGTACATGTACCCGACCGAGATCGGGTCCGGGAACGGCTCGCCGGAGCGACCGTCGTACATCCGCGCCTTGCCCGAGGGCAGCACCATGCGGTCGCCGTCCCGGTTGGGCAGCGTGTGGTCGAACAGACCGGCCAGCTCGTCCTCGCGGGCGCCGTCGAACACCGGGGTGGCGACGTTGGTGCCGGGGGCGACCTCGTCGGCACCGATGGCCTTGAGGCGGTCCATCCACTCCTCGGAGCCCTCGACCTTCCAGCCCTGGGAGGCGAGCCACCCGAGGTGGATCTCCAGGACCTGCCCCGGGTTCATCCGGGACGGGACGCCGAGCGGGTTGAGGATGATGTCGACCGGGGTGCCGTCCTCCATGAACGGCATGTCCTCGACCGGCAGGATCTTCGAGATGACGCCCTTGTTGCCGTGCCGGCCGGCGAGCTTGTCACCGTCGGTGATCTTGCGCTTCTGCGCGACGTAGACGCGGACCAGCTGGTTCACGCCCGGCGGCAGCTCGTCGCCCTCCTCCCGGTCGAAGACCCGGACGCCGATGACCTTGCCGGTCTCGCCGTGCGGCACCTTCAGCGAGGTGTCGCGGACCTCGCGGGCCTTCTCTCCGAAGATGGCGCGCAGCAGGCGCTCCTCCGGGGTCAGCTCGGTCTCGCCCTTCGGCGTGACCTTGCCGACCAGGATGTCGCCGGCCTCGACCTCGGCACCGATCCGGATGATGCCGCGCTCGTCGAGGTCGGCCAGCACCTCCTCGGAGACGTTCGGGATGTCCCGGGTGATCTCCTCGGGGCCGAGCTTGGTGTCACGGGCGTCGACCTCGTGCTCCTCGATGTGGATCGAGGAGAGGACGTCGTCCTGGACGAGGCGCTGCGACAGGATGATCGCGTCCTCGTAGTTGTAGCCCTCCCACGGCATGAAGGCGACCAGCAGGTTCTTACCGAGCGCCATCTCGCCGTCCTCGGTGGACGGGCCGTCGGCCAGCACCTGGCCCTCGATGACCCGCGCGCCCTCGTCCACGAGCACCTTCTGGTTGAAGGAGGTGCCCTGGTTCGAGCGGAAGAACTTCGCGATCCGGTAGGTGGTGTAGGTGCCGTCGTCGTTCGCGACCGTGATGTAGTCCGCGGAGACCTCCTGGACCACACCGTCCTTGTCGGCCTTGATGACGTCGCCGGCGTCCACCGCGCAGCGGTACTCCATGCCGGTGCCGACCAGCGGTGACTCCGCCTTCAGCAGCGGCACCGCCTGCCGCATCATGTTGGAGCCCATCAGCGCCCGGTTGGCGTCGTCGTGCTCCAGGAAGGGGATCATGGCCGTCGCCACCGACACCATCTGGCGCGGCGAGACATCCATGTAGTCGACCTCGGTGCCCGGGATGTAGTCGACCTCGCCGCCGCGGCGGCGGACCAGTACCCGGTTCTCGGCGAACAGCATGTCGTCGGTGAGCGGGGCGTTGGCCTGCGCGATGACGAAGCGGTCCTCCTCGTCGGCCGTCAGGTAGTCGACGTCGTCGGTGACCCGGCCCTCGACGACCTTGCGGTACGGGGTCTCGACGAAGCCGAACGCGTTGACGCGTCCGTAGGAGGCGAGCGAGCCGATCAGGCCGATGTTCGGGCCTTCCGGGGTCTCGATCGGGCACATCCGACCGTAGTGGGACGGGTGCACGTCGCGGACCTCGAAGCCGGCCCGCTCACGGCTCAGACCACCGGGGCCCAGCGCGGACAGCCGGCGCTTGTGGGTCAGGCCCGACAGCGGGTTCGTCTGGTCCATGAACTGGGAGAGCTGGCTGGTGCCGAAGAACTCCTTGATGGAGGCGACGACCGGCCGGATGTTGATCAGGGTCTGCGGCGTGATCGCCTCGACGTCCTGGGTGGTCATCCGCTCCCGGACGACCCGCTCCATCCGCGCCAGGCCGGTGCGCACCTGGTTCTGGATGAGCTCGCCGACGTTGCGCAGGCGGCGGTTGCCGAAGTGGTCGATGTCGTCGGTCTCGACGACGATCTCGTCACCCTCGGCGCTGACCGTCTCCGTCTCGCCGGCGTGCAGCTTCACCAGGTACTTGATGGTGGCGACGATGTCGGCGGTGGTGAGCACGCCCGAGTTCAGCGGCTCCTCGCCGCCGAGCTTCTTGTTGATCTTGTAGCGGCCGACCTTGGCCAGGTCGTAGCGCTTGGGGTTGAAGTAGAGGTTCTCCAGCAGGGTCTGGGCGGCCTCCTTGGTCGGCGGCTCGCCCGGGCGCAGCTTGCGGTAGATGTCGAGCAGCGCGTCGTCCTGACCCTGGGTGTGGTCCTTCTCCAAGGTGGCGCGCATGGACTCGTACTGGCCGAACTCCTCGAGGATCTGCTCGGTCGTCCAGCCCAGGGCCTTCAGCAGCACGGTGACCGACTGCTTGCGCTTGCGGTCGACGCGGACGCCGACCATGTCGCGCTTGTCGACCTCCATCTCCAGCCAGGCACCCCGGGACGGGATGATCTTGGCGGAGAAGACGTCCTTGTCGGAGGTCTTGTCGATGGAGCTGTCGAAGTAAACACCGGGTGAGCGGACCAGTTGCGAGACGACCACACGCTCAGTGCCGTTGATGCAGAAGGTGCCCTTGTTCGTCATGAGCGGGAAGTCGCCCATGAAGACGGTCTGGGACTTGATCTCACCTGTCTCGTTGTTGGTGAACTCCGCGGTGACGAAGAGCGGGGCCGCGTACGTGAAGTCGCGGTCCTTGCACTCGTCGATGGAGTTCTTCGGCGGCTCGAAACGGTGATCACGGAAGGTCAGGGACATCGACCCGGAGAAGTCCTCGATCGGGGAGATCTCCTCGAAGATCTCTTCCAGACCTGACTTGGTGGGGACGTCCTGACCACTGTCCAGCGCGGCCTCGACGCGGCCCTTCCAACCCTCGTTCCCGAGGAGCCAGTCGAAGCTCTCGGTCTGGAGGGCGAGGAGGTTCGGAACCCCGAGGGGCTCCTTGATCTTCGCAAAGGAGATACGCAGCGGGGCGGTGCTGGCGCCGTTGTTCGAATTGACGGTCGAGGCGTTGCGCGAGGCGGCCAAGAGGGGGTCCTTCCGAGGGCTCGGACTCACTACGCGCATACCGGTGCCCCTGGTGACGGGCAGGGAGCAGCTAACAGGCAGCGCAAAGGGTCAGTGTAGCCACAAGCCACACTGATGTCCACAACGGACTTCCGGAGATCGGCGCAGGGCCTCTCTCTCCCTCCGGGAGGAGTCCTCCCTCGTTGTTTTCGAGCTGTCCTGCCAGCCGTCATGCCGGCCGGCCCCTCAAACGCCCCTCGGAAGGCGCCCTCGGCGTCTGCCGCAAGACTTCCCACATCACCGTCGATCCATGCCTCGAAGCCCGGAGAAAGCTGCGGACCGTGCGTGGACCGACGTCACGTCGTGACGGCTGGCGTTCCGAGAATTACGTGCCCGCTGCCGTTCGTCAAGGCCCCCGCTCACGGTGATCCGCGTGTCGGCCGGACGCCGCGTCTGGCGGGGACAGCGAAGATCACCTTACCCTCCCTGTTCGCCACAGCAAGGGAGCGCGCGGGGAACGCCGAAGGGCGACCACCCGAACAGGTGATCGCCCTTGACGTGGTGCCGCTCCGCACCGGAGCAGCGACGGGGGCTCAGGCCGCCCGCGGCGGCCGTCCTCCCCGAAGGTGGAGCAGCGGGGTCACTTGACCTCGACGGAGGCGCCGGCGCCCTCGAGGGACTCCTTGGCCTTCTCCGCGGCTTCCTTGCTGACCTTCTCGACAACGGCCTTCGGGGTGCCGTCGACGAGGTCCTTGGCCTCCTTCAGGCCCAGCGAGGTCAGCTCACGCACGACCTTGATGACCTGGATCTTCTTGTCGCCGGCGCCGGTGAGGACGACGTCGAACTCGTCCTGCTCCTCGACCTCGGCGGCAGCGCCGCCGCCCTGAGCCGGACCCGCGACGACGGCGGCCGGGGCAGCGGCCTCGACGTCGAACTTGTCCTCGAAGGCCTTCACGAACTCGGAGAGCTCGATGAGGGTCATGTCCTCGAACTGCGAGAGCAGCTCGTCCTGGGTGAGCTTCGCCATGGTGGCGGTCCTTCCACTATTCGGCTGGTGCCGGATGTACATTTCGGCGGGTGTCTGCCTCGCGGCAACGTGTAGACGAAACCCGCTGCGACTGCTTTGCGACGCTTGCGTACGTGACGCCTGCGCTGGTTACTCGGCAGCCTCGGCGGGAGCCGGCGTACCGGCACCGCCCTGCTCGTTCTTCTCCCGAAGCGCCTCCGCCGTGCGGACGAACTTCGTGAGCGGAGCCTGGAAGGTGGCCGCGGCCTTCGCCATGGACGCCTTCATGCCACCGGCCAGCTTGGCGAGCAGCACCTCGCGGGACTCCAGGTCCGCAAGCTGCTTGAACTCGTCGGCGGACATCGCCCGGCCGTCGAGGATTCCGCCCTTGATCACGAGGGCGGGGTTGGTCTTGGCGAAGTCACGCAGACCCTTCGCCGCCGTGACCGGGTCACCGGTCACGAAGGCGACTGCGGTCGAGCCGACGAGGAAGTCGTTCAGCTCGACGACCCCGGCCTCGTTGGCCGCGATCTTGGTCAGCGTGTTCTTCACCACACGGTACTGAGCGTCTTCACCGAGCGAGCGGCGCAGCTCCTTGAGCTGGGCCACCGACAGACCGGTGTACGCGGTGACCACAGCGGCGTTGGAGTTGCGGAACTTCTCCGTCATCTCCTCAACGGCTGCGACCTTGTCGGGCGTCGCCATGAGCCTCGGCCTCCTTCCGGGTGATGGTCCTCTGACCGACCTGCCGGTCGGCCACTTCGTCCCGCTCCCCGTTGCGCCGCAGAGTGCCGCGGGGGTGGGACATGCGCCGGACCGCCCGAATCGGGCACCCAAGGAAAGGAGCTGAACGAAACGAAACGCCCCGGTGCAGATGCACGGGGCGTTGCTCGACCGCAGGGCGCGAACCCGACGGGAGTGGGACCTCATGTACCTGCACGGGCCGTCCGCAAGAAGCGGTTCCTTCGGCCGCCGCACGCGGACTCCGCGCACAGCAACGACCAGCGGTCTTTGGCTACCCGGGTAGCATAGGCGGAAGCCTCGCGCCCAGGCAAATCGCCCTCCCCCGGCCCGTATCTCCCGGACTTCCGGCCTCGCACACGTAGGGGATCTCCCGCTCCGACGGACCGCCGACCGGGCCGACCATGGGTGGGGGCACGAGGCGCCGGAGCACACGACGCGGGCCGGCGTCCGCTCCCGAAGGAGCGGACGCCGGCCCGCGTGGCGGGGCCGCCCCCGGCCGGTGCCCGGCGCACCACCGTGCGGGCGCCGGCGCCGGGGAGGCGGCCCGATGTGGTCGGGCGTGCGTCAGACGGCTGCCTCGTCCGCGACCAGCAGGTTGCGGGTGCGGTTGCTGTCCAGCGGGATGCCGGGGCCCATCGTGGTGCTGACGGTGGCCCGCTTGATGTAGCGGCCCTTGGCGGCGGAGGGCTTCAGCCGCATGATCTCGTCCAGCGCCGCCGCGTAGTTCTCCACCAGCTGAGTCTCGTCGAACGAGACCTTGCCGACGATGAAGTGCAGGTTCGCGTGCTTGTCCACACGGAACTCGATCTTGCCGCCCTTGATCTCGGTGACGGCCTTGGCCACGTCGGGGGTGACGGTGCCGGTCTTCGGGTTCGGCATCAGGCCACGCGGACCGAGCACCCGGCCCAGACGGCCGACCTTGCCCATCATGTCCGGGGTGGCGACGACGGCGTCGAAGTCCAGCCGTCCCTTGGAGACCTCGTCGATCAGCTCGTCGGCGCCGACGATCTCGGCGCCCGCGGCCTCTGCTGCCGCTGCACGGTCACCGGTCGCGAAGACCAGGACCCGGGCGGTCTTACCGGTGCCGTGCGGGAGGTTCACGGTGCCGCGGACCATCTGGTCGGCCTTGCGGGGGTCGACGCCCAGACGCATGGCGACCTCGACGGTCGAGTCGAACGAGGTCGAGGAGGTCTCCTTCGCGAGCCGGATCGCCTCCAGCGGGGCGTAGAGCCGCGCCTTGTCGATCTTGGCATCCGCGGTGCGGAGTGTCTTGCTGCGCTTCACTGCTGCTCCTGGGTTCAAAGGTGGAGTCGTGGTGCGGGCCGGCGCGTGGCCCTTCCACGTGGGAGGGGAGAGGGACTCAGTCCTCGACCGTGACGCCCATGGAACGCGCGGTGCCGGCGATGATCTTCTCGGCGGCGTCCATGTTGTTGGCGTTGAGGTCGGGCATCTTGGTGGTGGCGATCTCCCGCACCTGGTCGCGCGTGATCTTCGCGACCTTCTTGACGTGCGGCTCGCCGGAGCCCTTCTCCACACCTGCGGCCTTGAGGATCATCTTCGCGGCCGGCGGGGTCTTGGTGATGAAGGTGAAGGAGCGGTCCTCGTAGACCGTGATCTCCACCGGGATGACCCAGCCGCGCTGCGACTCGGTCGCGGCGTTGTAGGCCTTGCAGAACTCCATGATGTTGACGCCGTGCTGGCCCAGCGCCGGGCCGACCGGCGGTGCCGGGTTGGCCGCACCGGCCTGGATCTGGAGCTTGATGAGCCCCGTGACCTTCTTCTTCTTCTTGGGAGGCATGCTCTCTCCGGGTCTTGAGCGAGAGTATTCAGCCAGACCATCCGCAATCCGGATGGAGGCATACCGCACCACGATAGCCGGTAACGTGGCGAGGCTCGAAACCGAGCAGGTCAGACCGGCTGCGAGAGCCGATCCGACCTGGGCGGAAGCGAGGAGTGGTGCGTGGTCGGCCCCGGTTCACACCGGGACCGACCACGGTCAGTTCTTCTGAGACTGATGAGCGCCATCACTCGCCTGGGAAGACTCTGCTTATGCTCCCCGTGACCAGGGTCCGGCCGGTCGCTGTCTGTCGTTGTTGGTCGTCGCCAGCCATCCTCGCACGGCCCACGGACGGCCCAGCCCGGGGCCCTACTCGTCACCGCTTGCGGGGCTCCATCTGCTCCGGCGTCGCCGCGCAGCGGAACCCGGTGTCGTCGTCGTGCATCATGTCGTTGGCATCATTGAGGATGGCTGGGACTCCACGGAACAGAGGGCTTGTAAAGGCGCTGCCACGGAGTTCGTAGCGACCGGGCGTGGTCGCTGTAGCGAGCCACTCCCATACATTGCCCACCATGTCGTAGACCCCGTAGGGCGAGACGCCACTGTGATACCGGGAGACGGACGTCGTACGCTCCACGCCGGTCTCCCTGACGTTGCACTTCGCGGCTGTCTTCTGGTCCCCCCACGGGAAGCTGCGCCCGGATGTGCCGCGCGCAGCTTTCTCCCATTGTTCGGCTGTCGGCAGCGACTTCCCCGCCCACATCGCGTAAGCGTGCGCGTCTCGCCAAGTCACGTGCACAACGGGGTTGTCGTACAGGTCGCGGGGACATCGGCCGTTCTCCCAGTGCTCAGGCACGGCGTGCCGAGTAGCTGCACAGAACCGCGCGTAGTCGGCATTAGTCGTCGGAAACGTGTCTATGTGGAATTCCTCCACCCACACGGGGTCATCGCCCTCCCCTGACAGGAAGATCCCCTCCGAAACGTGCGCCATGAGCTTCCCGTCACCGGGGTGCTTCACGTAGTCGCCACTGCTCGTCTGGCCGCCATCGGGCTCGATGATGGCGTGGACGGGGACGTCATCCACCGCCAGGATGCCGACGAAGCGGCCCTGGCCATCCTTGTCGGCTTTGGCGAGCAGGGTGTCTAAAGCGGCTTGGTTCACCATGCGGAGGGATGCCTGTTCGCCATCCGCCTCCCACCGGGAGACGATGCGATCGGACACCCCGAGCTTCTCTGCAAATTCCATAAGGCTCATGCGCACGGCTTCGCGCAGGGCCTTGACCTCGCGTCCGGTCCATTTCGTAACGAGTGGCATGGGCTACCTCTGTCGAGAGTCGCCGTCTCATTGGGGGCGGCGGCACGCGTCTACAGGGCCTCGCCGGGAATTCCGACGTAGGCGTCCCGCAGCGCTGCGAGCACGGGGTGGTCTTGCGGGAACTGCACATCATCGAGTGCACTGACGGAGCGCACGCCGATCGTCACGTTCGTCGCGAAAGCAGCCGCCATGTTCGGAACGTCGGTGAGCCGCACCAGAGCAGTGATCTGCTTCGGAGCATCGAGGCTTTGAAGCAGCAGCATCGTCGTGCCAGGTAGGACCGGAGCGTCCGGCCAGACGACTGTCCCGTCCCGATCGACAAAGCCGAGGTTCCATGTCCCCCCCTCGGAGATCCGACCGTCCGGCTCGACGAACACGGCGTCGTCAAATCCAGCGAGCTGGGCCTCACGGCGAATCCGGAGCTGTGAGTAGAGGCCGATGTGCTTCACCTGAGCGTTGTCGCGGGTGAAGGTAAAGGTCTTGGCTGTGAGGGGCGGCGGCGGCATGGCGCCCCCGGGCCGTAGGTTGACCAGAATGTGCGGGTCCTTGGCGACGCTAGGGCGCCCCATGTCGATCGCAGGGTCGAAGACGGTGACTCGGAGGCCGGCAACCCCGGTCACGCCCTCCGCAACCTTCCGGATGTAGTTCAGTGTCCGCTCTCGGTCCAGCTCGACACCGAAGAGAATGCGGCAGTCGCGCGCCAAGCGGTCCAGGTGCAGCGACAGGCCCCGGACGGTGCCGTTTTCGATCCGCATTGACGTGAAGTGCCCATAGTTGGTGAGGGCCAGGCTCTGGAGGTCGTCGAGGGTTACGGGATTCCCGTTGAGTTCGGCCATAGGGCCAGTCTTGCAGTCCGCCAGGCTGCACCAACACCCCATCGGGACCTGAAAGTTCGGATTAGTTCGGTGCGGCGGCAGCAGGAGTGCGTACTCACGGCGTGCTCGCCGGGCCACGCTGAAGGCATGACGACGAACACACCGCGAGAGACGCTAGGCACCGGGCTTCTCCTCAGCGGGGCCCACGACCCCCTCAAGCCGCTTGACGCGTTCGACGAGACCGGCCATCTCGGTCGAGACACGCGCGACCTCTGCTTGCAGGTCGGTCAGGCGTTGGGCTGCCTCGCGGGGCCCTGGCTCGCCGGGGACAGCGTCGCGGACATACGTACCGCTCCCCGAGACGCCTTCCACCAGCCCCTCTTCCCGGAGCTGCGTGTATGCGTTCTGCACGGTCATCAGGGACACGCCGAGCTTCTTGGCGTATGCCCGACCGCCGGGGAGACGCCCCCCGGGGCCGAATGTTCCTGCGGCGATCTCATCTCTGACCCTGGCGGCGATTTCGCGGGCGTTGGGCTTCCTCTTCGGCTGTGAATCCACACCGAAAGCGTACTTGACCTAGGTCGCTCGAACTCAGGGCGCGCGACCACTTGACGACCCTCAAGTGACCTAGGTAGCTTACTCGTCAACGGCAAGCGACCTAGGTCACTTGCTTCGAAACCGCAGTACCTGCACGACCGGGCGTCACGTCTTCGGGCGAGACGCCAAGGGGCCCGGGACAGATCGGGCCGAGGTGCACCGGCGCCTTGTCATTAACCGGATGGCTTAGACCGCAAGGTCACGTCTCCATACGCCTACAACGCGAGTCATGCAGCGCTACCTGATACGGGCGCTGCACTCGCGAAGGAGACATCGCACCACCCCAACACCGCAGCTCACGCTGCGGCCGGTTGCCTCCCCCGCCCGTCCGGCCTTCGGGCCGTACGGGCGGGGGAGGGGAGCCGGAGTTCCGGACCACTACCTGAGAGGAGCCCACGATGTGGGGAAGCGTGATTGCAGTACTGGGGACCCTGCTGGGGTCGGGGAGCGCCTACCTGCTCCAGCAGCGCGCGGCCCGCACCGACCGCGCCGAGGTTCGCCGGCACGAGCAGGGCCGTGAGCGCATCGCGGCCGTCACCGCGCTCATGGTCGCGCTGGCCGACCACCGCCGGGCGATGTGGGTCCGCGAGGACCTGCGCCTGTCCAGCGCCCCGGCCGACGACTACGAAGCGGCCCGGACGGCCAGCCACAGCACGCGGTCCGCGCTGACCGCGCCGCTCACCACCCTGGCGATCCTGGCCCCGGACCTGGCCGGGGCCGCGCAGGACGCAGCCGAGGCGACCTACGCCCTGCGCGGCGCACAGGGCCAAAGCCTGCTCGATGCCCGCCGCCGCAACGCGATCGAGGCAGCCGACGACCTCATCCGGGCCGCCGCAAGCACCGGCCCCGCCCGCGCCCAGACCACGTAGCGCTGACCACCTGCTTTCGCCCCGGACCCGCCGCGCTGCGGCGGGGCCGCGATGGCGCCGGATCGCATCCGGCCCGGGGCACTCCGGCCACCCCCGGCCGGTCCACAACCCAAGGAGCAGACATGGCCCGCAAGAACACGACCATCGTCACCGGCGACCACCACGGCGACGTCGGCGGCACGGTCATCTCCGGCAACAGCGGCACGGTCGTGACGAACGGCAACGTCCACATCGGCACCGACACCACCGACAGCGGCGAGCGCACGTACTCCGGCACCGGCATGACCGTCGTGGAGGGCGACCACCACGGCACCATCTCCCGCCGCTTCTGACCCACCCGCACAGCCCCGGCAACCCGCCGTGAAGGGCGCCGGATCGAATCCGGCCCGGGGCACCAGCCACCCCTCACGCGGCCCGCCACACCCCCGCACCCCCTTTGCCCGCGGCCACCACAACGAAGTGCACCCCCGGAGCCACTACTCCGGGGGTGCTGTTCGGGCCGCCCCACCTGGAAGGAGTCACGACCCATGAGGAACATCGTCGCACTGGCGGCGGTCCCTTCGCCGGACGCGGAGCCGACCGCCGCCGAACTGGACGCCATCGAACGGGAGATGCCGCTCATCGCGGCCGAGGTCGACCTGCTGGACGCGCAGATCACGGTGCTGGACCGCGCCCCGACCGACGTCGATGACCGCCGGATGCGTCGGGCCCGCCGCCGGGTGCTGACCGCCCACCGGCACCTGGCCGCCCGCACCGACGACCACCGGTCCGGAGGTGCGGCATGAGCGCGCTGGTATCCGGTACCGCTGCGGCGGTGCCGTTGGTGACGGGGTGGTCGCTGCACACGGTGTGGTTGCGGCGGCAGCTCGACCGGGCCCGCCGGGACCCGCTGACCGGGTTACTGACACGGGCCGGGTTCGAGAAGTGCGCCGGGAAGCTGCTGCGCAGCGGCCCGTGCGCGGTCGTGATGGTCGACTTGGACGGGTTCAAGGCCGTCAACGACACCCACGGCCACGCGGCCGGAGACGAAGCGATCCGCAGCGCTGCCGCTTCCCTGACCGACGCCGTTGACGGGCGGGGCCCGGTAGCGCGGCTGGGCGGGGACGAGTTCGCCGCCGTGGTCCCCACGCCGGACCCGGTCGCGGTGCCGTGGCTACTGCGCGGCCTCCACGACGAACTGTGTTCCCCGACCTTGTTCCGGGGCCGTGAACTGCTGCTGGGTGCCTCCGTCGGGGCGTGCTGGACCGGCGAACTGCCGTCATCCAGCTTACCGCTGGCACTGCGCCGGGCGGATGAGGCCATGTACACCGCCAAGCGCAGCGGGGGCGGCTGGCTGATGGCCGACGGCCCCACGCCGACCCGCAACACCGTCAACGGCCGCCGTGCCGGCCGCACCGGAACCGGTGCCGAACCCGAAGGGAGGGCCGCCTGATGGCCGTCGACCTGAGCAAGCACACCCCCGGGCCCGTTGCTGCGGGCACCAACGAGGCCCCACCGTTGACCAAGGGCGAGCGGCGCCTCCTCGGTTGCACTGTCGTCCTCGGTGGCGCGGTCGGGGGCATCGGGCTGGTGTCGTCCTTCGACACGGTGGCCGCAGCGGCGGAGCGGTGGGGCTTTGGGCATCCGGAGCTGCTGCCGGTCGGTATCGACATCGCGATCCCGGTGTTCACGGTGGCCAACCTGCTGCTGATCCGGATGGGGATGCCGCTGGCGTGGGTGCGGTTCGTGCCCTGGGTGCTGACGCTGGTCACCTGCTGGCTCAACGTCGCCGCCGGTCACGGGCTCTCCGCGAAGATCGCGCACGGCACGATGCCGCTGCTGTGGGTGGTGCTCTCCGAGATCGCTGCGCACGTGTACGCGGTGCGCATCGGCAAGGCCACCGGCCAGCGGATGGAGCGCATCCGCGTCTCCCGGTGGCTGCTCGCCCCCGTGCCGACGTTCGCATTGTGGCGCCGGATGGTGCTATGGGAGACCACCAGCTACCGCGACGCCTTGGCGCGGGAGAAGGAACGCCAGCTCGCCCGCGCCGACCTGCGCGAGATGCACGGCCGCCGCTGGCGCTCGAAAACCCCGCGCCGCGAACGGGTCCTCCTCAAGCTCGGAGACTCCGCGCCCACCGGGACCGCCCCCCTGCCGGCACCCGAACCGGTACCGGAGCAGGAGGCCAAGCCTGTACCGAAGGAGGCCGCGCCGCGCCCCGCACGCCGTCCGGCCAAGCCCCGCGCCAAGGGCGCCCGGAAGCCAGCACGGTCGTTCGAGGAGCTGATGGGACAGGCCCGGGAGAAGACCGCCGGGTGGGCCACGGAGGAGCTGAAGGCAGAACCGATCCGCAGGACGCTGGGGTGCGGGCAGGAGCATGCCCGTCGGCTGCGTGACGCGCTGAAGGACGAGCGCAGCAGGGACGGCGCTGAGCTGACGGCGGTGGCCGCGTGACGGCGACTCTTGCCGTCTACCGGTGGCACCTGGCGCCGGACGGGTTGGCTACCCGGAGGCAGCTTCGTGCGATGGGGCTGCGGCCGGGCGGTCAGGACGTGGTCGGCCAGCTCGAACGGCCGCGCCGTCGGGGACGGCCGCCGCTGGTGGCCTACCTCTACCGGATCGACCGGGCCAAGCCCGTCCGCCCGATGACGCTCGCCAAGCGTCGGGCGCTGGACGCCGCGATGCGCGCGCGGCGCACGTGCCCCGACTGCCGTCGGGTCAAGGCGTACTGCATCCCGACTTCGCTCGGGGCGTGCGTCGACTGCACCTACCCGATCGACTCAACGGCCGTCGCTGCCTGACAGGTACAGGTTGTGCCCCTCTCCACGGGGGTCCGTTCTGTACCTCTCCTGACGGCCCGTCGGCCATAGCTTCATGTCGCAGCAGCAAGCCGGGGCCCGGCCCACGATCCGCCAAGACAGCGGCCGGGCCCCGTTCCCTCCCTCGCAATCAAGGAAGGAAGTTCAGTGAACCACTCAGATGACGAGCACAACGAGAAGGAACTCTTCCACCGGCTCGAAGCCGAGATGGCCGCCGCCCCGGCGGCCGACGGCACGCCCGACGAGTCGGGCGGTGAGGTGGTCGACTTGGGCAAGGCCCGGTCGGCTCGCAGCCTGCCCGACCCGTCGGGCGACGCCGCATCCGCCGCGTCGGGTGACCCGTCGGCGGCGGTGTTGGTCGACGCGCCGGGAGAGCCGTCGGGTGACTCGCTGGCCGACCGGATGCGGGCCAAGCGTCGGGACGTGTTTCCGGCGTGGGCCCGCTCCAAGCCGGAGTTCGCCACCGGGGCGCGGTGGCTGGCCGAACACGTCGGCCATGTCACCGCCTACCACGGCGTGCGGCTGCCCTGGTACGGCCTGCGCCTGACGGCGCAGTCGCCGCGGGGCTGCGCGAAGTTCCTCGGGGGTGCGATGCGGTGGGTGGCCGACCGTGAAGGCGACCCGCTGCGACTTGCGGCGGCGCGTCGGGAGAACGTAACGGAGTACATGACGCTCTCGCGTCAGCGGGACCGTCGGGTGAGGTGGCGGACCCTGGTCGCCGTCGTCTCCAGTGTGGTCGGGCTCAGCTCCGCGCTGGCGATGTACGTCCTGGCCCCGACGTGGCTGCTGGCGCTGTCGGGTGCGTCGGTGACGCTGGCGATGGGGTGGCTGGGTGCACCGGCCGACGCACCCGTGATCCACCGGGCGGTGGAGACCGGCAAGGCCCCGAAGCTCACTTCGGACATCGTGCTGCGGGCTCTGGGGGCGCTGGGGATTCCGGCGATCAACCAGGCGCAGTCCAAGGGCGGTGACGGGTTCAAGTTCACCGCGCCGATCGCCCGCGACGGCCGCGGCTGGCGCGCCGAGGGCGACCTGCCCTACGGCGTCACGGTCACCGATGTGATCGACCGCCGCGAGAAGCTCGCCTCCGGCCTGCGCCGCCCGCTGGGCTGCGTGTGGCCGGAAGCAGTGGCCGAGGAGCACACCGGGCGCCTGGTGATGTGGGTCGGGGACGAGGACATGTCCAAGGCCAAACAGCCCGCCTGGCCGCTGGCCAAGGCGGGGACGGTGGACTTGTTCAAGCCGGTCGCGTTCGGCACCGACCCGCGCGGCCGGTGGGTAGAGATCACGCTCATGTACATCGCGGCCGTCATCGGCGCGATCCCCCGCATGGGCAAGACCTTCCTCCTGCGCCTGCTGCTGCTCATCGCGGCACTCGACCACCGGGCTGAGCTGCACACCTACGACCTGAAAGGCACCGGCGACCTCGACCCCGTCGGCAACGCGGTCGGCTACCGCCACCGCGCAGGGGACGAGGACGAGGACATCGAGTACGCGCTGGCCGACCTGCGCGAGCTGCGCGAGGAGCTGCGCAGGCGCACCAAGGTGATCCGGGGTCTGCCGCGCGACATCTGCCCGGAGTCGAAGGTGACCAGCACTCTGGCCGGCAAGGAGGGGTTGGGGCTGCACCCGATCGTGGTGGGTGTGGATGAGTGCCAGGTCTGGTTCGAGCACGACAAGCACGGCAAGGAGTTCGAGGAGATCTGCACCGACCTGGTCAAGCGCGGTCCCGCCACGGGGATTGTGCTGATGCTGGCGACGCAGCGCCCCGACGCCAAGGCGCTGCCGACCGGGATCTCCGCGAACGCCTCCGCGCGGTTCTGCCTGAAGGTGATGGGCCAGCTGGAGAACGACATGGTGCTCGGCACCAGCGCCTACAAGCGGGGCGTGCGGGCCACGATGTTCTCCTGGGCGGACAAGGGCATCCACTACTTCGTGGGTGAGGGCGCGGACGCCCGCATCGTGCAGTCCGTGTTCGTCGATGGCCCGGCCGCCGATGCCATCGCTGCCCGCGCCCGCACCCAGCGCGAGAGGGCCGGCACCCTGTCGGGCTACGCGCTCGGGCAGGAGCCGCAGGTCAGTGAGGGGGCATCGTTCGATCTGCTGGCCGACATCCTTGCCGTCACCAGCGCGGATGAGCCCAAGGTGTGGTCCGAGACGGTCGTCTCCCGGCTGGCGGAACTGCGGCCGGAGGTCTACCGCGAGTGGACCGGTGAGCAGTTGACCGCCGCGCTCAAGCCCCACGGGGTCAAGACCGGCCAGGTCTGGGGCACCACCGAGGACGGCAAGGGCGCCAACCGGCGCGGCATCAAGCGCCCGGACATCACGAAGGCCATTGCGGAGCGTGACGGAAACGCGGACGCGGCCTGACCGCACGGGGTCGCTAGACCTAGCACCCGCACCCGCTAGGTCTAGCGACCCCGCTAGCGGCCCATATAGCGCCTGATCAGGCCACCAGTGCCTAGCGAGCTGATCTGCGCACACTCCGAACCGCCCTGGGAGGGCCCTCCATGACCCCTGCCCTGACCGCTATAGCGATCCTCCTGTTCGTCACGTTCGGTTATGCAGCGGTGTGTGCCGGATCGCCGTTCGGACCCTGCCGCCGCTGCAACGGACTCGGCTTCGCCCTGGAGACCGACCGGCGCGGCAAGCCCAAGCGCGGCAAGACCTGCCGCCGCTGCAAGGGCACCGGCCGGCGCATCCGCATCGGCCGCCGCCTCTACAACCGCACCGCCGCACTCCACCACGACGCCAACCGACCCGCACCCACCCACACCGCCAAGGAGGCCGCACCGTGGCCGTGACCATCTCCCTCGCGCTGCTCTTCGGCGCCCTGCTCGCGCTCCTGCTCAAGACCCGCACCCTCAGCGCCGGTTCCGCGTTCGTCGCGGCCGGGTTCGGCTACTTCCTCGCTGCCACCGGCGCGGCCGGACCCATCAACGACTTCACCACCGCCGTCATCGCCGCCCTCCCCGACCTGTGAGGAGCACACCCGTGCCCGACCACATCAGCCTCATGGCCGCCGGAGATCTGCGCGACGCCATCAACGCCGCACAGCGCGGCGACCGGGCCGCGGCCGCCTGCGCGCTGGCCTCCATCGACCCCGCCTCCTGGGCCGCCATCGAACAGCGACTCGCCACGCTCGGCGGCACCCTGACCGCCCTCACCACCCCGAAGGAGGACTGACACATGTTCGAGAGGCACGTCGTCTGCGACCCCGCCGACGCCTACGCCACCGCGCCCAGCATCACCCGCGAGATCGCCTGGACCGCCGACGCCGCGGCCCACCGTCCCTTCGGCGCCACCGGCGGACGCGAATTCTGGCTCCGCAAAGCCGCTCTCCTCGACCGGATCGCTCTGACCAACCACGCCCCCGCCGACGCCAACGAGCTGGCCGACAACGCCGCGCGACACCTCGCGGCGCTCGACGGCAGCACCGACACCGACCACCCGCGCACCTACCTCCGCCAGCAGTACGCGGAGTGGGCCGACACCGAGTAGCTCTGCCCGGGGCGACCGCCCGATCTCGCCAAAGACACGCGGTCGCCCCGGCCCCTCACGCCCGAACACGAGACTGAGGAGGTCTCCCAGCATGACCCAACCCGACCTGATCCGGCGATCGACCAGCACCGGCACCCTGCGGGACACCGCGCTGCGGCTCGCGGCCGCCGGTGTGCCGGTACTGCCCCTGCGGGCGGGGAAGCTGCCGTTCGGCAACTGCCCCACCTGCAAGCACAGCAGGTGCGGTGACCGGCCGAACATGCTCCGGGCGGGCCCCTGCCGCTGTGCGGCGCCCTGCCACGGCTGGGCCGCGGCCACCACCGACCCGGAAATACTGCGCTCGCCCGGATGGGCGCCGGCATGGCGGCAGGCCGCCACCGTGGCCTACCACCCGGCCGGTGCCGGCCTGACCGTCGTCGACCTCGACAACCCGCCCGCCGTCGACTGGGCCCGCGACCACCTCCCGCCCACCCGGACCGTGGCCACCACGCGCGGGGAGCACTGGCTCTACCGCGGCACGATGCCGTCGTCCAACGGGGTGCGGCCGGGCGTGGACATCAAGTCCGCCATGGCCTACGCCCGCTACGTCGGCCCCGGCACCGGCCACACCGCGCCCCTGCCGCCGGCCGTCCGCGCCCTGACCGTGAGGGAACCCGCCACGGCCCGGCCCACTCCAAGCGCCATCACCGTGCCCGGGGCGGCCGGGGGCGGCCCGTGCCCGCACCGCACGCCCACCTACCTGGACCGTGGCATCGCGATGGCCGAGCAGCGCATCGCCGAAGCGCGCGCCGCGATCCACACCACGGTGTACCGCACCTTCCTGGCCGTGCTGTCCACGCACGGCCGGTGCGGCTGCCTCACCGACACCCACATCACGCGGCTGTTCACCGCCGCGCAGGCCAAGGGCGAGACCCCGCGACACTGCACCGACGCCTGGACCAACGCCCGCACCCGACTGGGGCTGTGACCATGTCCGACGACGACAAGACCCCCGCCCGCGAAATCATCACCGACTACGCACAGAGCCACTTCCGCTACTTCCGCACCGCGGACGGGACCGTGTACGCGCAGAAGAACGGCCACCCCGTCGCCCGCCCCATCCGCTCCCAAGGCACCACCGGCAGCCACCGCCAGGAACTCATGGTCGGCATGTTCAACGACGGCACCGGCGTCTTCAACGGAACCGCACTGAAGGAAGCGCTGGACCTGATTGAGGCGCTGGCGCTGACCGAGGACACCCAAGCCGTGAACATCCGCGTCGCCCCCGGCTTCGACGGCGCCACCTGGCTCGACCTCGGCCGCGAGGACGGGCAGTCCGTCCGCATCCACCCCACCGGGTGGGACATCGCAGTTCCCGACCCGCGTGAGGTGTGCTGGCGCCGCACCCAACTCACCGGGGAGCTTCCCCTCCCGGTCAAGGACACCGACGGCAAGGGCATCGACCTGCTGATGCGGCTGTGCAACTTCGCCAATGCCGAAACCGAGTGCCTGGCCCTCGCCTGGCTCATCGGCTGCCTCGGCCCATCCGTGCCCGTCCCCGCCCCCTTCCTCACCGGCCCCCAGGGCGCGGGCAAGTCGACCGGTGGGCGGATGCTGGTGCGGATCGTGGAAGGCATGAGCGGAGACCTGCGCCGGGCCCCGAAGGATGAAGAGAACCTGATTGCGGCCGTGGCCGCCGGATGGGTCACCGCCCTGGACAACCTCTCCCACATGACCCCGGAGCTCTCCGACGCCATGTGCTGCATCGTCACCGGCGCCGAATCCGTCAAGCGGGCCCTGTTCACCGACGGCGACGTCTTCCGCGTCGGCTACCGCCGCCCCCTCCTGCTCACCGGCATCGACGTAGGAATCATCCGCCCCGACTTCGCCGAACGCCTCCTGCCCCTGCGCCTGGAACGGCCGGCCGTCCGGCGCACCGAAGCGGAGCTGTGGGCGGAGTACGCGGAAGTGCTACCCGTCATCCTCGGCTCACTCCTGGACCTCACGGTCAAGGTGCGGGCGGCGGAGGCCGAGACGCCCACCGATCTGCGGATGGCGGACTTCGCCCACCTCTGTGCACAGCTCGACGTGGCTACGGGGCTGGGGGCGTTGCCCGCGTATCGGGCAGTCCTGGACGACCTGAACGACGACGTCATCGAGGGCGACTTGCTCGCACAGACCGTCCTCCAGCACGCCGACACCCTCACCCCCGGTGCTGAGCAGCGGATGACATCGACGGAGTGGCTGCACGACCTGAGCCGCCTCTACAGCGGCGACGAACTGCGGCCCCTGCCTAAAGGGTGGCCGACCACGGGCAAGGTGCTCTCCGACCGCCTCAAGCGGCTCCAACCCACCCTGGCCGCCCGCGGCGTGCTCATCGACAGCGGCCGGACCCGCGAGGGTCGTTACCTCGAAATGACCCGCCGGACCAGCCCGCCCCCGCACCAGCAGAAGGCAGCGTTCTGACCGCACCACCCCGGGGCGGCCCGGACAAGCAAGAAGAGCACGCCTGCCCGGGTGCTCTTCTTGCTGTTCGGCGGAACGCCGCCCGAGGGTCGCGCCGCGCAGCGGCTCCCTCTTCACGCTCGAAGAGGGCACCGCACTACTACAGACACCCCCTGCTTTTTTCCTAAGTAGGGAAGCTCTGCGTCACCTGCGTCACACGGGACGGAAAACGGCCTCTGAGCTGCAGCTAAGGGCGTGACGCAGACGGCAGGCTCTGCGTCACCCCTGCGTCACCTGCGTCACGCCGTGACGCAACCGATGACGCACGCCCGTACCCCTGCGTCACACAAAACCGCAGGTCACAGGCCCGAATGACGCTGATGACGCTGTGACGCAGAAATCCGCACCTCGGACAGGCACAGGCACCCCGAAAGGCCCGCAGCTCGAAGACCGCGCCTGCACACGAAAGCGAGCACGCATGCAGTCAGCCTCAGCCACGCTCCGCGCCGGACTTCCTGACCGCTACCTCACCCCGGAAGACGTGGCCGCACTCTTCTCCGTGCCACTGGAGACCGTCTACCAGTGGCGCAAGAAGCGCACCGGGCCACGCGGCTTCCGCGTCGGCAAACACCTGCGCTACGACCCCGCCGCCGTACGGCAGTGGGCCACCGAACGCATGACCGCCGACGCCGCCTGAACACCCCCACAACCGCACAACCTCACCTGGTCAGGGGCCGCCCATCAAGGGCGGCCCCTGACCTGCTCTGCGAGAGGACCACCGAACACCATGGCTGGACACGTCCAAGACCGCTGGTACAAGACGACGACCGACCCGGACGGCACCATTCGGCGGACCAAGACCGACCGGCACGGCACCGGCAAGCGCTACCGCGCCCGCTACGTCGGCCCCGACGGTACCGAGAAGTCCCAGTCCTTCCCCGACGGCCAGAAGCGCCAAGCTGACAAGTGGCTCTCGAAGACCGAGACGGACATGGCCAGCGGCCAGTACATCGACCCCCGCGCCGCCCGAATCACCTTTCAGCAGTACGCCGAGAAGTGGCTTGCCGCTCAGACGACCGATCTGTCGACTCGCGATGCTGTCGAAGGGCGACTTCGATTGCACGCGCTCCCCTACCTCGGCTCACGACCGCTCGGCTCGTTCCAACCCGCACACCTGCGCGCCTGGGTACGTCAGCTCGAAGAGGCAGGCGTGGCCGGGTCCTACGGACACGTCATCTACGGGAACGTGCGGGCTGTCCTGTCCGCCGCGGTCGATGACGGGCACCTTGTCCGGAACCCCTGCGACGCGGGATCGGTTCGGCCGCCGACAGCCGAAGCCAAGCGCGTCGTGCCCTGGCCCCGCGAACAGGTCTTCGCCGTGCAGGGCGCCCTCCCTGGCCGGTTTCAAGCAATGACGGACCTCGCCGCCGGGTGCGGCATGCGCCAAGGGGAGGTCTTCGGTTTCGGCGAAGACGGTGTGAGCTTCGGCACGGAGACGCTGTACGTACTTCGCCAGGTGAAGCTCGTGCGAGGGAAGGCCGTGTTCGCACCGCCCAAGTGCGACAAGACCAGGGACGTGCCCCTGCCAGCGTCCGTCGCCGATGCCCTCCGAACCCACATGAAGGCGCATCCGCCTACGAGCGTCACCCTCCCGTGGAAGACCCCGGATGGCCCGCCGGTCACGGCCCGGCTCTTCTTCACCGGCAAGGAGGGAGGTGCGATGCGGCGGAACGACTTCAATGTCTACCTCTGGAAACCCGCGCTCGTGTCTGCCGGCGTCATCCCGGAGCGGCGCGCAGGAGAACGCCACACCGCAGCTCGGGAGCACGGCATGCACGCGCTCAGGCACTTCTACGCGTCCGTGCTGCTGGAGGCGGGAGAGAACATCCGGGCGGTCAGCGAGTACCTGGGCCACGCTGATCCCGCAATGACGCTCAGGGTGTACGCGCACCTGATGCCGAACAGTCGAGAGCGGGCCCGAAAGGCGGTCGACGCCGTGTACCAGGGCCCTGCCGGAGAGCGCTGACGGCCCACAGGCGGCCCACAGCGCACGAGAGAGCCCCTGACCGACGCTAAAGCGCTGGTCAGGGGCTCTCTCGTAGCCTTGATCGCTTAGTTCTTCTGAATCTGGTCGAAGCTCAACTCGACCGGGGTCTCCCGGCCGAAGATCTCCACCAGACCCTTGACCTTCTTGGAGTCGGCGTTGATCTCGTTGATCGTGGCCTGCAGGGTGGCGAACGGGCCGTCGGTGACGGTCACGGCGTCGCCGACCTCGAAGTCCAGCACCTGCACTTCGAGCTT
Organism: Streptomyces sp. TAA040; assembly: GCF_000424845.1. Taxonomy (NCBI): domain Bacteria; kingdom Bacillati; phylum Actinomycetota; class Actinomycetes; order Kitasatosporales; family Streptomycetaceae; genus Streptomyces; species Streptomyces sp. TAA040. Next base: position 137,439 of record NZ_AUKR01000012.1, on the reverse strand, counting down.
GCGGCTCGGCGCCGGCTTGCCCTCTGCCTCGGCCGCCGCCTGGGCCGCCTTCTCCTCGGCCTCCGGCGCGAGCATCTTCACGACCTCGTCCAGGGTGAGCGGATACGGGTCGTAGGCGTTGCCCACGAAACCGGTGACCCCGGGGGTGTTGCGCACGACGCCCCAGGACTCGTTCGTGAGGTCCATCCGCACCAGGACGTAGCTGGGGAGCTTGTTCTGGCGGACGGTGCGGCGGTCGCCGTTCTTGATCTGGACGACCTCCTCCTGCGGCACCTCGGACTGGAAGATGTAGTCCTCGACGTTGAGCGAGACGGCGCGCTGCTCCAGGTTGTTCTTCACGCGGTTCTCGTAGCCCGCGTAGGTGTGGATGACGTACCACTCGCCGGGAAGGGTGCGCAGCTCCTCGCGGAGCGCGGCGACCGGGTCGACCGGCTCGGGCTCGGCGGCTTCCTCGACGGCCTCGTCCGACGCGGCGCCGGCACCCTCGGTCTCGGTGCCCTCGGTGTCGGCGGTGCTCTCGGTGTCGGCGGCGTGCTCGCCGCCGGACGCCTCCTCGGCGTGCACAGCCGCGGCCTCGGCCGGCTCGCCCGCCGCGGCGTCGGCAGCTTCGGCCTGGTCGACGTCGCCGTCTGCCGCCTCGACGATGTCGAGCGCAGTGTCGTCGCCCTCGGCGGGCTCGACGGCGTCGTTCAGGTTCGGGTCAGACACGGTGGCTGCTTCTTCCTGGCTCTATGGGTGGAACAGACGCGCGGACGCCTCCGGGGCGGTCGGTCCGGGCGGTCGGGGATCAGCCGAAGACGAACTTGACGACTTCCCCGAATCCATAGTCAATCACGAACACCAGGCCGATGATGATGAGCACAAAAATGATCACCACGGTGGTGTACGTCGTGAGCTGGTGGCGTGTGGGCCAGACGACCTTGCGCAGCTCCGCGACGATCTGGCGGTAGAAGAGGCCGAGACGGGCCAAAGGGCCCTTCTTGCCACGCTTGCCCCCGCGCCGCGGCTTGTTGTCGTCCGACGACCGTCCGGGCTCGGGGACCTCGGGAGTGTCCGTGATCTCCGCCACTCGTCCTCACCTGATCCGGAGTCGTGAAAAGCACCGCCGTGCAGCGTCCGGTGTCTGCCGCACGGAGGTGCCATTCAGTACGTACGCCTGCACGCACCGTCTGGTGAAGATGCGTGAGCAGGGCCGGAGGGACTTGAACCCCCAACCGCTGGTTTTGGAGACCAGTGCTCTACCAATTGAGCTACGACCCTTTGATGTTCCCTCCAAACCTACCGCACGCGGACGGATGCATGGAGTGCCCGTCCGTGAACACGACCGTTGGAGGCCAACGACGGTTGAGTGTACGTGCTCGGCGCCCGGCCGTCGAACACATACGGCGCCGTCGGGTCTGCGGGGGCGGCTTGCGCGAGCCCCGCCCCGGGGGTGTCCGGCCCCCGCCGCGCCCGTCCCGGCCGGTCCCCACCGGCCCCGCGTCTGCGACGATGCCGGTATGAGTGCTGCAACTCCGTCTGCCCAGACCCCGCCAGAAGCGACGTCCACTCCCACCGAGCGCCGCGTGTCGGCCCGGGTCGGTGCGATCTCCGAGTCCGCGACGCTGGCCGTCGACGCCAAGGCCAAGGCCCTCAAGGCCGCCGGGCGCCCGGTCATCGGTTTCGGCGCGGGCGAACCGGACTTCCCGACGCCCGACTACATCGTCCAGGCCGCGGTGGAGGCGTGCCGCAACCCCAGGTTCCACCGCTACACCCCGGCCGGCGGCCTCCCCGAGCTGAAGGAGGCCATCGTCGCCAAGACGCTGCGCGACTCCGGATACCGGGCCGAGCCGGGGAACGTGCTCATCACCAACGGCGGCAAGCAGGCGATCTACGAGAGCTTCGCCGCGGTGCTCGACCCGGGCGACGAGGTCATCGTCCCCGCCCCGTACTGGACGACCTACCCCGAGTCGATCCGGCTGGCCGGCGGCGTGCCGGTCGACGTGGTCGCCGACGAGACCACCGGCTACCGGGTCGACGTGGAGCAGTTGGAGGCCGCCCGTACCGAGCGCACCAAGATGGTGCTGTTCGTCTCCCCGTCCAACCCGACCGGCGCGGTGTACACCCGCGAGCAGGTCGAGGCGATCGGCCGCTGGGCCGCCGAGCACGGCCTGTGGGTGATGACGGACGAGATCTACGAGCACCTTGTCTACGGCGACGCCGCGTTCCACTCCCTCCCGGTGGTCGTCCCCGAGCTGGCCGACAAGTGCATCGTGGTCAACGGCGTGGCCAAGACCTACGCGATGACCGGCTGGCGGGTGGGCTGGGTGATCGGCCCGAAGGACGTCGTCAAGGCCGCGACCAACCTCCAGTCGCACGCCACCTCGAACGTGAGCAACGTCGCCCAGGCCGCCGCGCTCGCTGCGGTGTCCGGCGACCTGGAGGCGGTCGCCGCGATGCGGACGGCCTTCGACCGCAGGCGCCGCACCATCGTCCGGATGCTCAACGAGATCGTCGGCGTCGAGTGCCCCGAGCCGGAGGGCGCCTTCTACGCCTATCCCTCGGTCAAGGGCGTGCTCGGCAAGGAGATCCGCGGCCGGCGGCCGGCCGACTCGGTGGAGCTCGCCGAGCTCATCCTAGAGGAGGCCGAGGTCGCCGTCGTGCCCGGTGAGGCCTTCGGCACCCCCGGCTACCTGCGGCTGTCGTACGCGCTGGGCGACGAGGACCTGGCGGAGGGCGTGTCCCGGATTCAGAAGCTGCTGGCCGAAGCGCGGGCCTGAGCACACCCTCGGGACGGCCCTCCCGGCCGTTCCACCTGCACGGCGTGGGCACCCGGGAACCGTCCCGGGTGCCCATCCGCCTGTTCGGGCTGCTCCTCTTTCGGTGAAAGCGACTTCCGGCTGCGTCGGGCATGCGGCAAGATCTTGGGATGGAGAGTGTTCGTCCCCCCGGCCCCCGCGCTGCCCGCACCGCCGTTCCCACCGCCGCCGTCCCCCGCACCGCCACCGAGCGCGCGCCCGCCCCGTCCGCCGCGGACGGGGCCGTCCGTCACGACCGCCGCGACCGTCAGGCGGAGGAGGCCCCGGACGGCGGCCCGCTCGATTTCTCGGACGACGGCGGGCGGGACGTGCGGCTGCTGCCCAAGGCCCACCTGCACCTGCACTTCACCGGCTCGATGCGCTCCGGCACGCTGCTGGAGCTCGCCGACAAGTACGGCGTCCACCTGCCGGAGGCGCTGAGCAGCGGCGAGCCGCCGAAGCTGCGGGCCACCGACGAGCGCGGCTGGTTCCGCTTCCAGCGACTGTACGACATCGCCCGCTCCTGCCTCCGCTCCCCGGAGGACATCCACCGGCTGGTGCGGGAGACGGCCGAGGAGGACGTCAGGGACGGTTCGCGCTGGCTGGAGATCCAGGTCGACCCGACCTCCTACGCACCCCGGCTCGGCGGTCTGATCCCGGCGCTGGAGACCATCCTGGACGCGGTGGACCAGGCGTCGGAGGACACGGGACTGGAGATCCGGCTCCTCGTCGCCGCGAACCGCATGAAGCACCCGCTGGAGGCACGCACCCTGGCCCGGCTCGCCGTCCGCTACCGGGACCGCGGAATCGTCGGCTTCGGCCTGTCCAACGACGAACGGCGCGGCTTCGCACGCGACTTCGACCGGGCCTTCGCCATCGCCCGGGAGGGCGGACTGCTCGCCGCCCCGCACGGCGGCGAGCTGTCCGGCCCGTCCAGCATCCGCGACTGCCTGGACGACCTGCGCGCCGGCCGGGTCGGGCACGGCGTGCGCGCCGCGGAGGACCCGCGGCTGCTGACCCGGCTCGCCGAGTCCGGCGTCACCTGCGAGGTCTGCCCCGCGTCCAACGTCGCGCTCGGCGTCTACGAGAAGCAGGAGGACGTGCCGCTGCGGGCCCTGTGGGACGCGGGCGTCCCGATGGCGCTCGGCGCCGACGACCCCCTGCTGTTCGGCTCCCGGCTGGCGGACCAGTACCGGATCGCCCGGGAACACCACGGTTTCGACGACCGGGAACTGGCCGAGCTCGCCCGCCAGTCGATCCGCGCCACCCGGGCGCCGGAGGAACTCCGCGCCCCGATGCTGGGCGACGTGGACACCTGGCTGGGCGACGGCGCACAGTCCTCCGGCGACCGCCTCGACGGCATCGCGGCGGCGGACACGGCCCACCGGCGCGGCTGACGCGCCGCGCCGCCCCGCCCCGGGGCCCACCGGCGCGGCGGGCCCGTGCGCCGTCGGGGGCGGTCAGGCGCTGCGGCGCAGCCGCCGGTCGGACACCGGGGCTCCGGGGACGATGCGGCTAGAGCGCGCAGCCGACCGTGACCGGCTCGTTGACCAGGGTCACCCCGAAGGCCGTGTGCACCCCGTCCCGGACCTCGCGGGCCAGCGCCAGCAAATCCTCGGTGCGGGCCGCGCCGCGGTTCGTCAGCGCCAGGGTGTGCTTGCCGGAGATCCGGGCCGGGCCGCTGCCGTACCCCTTCGTGAAACCCGCCCGGTCGATCAGCCAGGCCGCGGAGGTCTTGACCCGGCCGTCACCGACCGGGAACCCGGGCGGCACGGTCTGTGGGCCGAGCCGCTCGGCGGCCGCCGACAGGAAGGCGGTGTGCTCGACCTCGCTGAGGATCGGGTTGGTGAAGAAGGAGCCCGCCGACCAGGTGTCGTGGTCCCCGGGATCGAGGACCATGCCCTTGCCGGACCTGAGCTTGAGGACCGCCTTGCGCGCCTCGGCCACCGGCACCCGCTCCCCCGCCTCCACACCCAGCATCCGGGCGGTCTCGGCGTAGCGCAGCGGTGCGGAGAGACCGCCCGCGTCCTCCAGCGCGAATCTGACCCGCAGGACGACGAAGCCCTCGGGGTCCGCCTTGAAACGGCTGTCCCGGTAGGCGAAGCCGCACTCGGCGGCGGACAGCACGCGTACCCGGCCCTCCCGGCGGTCGTAGGCGACGACCTCGGTCACGGTGTCGGCGACCTCCTGGCCGTAGGCACCGACGTTCTGGACCGGCGTGGCGCCCGCGGAGCCGGGAATCCCGGCCAGGCACTCCGTCCCGGCAAGGCCCTCGGCCACCGTCCGGGCGACCGCCACGGACCAGTTCTCGCCCGCGGCCAGCTCCAGCGCGGTGCCGTCGAGGGCAAAACCCTCGGTGGCGATGCGCAGCACGGTGCCGTCGAAGCCGTCGTCGCCGATCACGAGGTTGCTGCCGCCGCCGACGAGGAGCAGCGGCGTGCCCGCGGCGTCCGCCTCCCGTACCACCGCGACGACCTCGTCGTCGCTGGTGGCGGTGAACAGCCGGCGGGCCGGGCCACCGAGCCGGAGGGTCGTCAGCGGGGCGAGTGGAGCGTCCTGGAGTACCTGCACGGAGGCAAGCGTACGGGGACCCCGGGCGCCCCCGTATCCGCCGCCCGATCGGGCGGGGCCCCGGGGCCCCGCCCGATCGGGCGCCGCGCCGGTCAGGCCAGCCGGACGACCGCGCGGGACATGCCCAGCACCTTCCTGCCCCCGCTGGTCGCGACCAGGTCCACGCGCACCGTACGGGCGTCGTCGTCCAGTTTCGCCGCGACCCTGGCCGTCACCTCGACGACCGCGCCGATCCCGTCGTCCGGCACCACCACGGGTTTCGTGAACCGGACGCCGTAGTCGACCACCGCTCCGGGGTCGCCGGTCCAGTCGGTGACCACGCGAATGGCCTCGGCCATCGTGAACATGCCGTGGGCGATGACGTCCGGCAGCCCGACTTCCTTGGCGAATCGCTCGTTCCAGTGAATCGGGTTGAAGTCGCCGGAGGCTCCCGCGTACTGCACGAGCGTGGCACGGTGCACCGCGAACGCGGCAGGCGGCAACTCCGTGCCGACCTCGACGTCCGCGTAGTCGATCCTGGCGGTCATCCCTCAGCCCTCCTCGGCCGCACGGGCCACCAGCTTGGTGTGCGCGGTCACGACGTGCTCGCCCGACTGGTCCCGCACCTCGCCGCGGATGTCGATGATGTCGTTGCCCGACATGGACTTGATGGCGTCGATCGTGGAAGTGACCGTCAGCCGGTCGCCGGCCCGCACCGGGCGGGTGTGCACGAACCGCTGATCCCCGTGGACGACCCGGTCGTAGTCCAGGCCGAGCTGCGGGTCGCGGATCACCTCGCCGGCGGCGCGGAAGCTGATCGAGAAGACGAAGGTCGGCGGGGCGATCACGTCCGCGTGGCCGTACTCCCGGGCGGCTTCCGGGTCCGTGTACGCCGGGTTGGCGTCGCCGATCGCCTCGGCGAACTCGCGGATCTTCTCCCGGCCGACCTCGTAAGGGGCCGAGGGCGGGTAGGTCCGCCCCACAAAGGACTGGTCGAGCGCCATGGCTCGCTACCTCCTACAGGAACAGGCATGTGTTGCACGGACAGGAACCGGTATGCGCCGCCCGACCAGGAGTTCGGCGGCGTCCACCACCCGGGCGCCGGAGCGGGCCGCGGGGTGCCGGCCGCGGGGCCGGGCGAGCGGGCCCCGGAGAGCGAGTGCACCGGAATCCGCCCGGGTCCGTACGTACGCGCGAACCGTGAACACCGGTGCCCACCGGTCAAACGACGTGAGGCCGCCCCCGATTCGGGGGCGGCCTCACGTACGAGCCTGGTGCTATCGCGTCTCGCGGTGCGCGGTGTGCTGGTTGCAGCGCGGGCAGTGCTTCTTCATCTCAAGACGGTCCGGGTTGTTGCGCCGGTTCTTCTTGGTGATGTAGTTCCGCTCCTTGCACTCCACGCAGGCCAGCGTGATCTTCGGGCGGACGTCTGTGGCAGCCACGTGAGTGCTCCTTGACGGCGGGTGGACAGGGTCTAACACAGGAAGAGTAGCCGACCGAAGGATCGACCCCACAACCGGCTACTGACAGTGAAGTAGCGGCGACCGGACTTGAACCGGTGACACAACGATTATGAGCCGTTTGCTCTACCGACTGAGCTACGCCGCCAGGATGTGAGCGGACCCCGCCCGGCGGACGGAAGACCTCACACCAGAGCCCCAAAACGGAATCGAACCGTTGACCTTCTCCTTACCATGGAGACGCTCTGCCGACTGAGCTATTGGGGCGAGCGATGAAGACATTACACGCTCCGCCGCCGAACGTGAAATCCGTACCGACGGCTGCGGCGGGCCCCGTGACACGTTCCCGCCCCCGTACCCGACACGCCGTCAGCCACGCCAGTACGACTATTTCCCGCCTGCCGCAACCTGCCGGGGCGGCGTCCTACGCTCGACCGGAGGCTTTGTGATCTTGCATGGTGGTACGGCCCCGCCGACCCCTCCGGCCCGGGCCGCCCACCGGCCCGGGACCACGTCCCGGGCGGCGGAGCGCGCAGGCGCCCTCCCGCAGGCGCGCACGCCGTCCGGAGGCGCGGACGGCACCGGAGCGCGGGCGCCGGACGTCCCACCGTGCCGGGTCCAGCCTGGGACACCGTGTCCCCCGTGCCCTTGACAGAGCGGGAGCCCGATGGCCGACAGCCAACCGCAGGAGCCGAACCGGCCGGACCGTTCCGCCGCGGCCGCCGACGGCGGCGCGCTCCTCCTGTGCGGCGCCCGCCTCGCCGACGGACGCACAGTCGACGTCCGGGTGGCCGAAGGGCAGATCCAGGCCGTCAGCACCGCGGGCAGCCTGATCCCGACGGGCACTCGTCCCGCCGGAGCCCGGATCGACCTCACCGGCTACCTCCTGCTGCCCGCCCCCGCCGAGCCGCACGCCCACCTCGTCACCGCCTTCACCGGGGACCGCCAGGGGCCGCCCGGCGACGAGGGACCGGAGGTCCAGCGGCGGGCAACCGAAGCGGCACTCCTCCAACTGGGCCACGGCGCCACCGCCGCCCGCAGCCACGTCCGGATCGGCGACGTGAACGGGCTCACCCCGCTGGAAGCGGTGCTCTCCGCCAGGCGCTCCCTGCACGGACTGGCCGAACTCGGCACCGTGGCCGTACCCCGGCTGCTGACCGGCACCGCCGGTACCGGTCAGCTCGCCATGCTGCGCGACGCCCTCAAGATGGGGGCCGACGTGATCGGCGGCTGCCCCGACCTCGACCCGGACCCGTGCGGCTACACCGAGGCCGTGCTCGACCTCGCCGCCGAGCACGGCTGCGCAGTGGACCTGCACACCGAGGCCGACGACGCCGGCCGGATCTCCCGACTGGCCGCGATGGCCGGCGGACTGCGCCAGGGCGTCGTCCTCGGCCCCTGCGGCGGCCTGAACCGACTGCCGCAGGACGCCGCCCACCGTGCGGCGGACCAACTCGCCGCCGCGGGGGTGGGCGTCGTCGCCCTCCCGCAGGGCGGCTGCAGGCTGATGGGACGGCGGACGCCCGAACGCACCGCCCCGGTGCGGCTGCTGAGCGCCGCAGGAGTCCACGTGACCGCCGGCAGCGGCGCGCTGCGCGACGCCGTCAACCCCGTCGGCCGAGGCGACCCCCTGGAGGCCGCCTACCTGCTCGCCTCTCTCGGCGAAGCCACTCCCGAGGAGGCGTACGCCATGATCAGCACCGGCGCCCGTACCGCCCTCGGCCTGCCCGAGGTCCGAGTGGAGGCCGGATTCCCCGCGGAGCTGCTCGCCGTGCGTGGCCAGTCGGTGGCCGGAGTGCTCTCCCTCGCGTACAGCCGCATCGTGCTGCACCGCGGGCGGGTGGTCACCAGGACCAGCGCCGTCCGGGAGTTCTGCGACGTCGGCGCTCCGGACAGCCGACCGAGCGGCGCAGGCCTCGGGCTCCCCCGCCAGTCCCAGGGCTGACCGGCCCCGGGCCCCGTCAGCCCGGGGGCAGTCGGACGCGGATCCGCCACGCAGACCCCGGCCGGCGGGACGGCTGCGGGCCCCGGCCGCCCAACGGTTCGCCGCTCACCGGTTCGGCCAGGCGCCGGAACCCCCGCCCGCCGCGCCGCACCCGCCTGAGGACTCCGCCAGGCGTACGGTCGGAGGCATGCGCACAGTTATCGCAGGTGGAAACGGACAGATCGCACTCCGGCTCGAGCGGTTGCTCGCCTCGCGCGGGGACGACGTCACGGGGCTCATCCGCAACCCCGACAAGGCCGAACTGGTACGGGCGACCGGCGCCGAACCGGCGGTCTGCGACCTGGAGAAGGTGGACGTGCAGACCGTCGCCGGACATCTGCGGTCCGCCGACGCGGCGGTCTTCGCCGCCGGCGCGGGCCCGGGGAGCGGCACCGAACGCAAGGAGAGCGTGGACCGCGCCGCGGCGGAACTCTTCGCCGACGCCGCCACCCGGGCAGGCGTGCGGCGCTTCGTGGTGGTCTCCTCGATGGGCGCCGACAGCGATCCCCCGGCAGGCACCGACCCGGTCTTCGCCGCCTACCTGAGAGCCAAGGGCGCGGCGGACGCCGCCGTCCGCTCCCACTCCGACCTGGACTGGACGATCCTGCGGCCCGGTCGCCTCACCGACGCCGAGGGCACCGGTCGCGTCCGGCTCGCGGAGTCCACCGGCCGCGGCGACATCACCCGCGACGACGTGGCCGCCGTGATCGCCGCCCTGCTGTCGGAGCCGGCCACCGCAGGCCGCACCCTGGAACTCGTGAACGGCGGCACCCCCGTCGCCGAAGCCGTGTCCGCAGCCGCAACCTGATCCGCAGACCCACGGACTCACGGGCCATGCGCGGGAGGCCCGGGACATGGCGAAGGGGCCCTACATCTGCGTGCAGATGAAGGGCCCCTTCGCCATCCGTGTGGCGGCGCCAGGATTCGAACCTGGGAAGGCTGAGCCGGCAGATTTACAGTCTGCTCCCTTTGGCCGCTCGGGCACACCGCCTGGGATCGCTGTCAGGAGCCTCGCTCCGTGGCAACGGTTCAAACCATACCTGATGGCAGGGGGTGCCTCGCCACTCGGTTCCAGGGGTGCGGCGAGTGCCGCGGCTGTCGTCGTGCGACCGCCGGGGAGCGTGGGACAGCCCTTAAGCTGGCGGACAGCGCGGAGGCCGTTCCGGGCGGCTCGCGCTTCCCTGACGAATCTACGATCGAGGAGCCAACTCACGATGGCCGACTCCAGTTTCGACATCGTCTCGAAGGTCGAGCGGCAGGAGGTCGACAACGCCCTCAACCAGGCCGGCAAGGAGATCTCGCAGCGCTACGACTTCAAGGGCGTGGGAGCTTCCATCGCCTGGTCGGGTGAGCGGATCGAGATCCGGGCCAACTCCGAGGAGCGCGCCAAGGCGGTGCTCGACATCTTGCAGACCAAGCTGGTCAAGCGCGGCATCTCGCTGAAGGCCCTGGAGTCCGATGAGCCGCAGGCCTCCGGCAAGGAGTACAAGCTCTCCTCCTCGGTGAAGGAGGGAATCGCGCAGGACGACGCCAAGAAGGTCGCGAAGATCATTCGCGACGAGGGTCCGAAGGGCGTCAAAGCACAGGTCCAAGGGGACGAACTACGGGTCAGCTCGAAGAGCCGGGATGCGCTCCAGGAGGTCATGGCGCTGCTGAAGGGCAAGGACTTCGACTTCGCCCTCCAGTTCGTCAACTACCGCTGACGGACTGACCACGCTTGACGGCCTCCGGAGCCGAGCGGACCCGCAGGGGCGCTGGGAGCGGGTGGGTGTCGGTGGTCGGGCGTTCAATGGGAGGCATGCCCGAGCCCGCGAGCACCAGCCCCGTCCCGCCCGAGCGGGCGACACCGGACGCGGACCAGGTGTTCCGGGACGAGGACCGGTACGGCGAGGAGCTCGTCGAGCAGGCCTGGTCCCGCTGCACCTTCTTCGACTCCGACTGGACCGAGGTCGTCAACGAGCGCAGTGCGTTCGACGGCTGCACCTTCTCCGGCGTCCGGTTCAACGCTTCCCGGCACACGGGTGCGGCCATCACCAACTGCACCTTCCGCAGGTGCACGTTCTTCGACACCGTCTTCACCGACTGCAAGCTGGTCGGCAGCGTGTTCCAGCAGTCCTCGTTCACGCTCCTCCGGGTCTTCGGAGGGGACTGGTCGTTCGCCGGACTGCGGGGTTCCGATCTGTGCCGGGCTGCGTTCGAGGGGGTGCGGATGCGGGAGGTGGATCTGACGTCGGCTCGACTGGAGAAGGCGAGCGTGACGGAGTCGGACCTCTCCGGGGCGATGCTGAGCGGAGCGAATCTCACCGGCGCCGACCTGCGCGGCAGCGACCTCTCCGCGCTGGACCCGTTCACGGTGGAGCTGCGTGACGCGCTCATCGGGCCGGGACAGGCCGCCGTGATCGCCGGGGCTCTCGGGCTCAGGGTCCTCTGAGGCGTCCGCGCACCGCGAGAACATGCGAGCCGAGAGACACCGGCTGGGGCAGATGGGGCCGGCGGGCGGGCGCTACCCGCGGTACGTCGGGTACTGCGGGGCGCTGGTGGAGACGATCTCCCGGCCGAGCGGCATCAGGGAGACCGGGACCATCTTGAAGTGCGCGATACCGAACGGGATGCCGATGATCGTCACACAGAAGGCGACAGCGGCACCGATGTGGCCGAGAGTGATCCAGATACCGGCGAAGATCAGCCACAGGACGTTGCCGATGCCGGAAGCGACACCGGCGTCCGCCCGCGGCGTGACCCGGTACCCGAACGGCCAGAGCGAGTAGACGGCGATCCGGAAGCAGGCGATCCCCCACGGGATGGTGACGATGAGGATGCAGCAGACGAGTCCGGCCACGGCGTAGGCCATCGCCATCCAGATGCCGGACAGGAGCAGCCAGAGGATGTTGAGGAGTGTCTTCACGGTCGCCAGCCTCCCATCCGTTCCAGTCGGGCGATACGTTCCCCCATCGGTGGGTGCGTGGCGAACAGCCGGGCCGCCCCCGCGCCGCGCCCGAAGGGGTTGGCGATCATCATGTGCCCCGCCGTCTCCAGCCGGGGCTCGCGGGGCAGCGGCAGCCGCTCGGTGCCGGCGTCGAGTTTCCGGAGCGCCGAGGCCAGTGCCAGCGGGTCCCCGGTGAGCCTGGCCCCGGCCTCGTCGGCCCGGTACTCGCGGGATCGGCTCACCGCGAGCTGGATGAGCGTCGCGGCGAGCGGGCCGAGGACCATGACCAGCAGCAGTCCGACGAGCCCGGGGCCGTCGTCGTCCTCGGAGCGGCCGAAGGGTATGAGCCAGGCGAAGTTCACCAGGAACAGCACCGCCGAGGCCATCGCCCCCGCGACCGAGGCGATCAGGATGTCCCGGTTGTGCACGTGGCTGAGCTCGTGCCCGAGGACCCCGCGCAGCTCGCGGTCGTCGAGCAGGCGCAGGATGCCCTCCGTGCAGCAGACGGCGGCGTTGCGGGGGTTGCGTCCGGTGGCGAAGGCGTTGGGGGCCTGGGTCGGGGAGATGTACAGCCGGGGCATCGGCTGGCGGGCGGCGGTGGAGAGCTCGCGGACGATGCGGTAGAGCTGGGGCGCCTCGAACTCGCTCAGCGGCCGGGCCCGCATGGCCCGCAGCGCCAGCTGGTCGCTGTGCCAGTAGGCGTAGGCGTTGACGCCGACGGCCAGCAGCACCGCGAGGACCAGCCCGGAGCGCCCGAAGAGGCTGCCGACGGATACGACGAGCGCGGACATCGCCCCCAGCAGCAGGGCGGTCCTCAATCCGTTGTGTCGGCGGTGCACGGTGCGCCCTCCAGTGGTGCAGCAGAGGAACCCTGTGTTCGGGCGGGACTCCACCTGCGCGGTGGACTCTCCACTGTGGGACAACGCGATGCGCCGGACGCAGGTTCCCCGCCGTCGCGACGGTGACGTGGATCGCGGCGACGCACCCGCTGGTCGAACGGCTGCGGGGCACCGGCGAGGGGCGGCCGGGCGCCGGCGAGGGGACGGCTGCGGGAGGCCGGAGACGGACGGACGCGGGGCCGGCGCGGCGGACGGTGGCGGACGGGCGGCGGGTGGAGCGGAGCCGGAGGGCCGGCGGCCCTCGCTCCGGGACTCCGGGGCTCCGGCCGGGGTCAGAACAGCGGGAGGTCGGTGAGGCGCAGAATGAGCTGCGGAGCTGCCGAGAGGGCCACGGCGAGGGTCGCGGTGAGGGCGACGGCGACGGCGAGCGGTACGTCCATCGGCACCTGCGGCTCCTCGGCGCCCACCCGGGCACCGACGAGGGCGGGCGCAGGAGAGGACTCGGGAGCGGGAGAGGGACCGCGATCGGGGCCACTTCCGGTATCGGAGCCGGCCTGCGGCTCGCCCGCGGCGGAGGCCCCCGCCGCCGCGGGCGCCGGGACGGCCGCTGCGGCAGGCGCCGGGGTGCGGAAGAGCAGCGCCGTCCAGCGGAGGTAGTAGACGAGGGCGATCACCACGTTGACCGCCATGACGGCGGCCAGCCAGCCCAGCCCCGCGTCGACCGCCGCGGCGAAGACGGTGACCTTGGCGAAGAGTCCGACGACGCCCGGGGGCAGTCCGGCCAGGCAGAGCAGGAAGAAGGCCAGGGCCAGGGCGAGCAGCGGCCGTCGGGCGTACAGGCCGCGGTGGTCGGTGATCCGGTGGGCGGTGGCGCTCCGTCCGACGTGGACGACGACAGCGAAGGCGCCGAGGTTCACCGTCGCGTACATCAGGGCGTAGGCCAGCGTGGCGCCGATCGCGCGGTCCGGCGCGTCGGATCCGGCGGCGGCGGCGATCGGGACGATCAGGTATCCGGCCTGGCCGACCGAGGACCAGGCCAGCAGGCGGACCGCGCCGCGGTCGGCCTCCGGGCGCTGGCGCAGGGCCGCGACGTTGCCGACCGTCATGGTGAGGGCGGCGAGGACGGCGAGGGCGGGGCCGAGCACGTCGGTTCTGCTGGGGAAGGCCTGGACGGTGAGCAGGGCGAGCCCGCCGAAGCCGACGGCCTTGCCGATGACGGACAGGTACCCGGCGACCGGGACGGGGGCACCGGCGTAGGTGTCGGGCACCCAGAAGTGGAAGGGCGCCACCGCCGCCTTGAAGGCGAAGCCGACGACGGTGAGCACCACGCCCGTGGTGGCGAGCGTGGCCAGTTCCGGGCGGGTGGTGTCGAGGTCGGCCAGGCCCTCGGCGACCGTGTTCAAATGCAGGCCGCCGGTGGCCGCGTACACGAAGCTGACGCCGAGGAGAGTGACGGCGGTGGCGGCCACGGAGGAGAGGAAGAAGGTCAGGGCGGCCTCGGAGCCCCTGCGGTCCCCGCGGCGCAGCGCGACGAGGGCGAAGGACGGGAGGGAGGCCACCTCCAGGGCGATGACGAGAGTGGCCAGGTCGCGGGCGGCAGGCAGCAGGGCTGCGCCGGCAGCGGAGGAGAGCAGCAGGAACCAGTACTCGCCGGCGGGCAGCGGGTCCTCGCGGAGGGTGGCCGTGGAGAACAGGGCGACGACCAGGGCGCCACCGAGCACGAGCAGCTGCATCGCCAGGGTGAACCGGTCGGCGGTGTAGCTGCACGCCTGGGGGTCGGTGGTGAGGCAGAAGGTGGCGCGCTCCCCGCCGGTGAGGGGCAGCAGCGCGGCCAAGGCGAGCGCGAGCCCGCCGACGGCGATCCCGCCGAGGAGCGGTTTGCGCCGCTCGTCCAGGAAGAGGTCGGTGACCAGGACGAGAAGCCCGGTGACGGCTGCGAGCACGGGCGGGGCGACGGCGAGCCAGTCGACGGACTGGACGACGCCCGCGGCGGTTGTGGTCATCGGCTGACTCCTGGGAGCAGGTTCGCGACGGCCGGGTCGGTGAGCTGGAGCAGCAGTGCGGGCCAGAGTCCGGCGGTCACGGTGAGGACGACGAGCGGGGCCCAGGCTGCGAACTCGTAACCGCGGACGTCGGGGAGCGCCGCTTCGGGGCCGGGCCGGTCTCCCGTACAGACCCGGCGCACCATCAGCAGCAGGTAGCCGGCGGTGAGCAGGGTCCCGAACGCGGCGACGGCCATGAAGACCAGGTAGGCGGGCCGGTTCAGGCCTTCGGCCGGGTCGAGGGCACCGAGCAGGGCGAGCATCTCACCCCAGAATCCGGCGAGGCCCGGCAGGCCGAGGGAGGCGACGGCGGCGAAGGCGAGCAGGCCGCCGAGGCGTGGGGCGCGTCCGTAGAGTGCCGCGCCTCGCCAGGTCTCGCCGAGCCGGTCGAGATCGGCGGTTCCGGTGCGTTCCTTGAGGGCGCCGACGAGGAAGAACAGCAGACCGGTGATCAGGCCGTGGGCGACGTTCGCGAAGAGCGCGCCGTTGACCCCGGTCGGAGTGAGGGTGGCGATGCCCAGCAGGACGAAGCCCATGTGGCCGACCGAGGAGTAGGCGATGAGCCGTTTGAGGTCGCCGCCGGCGCCCTGCCGGACGAGGGCCAGGCAGGCCAGCGAGCCGTAGATGATCCCGGCCACGGCGAAGGCGCCCAGGTAGGGCGCGAAGTGGCGGGCGCCCTCGGGGGCGATCGGCAGCACGATGCGGACCAGTCCGTAGGTGCCCATCTTGAGCAGCACACCGGCCAGCAGGACGGAGCCGACGGTCGGGGCGGCGGTGTGCGCGTCGGGGAGCCAGCTGTGCAGAGGCCACATCGGCGTCTTGACGGCGAGGCCGATACCGATGGCGAGGACAGCGAGCAGTTGGGTGCCGCGGGCGAGTCCGGCGCCCTGCTGCTCTGCGAGGGCCACCATGTCGAAGGTGCCGCCCTGGAGGCCGAGCAGGAGCAGGCCCAGGAGCATCACGACGGAGCCGAGCAGGGTGTAGAGGATGAACCGCCAGGCCGCGCGGTCGCGTCCTTCGCCGCCCCAGCGGGCGATGAAGAAGTACATCGGGATGAGGACCATCTCGAAGGCCAGGAAGAACAGGACCAGGTCGAGCACGGCGAAGGTCGCCAGGGTGCCGCTCTCCAGCAGGAGCAGCAGGGCGACGAACGCCTTGGGCGGGGGGCCGCCCGCGGGGTCGTCGCGGCGGGCGTGGGCGTGCAGCGCGCACAGGAAGGTGAGCAGCGCGGTGAGCACCAGCAGGGGCAGCGAGATCCCGTCGACGCCCAGGTGGAGACGGATGCCGAGGGCGGGGATCCAGGGGAGGTCGCTCTCGGCCTGCATCCGGCCGGCGTCCCCGTAATCGAATCCGGCGGCCAGGAGGACGGTGGCGAGGAGCACCGCGCCGGTGACGGTGACCCCGTGCCGCAGGACGGCCTGGTCGGGGCCGGTGCCGCGCAGGCCCGGCGGGGCGGGGAGCAGGGCGGCGGCGGCGCCCAGCAACGGCAGCAGGACGACGGCGGCGAGGAGCAGCCGCATCAGGGTGTCATTGAGGTCGATCACGGCTCACGCTCCGGCGACAAGGACGGCGATGACCAGCACGAGGGAGCCGGCGAGCAGGGCACTGAGGTAGGTCTGCACGTTGCCCGTCTGGGCGCGTCGGACGGCGGCTCCCAGCCAGCCGGGGAGCCGCCCGGCGCCGCGGACGTAGGCCTCGACGACCTCGCGGTCGAGGAAGCGTACGAGTCGGGCGGCGCCGCGGACGGGAGCGACGAAGGCGCGCTCGTACAGCGCGTCGAGGTGGAAGCCGACGGCGGCGTGCCGGTGCAGCGGGCCGAGCAGGAACCGGCTGGGGTCGGCGGGGTCGGGGGCGTCCGCGATGCTGCCGTAGGCGGGGCGGTGGGTGGCGACAGCCTCGGCCTCGGAGACGGCGGGGCCGTCACCGGGGGCGGCCGGGGAGACGGCGGGGCCGTGGGCTGTGGCGGGGCCGTGGGCGGCGACGGCACCGATCGGGGTGCCGGCGGCGAAGGCGACGCTGTGCCGCCAGGCGGCGAAGGTGACCATGCCGCCGACGAGGGCGACTCCGGTGCCCAGGACCGAGGTGGTGAGCGTCGGGGCGAGGGTGCCGGCGTCGAACCAGTCGCTCAGCGCCGGGTGCAGCAGGCCGAGGGCGAGGGCGGGCACGGCGAGGACCCAGAGCACCGCGGTCATGGTGAGCGGCTGCCGACCGTGGTCGGGGGCGGGTTCGCCGCTGCCGTGGAAGGCGCGGAGCCACAGCCGGGTGGCGTACGCGGCGGTGAGCAGCGCGGTGAGGAGGCCGGCGGCGAGGACCAGCCAGCCGACGGCGGCCGGTACCGGCCCCGACGGGTCGAGGGCGGCGTGCTCGGCAGCGGAGAGGACGGCTTCCTTGGAGAAGAAGCCGGCGAACGGCGGGACGGCGGCGAGGGCGAGCAGGGCGACGGTCATCGTCCAGTACGCGTCCGGGGCGCGCCTGGCCAGGCCGGCCATCCGGGACATCGCGGCGAGGGAGTTGGTACCGGCGGCGTGGATGAGTACGCCGGCGCCGAGGAAGAGCACCGCCTTGAAGGCTCCGTGCGCGATGAGGTGGAAGACGGCCGCGCCGCGGTCGCCGACGGCGAGCGCGCCGGTCATGTACCCGAGTTGGCCGACGGTGGAGTACGCGAGGACGCGTTTGACGTCGTCCTGGGCGAGGGCGGCGAGCGCCGATCCGACCATGGTGACGGCGGCGAGGACGGCCAGGACCGCCAGGGCGACGGCGGAGGCGGTGAAGACCGGCAGCAGCCGGGCGACGAAGTAGACGCCGGCCGCGACCATGGTGGCGGCGTGGATCAGGGCGGAGACGGGGGTGGGTCCGGCCATCGCGTCCGGCAGCCAGGTGTGCAGCGGGAACTGCGCGGACTTGCCGGCGACGCCGGCGAGCAGCAGCAGGGCGATCAGCGTGGGGTGGCTGAGCTGGAAGTCGGAGAGGCTGGAGGTGAGCCGGGTGACGAGGGTACTGATCCGGAAGGTCTCGGCCTGCGAACCGAGCGCCAGGATACCGATGAGGAACGGCACATCGCCGAGCTTGGTGACGAGGAACGCCTTCAGCGAGGCGGAGCGGGCGGCGGCCGTCTCCCAGTAGTGGCCGACGAGGAAGTACGAGCAGACGCCCATGACCTCCCAGCCGACCAGCAGCACGATCAGGTCGTCGCTGTAGACGACCAGCAGCATCGCGGCGGTGAACAGCGAGACGAGCGCGGCGTACGAGGGGTAGCGCGGGTCGTTGTGCAGGTAGCCGGTGGAGTACAGCTGCACGCAGGTCGCGACGGCGCCGACCAGGACCGCCACCAGGACGGCGAACCCGTCGAGGTGGAGGGCCAGCTCGATCGGCAGCGACGCGTCCCCGGTCGGGGTGAGGCGGGTGGCGGCGGTGAGGGCCCGGTCCCCGGTGCCGCCGCCCTGCCGCAGTGCGACGACCACCGCCAGCACGGCGGCGGCGGCCGTCGGCAGCACCGCCAGCGGCCGGACGAAGCCGGGGGCGCGGCGCCCGGCAGCGAGCCCGGCGAGCGCGCCGAGGAAGGGCAGCAGCGGGACAAGGACGGCGAGAGTGGTGGTGCTCACGCGGTGGTCTCCGCCTTCCTGGGGTCGTTCCCGTCCGGGCCGCCGCGGCGGCCCGGGGTGCCGGGTTCGCCGTCGAGGGCCGCGGTGGTGCCGTCGGTCGGGACGGCGCCGGCGGGTTCGGCGAGGGCGCGCAGCCGGTCGATGTCGGAGGTGCCGGAGTTCCGGTGCACCTGGAGCACGATCGCCAGGCCGATGCCGATCTCGGCCGCCGCCACCGCGATGGTGAACAGGGTCAGCGACTGCCCGGCGTGCAGCGCGTCGCGCAGCCAGACGTCGAAGGCGACGAGGTTGAGGTTGACGGCGTTGAGCATCAGCTCGACGGAGATCAGCACCAGTACCGCGTTGCGGCGGGCGAGTACGCCGTAGAGGCCGACGCTGAACAGCAGGGCGGCGAGGACGGCGGGGTAGACGAGGTGCATCAGCGCTCCCCCGTCCCCGGTCGCCGCGCGTCCGCGGAACCGCCGGTGCCGGGACTGCCGGTGCTACCGGTGCTACCGGTGCTACCGGTGCTACCGGTGCTACCGGTGCTACCGGTGCTACCGGTGCCGGGACTGCGGGTGCCGGAACCGCCGGTGCTGCGGGAGAGGACGATGGCGCCGACCAGCGCGGCCAGCAGGAGGACCGAGAGGGCCTCGAAGGGCAGTACCCAGTGCCGGAAGAGGGCTGCCCCGATCGTGGCGGAGTCCCCCTGCACGGTGTCCAGGTCGATCCAGGCGGTCCGGAAGGCGTCCACCACGACGGTCACCAGGGCGGCCGCGGCGGCGAGCGCGACCCCGATCGCGACCGGGCGGTTGCCCGAGTCGGCGTCCGGCGACCGTCCGATGGGGGCTCTGGTCAGCATCAGGCCGAAGAGCAGCAGCACGACGATCGAGCCCACGTAGATGAGCACCTGCACCCAGGCGACGAACTCCGCGGTCAGCAGCAGGTACTCGACGGCGATGCCGCCGAGGGCCACCACGAGCCAGAGCGCGGCGTGCACCAACTGCGGGGTGGTCACGGCGATCAGGGCCGCGCCGAGGGTGACCGCACCGACG
This sequence comes from Streptomyces sp. TAA040, assembly GCF_000424845.1. Lineage (NCBI taxonomy): Bacteria > Bacillati > Actinomycetota > Actinomycetes > Kitasatosporales > Streptomycetaceae > Streptomyces > Streptomyces sp. TAA040. The sequence goes on along the minus strand of NZ_AUKR01000012.1, from coordinate 118,225 downwards.
AGCAGGAAGGCGATCTCCACCCCGGTGGGCGACAGGAAGCCGGGCGCCGCCGCGGCGAGCGGCGTCATGCGTCCTCCTCCTGCCGGGCGGCGAGCTTGTCGGCGGTCTTGCGGGCGGCGGCGATCTCCTTGGGGTCCTCGGCCGCCGCGTCGAGCGGCGGCGGCTCGGGCACCGTCCACATCCACTCGCGCAGCTTGTCCCGCTCGTGGGTGAGTTCGTGGATGTCGGTCTCCGCGTACTCGAACTCGGGTGACCAGAACAGCGCGTCGAACGGGCACACCTCGATGCAGATGCCGCAGTACATGCACAGGGCGAAGTCGATGGCGAACCGGTCGAGGACGTTGCGGCTGCGCTCCCGGCCGCCGGGGGCGGCCGCGGGGATCGTCTCCTTGTGCGAGTCGATGTAGATGCACCAGTCCGGGCACTCCCGGGCGCAGAGCATGCAGACGGTGCAGTTCTCCTCGAACAGGCCGATCACCCCGCGACTGCGGGAGGGGAGTTCGGGCTGCACGTCGGGGTAGTGCGCGGTGACCGTACGGCGGGTCATCGTGCGCAGCGTGACGGCCAGGCCCTTGGCCAGGCCGGAGCCGGGGAGACCCATGTTCTCAGAACACCACCTTGACGACGCCGGTGAGCGCGATCTGCGCGAGTGCGAGGGGGACGAGGACCGTCCAGGCGAACCGCTGGATCTGGTCGGCACGCAGCCGCGGCCAGGCGACCCGGAGCCAGATCACCAGGAAGCTGAGCGCCCCGGTCTTCAGCAGCATCCACAGCCAGCCCAGTCGGTCGGCGAAGGGGCCGTGCCAACCGCCAAGGAAGAGGACCGAGGTCAGCGCGGAGACCACTACGATCCCGGCGTACTCGGAGAGCATGAACAGCGCGAAGCGGAGGCCGCCGTACTCGGTCAGCGGACCGAAGATGATCTCCTCGGGGGCGAGGGGCGCGTCGAACGGCGGCCGGTGCAGCTCGGCGACGCCCGCGGTGAAGAAGACGAACGCACCGACGAGTTGCCAGGGCAGCCACCACCACTGCCAGGCGTCCAGGATGCCCGGCAGTGAGAGGGTGCCCGCGGCCATCGCGACCGAGGCGGCGCCGAGCAGCAGAGGCAGCTCGTAGGCCATGAGCTGGGCGGCGGTGCGGATGCCGCCCAGCAGCGAGTACTTGTTGGCGGAGGCCCAACCGCCCATCACCTGGCCGATCACCCCGACGCCGAGCACGGCGAGGACGAAGAAGATGCCGGCGTCGATCGTCTGGCCGACCACCCCGTCAGGGGCCACCGGGATCGCGATCAGCACCAGCAGGTACGGCACCAGGGCCACGGCGGGGGCCAGCCGGAAGACGCGGCCGTCGGCCGCGTCCGGGACCACGTCCTCCTTCTGCGCGAACTTCACACCGTCGGCGACGAGTTGTGCCCAACCGTGGAAGCCGCCGGCCGCCATCGGACCGACCCGGCCCTGCATGTGGGCCATCACCTTGTGCTCGGCCTGCCCCACGATCAGCGGGAGAGTGAGGAAGGCGGCGAGTACGGCCAGCAGGCGCCAGACGACGTCGAGGAAGTCCATCTCAGTCCTCCCCCTCGTTCTCGGGCCCGCTGCGGCGCGGACGGCCGTCCTCCCAGCCGGAGGCGTCGGCGGTGGAAGGGGTCGCGCCGGAGGGGGCCTCGTCGGAAGCGGCCGGGGTCTCCCCGGGGCCGCGCCCGGGCTCCGGTGCGGTGGACGGCTCGGGTGCCGGGGCGGCGTCGGGTGCCGGCTGATGCCAGGGGGCGTCGGCGGAGCGCCCGCGCCGGACGGCCCCCGCGGCGCCGGGCGCCTCGGACGTGCCGGGCGCCTCGGGCGCGGGCGGCGCGGACTCGACGCGCTGGGCGGCCGAGCCGGCGGACACGCTGCGGTTCCGGCGCGGCGTCCCCTCGCCCGCCGCCGCCCGCCCGCGCGCGGGCCGGGACGGGGCTGGCGGGAGCTGGCCCCTGAGCGGACCCCACTCGTTGGGGTCGGGCACACCCGGCGGCAGCATCTGCCGCCGTTTCGGTCCACCGTGCCCGGCGGCGGACTCGCCCGGCTCCTTGGCGCCCGGCCATGCCTTCACCACCCGGGCGGCCAGCACGAAGTCCTTGCGGAGCGGGTGGCCCTCGAAGCCGTCCGGGAGCAGCAGCGGCTCCAGTGCGGGGTGGTTGGGGAAGGCGACACCGAACATCTCGTGCGTCTCCCGCTCGTGCCAGGCCGCTCCCGCGTACACCCCGGTGGCGCTGGGCAATGCGGCCGCCTCGTGCGGGACGGCGGTACGGACGAGCATCCGTCGCAGTCCGGCGCCGGCGGTGGGCAGCGCGACCAGGTGGGCGCAGACCCGGAAGCCGGTTTCCGGGCCCTCGTCGACCGCGCTCAGCCAGTCGAAGAAGGTGCAGCCCAGCTCGTCCCTGGCCGTCAGCAGGGACGGGAGCCAGGCAGCGGCGGGGACGTCGACCGTCAGCAGACCGTGGGCCGCGGCCGCTGCCGCCCCCTCGCCGAACAGCTCCTCGGCGGGGCGCGGCAGCGGGTCCGGTCCGGTGGGTTCCGGGGTCACCGGTCCCCCTCCGGCGTGGTGGCCCCGACAGGGGGCCCGACCGGGGGGCTGGTCAAGGCGGCAGTGGAGGCCGACGCCGCGGTGCGGCCGTAGCGGTCGGCCAGCGACTCCCCGGCGATCTTCTCCTGGAGCTTGAGGATGCCCTGGAGCAGCGCCTCGGGGCGCGGCGGGCAGCCGGGCACGTAGACATCGACCGGGATGATCTGATCCACGCCCTTGGTCACCGCGTACGAGTCCCAGTACGGGCCACCGCAGTTGGAGCAGGCCCCGAAGGAGATCACGTACTTGGGTTCGGGCATCTGCTCGTACAGCCGCTTGACGGCGGGGGCCATCTTGTCGGTGACGGTGCCGGACACGACCATCAGGTCGGCCTGCCGGGGGCCCGGGGCGAACGGGATCACCCCCAGCCGGATGAAGTCGTGGCGGGACATCGAGGCGGCGATGAACTCGATGGCGCAGCAGGCGAGTCCGAAGTTGAAGACCCACAGGCTGTAGCGACGGCCCCAGTTGAGCACCACCTTCATCGGCTGCGGTGCCAGCCCTGCCAGCGCACCGAGCCGGGCTGACGGTTTCCCGGAGGGCGGCAACGGGTCGGGCAGGTCGACGGGGGCGGGTGTCACGTCCATGTGAGGACGCCCTTCTTCCACGCGTACAGCAGTCCCACGGTCAGGAAGCCGAGGAAGACGAACATCTCCACCAGGGTGGTGCCGCCGTATCCCGCCTCGGCGAACACTGTCGCCCAGGGGAACAGGAAGATCGAGTCGATGGCGAAGATGACGTAGAGGAACGCGTAGACGTAGTAGCGAACCTGGGTGTGCGCCCAGTCGTCGCCCACCGGATCGACGCCGCACTCGTACGTGAGCATCTTCTCCCGCGTCGGCACGACCGGCCGCAGCAGCCGGCCGGCGCCGAAGGCCACGGCCACGAAGAGCACTCCGACCACGGCGACCAGGCCGACGACCGAGTAGCCGTGGAAGTAGTCCGGCACGTCCATCCGTCCCTGGGGTGTCGCTGGGGCTGGGGTCAACCGTTCCGGGCCCGCTGTGCGGGTCGCGGTGTTCCGGGGGTTCCGCTGCGTGCTGGTGTTTCGGCGATCTGTACGCACGGGAGTCTAGGCCCTGGCCCTCGCGACCGGCCCGCCCCGTCAACGGGTCGGCCGGGTTGCTCCCGTTTCGCCCCGCCCGGTCGGACGGGGCGCCCCGGGCAGCGCGTCCCGTCCGCACCGCTCCGACGGCCGGGCCCGGCACGCCCCCGCGGGCCGGGCCCGGCACTGCCCGGGGCACCGAAGACCACAGGGTGGGGAGACCCCACCTCAGCCCACTCACGGTCCCCATGGCGGTCAGCGCGGCAGTCTTGGCACCATGACCGCCACGACCGCCATGACCGCCGCGGAACCCGCGCTGCCACCCCGCGTCCGGTCCTCGGCGCGCAGACGTAGCGGGAGGTCGCCCATCTGCTCACCAACCTGCCGACTGACCTCGTCGGCTTCGCCTACGTCTACGTGTGAATCCACACGGGCGCGCTGCTGTCGGTCACGGTGATCGGGATGCCGTTCCCGGCCCTGGGGCTGCTCGGCCGCCGCCTGTTCGGCAGGTGGGAGCGGACCCGCGCCCGCGCGCTGCTGCGGATGCGGATCGAGGAGCCCTCACCACGGCGCCCGCTCCGGCAGGGGTCCTTCTGCCGGCTGCGCACCGCGCTGAGGGACCCGGTCGGCTGACGACACGCGCTCTACTCGTTCGTGCGACTCCCGTGGGGCGTGCTGACGTTCACCGTCGCGCCGACCGCCCTCTTCGTGGCCTGGCCGCTACTGCCCTGGCTGGCGCGGGGGCTGACCCTGGTCGATCGGGCGATGGTGCGCGGGCTGCTCTCGCCGTCCGACGAGCTGGAGCGGCGGGTGGCGGAACCGGAGTCGGACCGGTCGGGGGTCACCGACACCGCCAGCGCCGGCCTGCGCCGCATCGAACGCGCCCTCCACGGCGGCGCCCAGGCACGACTCGCCGCCCCCGCCATGGACCTCGGCCGCGCCAAGGAGAAGTTCACAGAGTGACGGAGATCACCGCCGGGTGCTCGCGGTGCTCACCTTCCTCAAGCCGTAGCGGTCTGGTCGAACGGGGCCGACCCCGGTGACAATGGCCCGCGAGGTGGTGGTTCCCAAGCGCGGTGCCGGTCAACGCGGTTCGGGAATGCCGACAGGGTGGCAGGTCCTTGTCCCAGGGGGGAACGCGCTGCGTCCACCAGGTGTCTCACTTCACCGTCCATCATGTGATCAGACGCAGGAAGGCGACCCTTACCCACGTACGATGGGCAGCGAGCCGCCGCCTCAAGGGAGGTCCTTGCACGTGACCAGTCAGGTCAGCCACGACCGCGCCAAAGATGTCCGGCGCCTGGACCGGGTGGTCATCCGGTTCGCCGGCGACTCCGGTGACGGCATGCAGCTCACCGGGGACCGCTTCACCTCGGAGACGGCCTCGTTCGGCAACGACCTCTCCACGCTGCCCAACTTCCCGGCCGAGATCCGCGCCCCCGCAGGCACCCTCCCGGGGGTGTCCTCGTTCCAGCTGCACTTCGCCGACCACGACATCCTCACGCCGGGCGACGCACCGAACGTGCTGGTCGCGATGAACCCGGCCGCCCTGCGGGCGAACGTCGCCGACCTCCCGCGCGGCGCGGAGGTCATCGTCAACACGGACGAGTTCACCAAGCGCGCGATGGCCAAGGTCGGCTACGCGACCAGCCCGCTGGAGGACGGCTCGCTGGAGGCGTACTCCCTGCACAAGGTGCCGCTGACCACGCTGACGGTGGAGGCGCTGAAGGGCTACGACCTCGGACGCAAGGAGGCGGGCCGGTCCAAGAACATGTTCGCGCTGGGCCTGCTCTCCTGGATGTACAACCGGCCGACGGAGAGCACCGAGCACTTCCTGCGGACCAAGTTCGCCAAGAAGCCGCAGATCGCCGAGGCGAACGTCACCGCCTTCCGGGCGGGGTGGAACTTCGGCGAGACCACGGAGGACTTCGCCGTCTCCTACGAGGTCGCCTCGGCCTCCCACACGTTCCCCACCGGGACATACCGGAACATCTCGGGCAACCTCGCGCTGTCTTACGGACTGGTCGCCGCGTCTCAGCAGGCGGACCTGCCGCTGTACCTCGGCTCGTACCCCATCACCCCGGCGTCCGACATCCTGCACGAGCTCTCCAAGCACAAGAACTTCGGCGTCCGCACCTTCCAGGCGGAGGACGAGATCGCCGGCATCGGTGCCGCCCTCGGTGCCGCCTTCGGCGGCTCGCTGGCCGTCACCACCACTTCGGGCCCCGGCGTGGCGCTCAAGTCCGAGACCATCGGGCTCGCCGTCTCACTGGAACTGCCGCTGCTGGTCGTGGACATCCAACGCGGCGGCCCGTCCACCGGGCTGCCGACGAAGACCGAGCAGGCCGACCTGCTCCAGGCGATGTACGGGCGCAACGGCGAGGCCCCCGTCCCGATCGTGGCGCCGGCCACCCCGGGCGACTGCTTCGACGCGGCGCTGGAGGCGGCCCGGATCGCCCTGACCTACCGCACCCCGGTGTTCCTGCTGTCCGACGGCTACCTGGCCAACGGCTCGGAGCCGTGGCGGGTCCCGGACGTCGACGACCTCCCCGACCTGCGTGTGCAGTTCGCCACCGCGGCCAACCACGTGCGGGAGGACGGCGGCGAGGAGTTCTGGCCGTACAAGCGGGACGAGCAGACCCTCGCCCGCCCCTGGGCCGTACCGGGCACCCCCGGGCTCGAGCACCGCATCGGCGGCATCGAGAAGCAGGACGGCACCGGGAACATCTCCTACGACCCGGCGAACCACGAGTTCATGGTGCACACCCGGCAGGCCAAGGTCGACGGAATCGAGGTGCCCGACATCGAGGTGGACGACCCCGAGGGCGACGCGCCGCTGCTGGTGCTCGGCTGGGGCTCCACCTACGGCCCGATCACCGCCGGCGTGCGCAGGCTGCGGAAGTCCGGGCAGCCCGTCGCCCAGGCCCACCTGCGGCACCTCAACCCCTTCCCCGCCAACCTCGGCGAGGTGCTCCGCTCCTACGGCAAGGTGCTGGTGCCCGAGATGAACCTCGGACAGCTCGCCACCCTGCTGCGTGCGCGCTACCTCGTCGACGCGCAGTCCCTCACCCAGGTCCGCGGCCTGCCGTTCAAGGCCGAGCAGCTCGCCACCGCCCTCAAGGAGGCCATCGACCATGGCTGACGTTCTCGCCGAGGGACACCTGACGCGCACGTCCGAAGCGCTGTCGCTGGTGCCCAAGGCCGACGCCGAGCAGTCCGCGAAGGACTTCAAGTCCGACCAGGAGGTGCGCTGGTGCCCCGGCTGCGGCGACTACGCCGTGCTGGCCGCCGTGCAGGGCTTCATGCCCGAGCTCGGGCTGGCGCGGGAGAACGTGGTCTTCGTCTCCGGCATCGGCTGCTCGTCCCGCTTCCCGTACTACATGAACACCTACGGGATGCACTCCATCCACGGCCGCGCCCCGGCCATCGCGACCGGGCTCTCCACCGCCCGGAGCGACCTGTCGGTCTGGGTGGTGACCGGCGACGGCGACGCGCTGTCCATCGGCGGCAACCACCTCATCCACGCGCTGCGCCGCAACGTGAACCTCAAGATCCTGTTGTTCAACAACCGGATCTACGGGCTCACCAAGGGCCAGTACAGCCCGACCTCGGAGGCCGGGAAGATCACCAAGTCCACCCCGATGGGCTCACTGGACGCGCCGTTCAACCCGGTGTCGCTGGCCCTGGGCGCCGAGGCGTCCTTCGTGGCCCGGACGGTGGACAGCGACCGCAAGCACCTGACCGGGGTGCTCCGGCAGGCCGCGCAACACCCCGGCACCGCCCTGGTGGAGATCTACCAGAACTGCAACATCTTCAACGACGGCGCCTTCGAGGTGCTCAAGGACAAGCAGCAGGCGCAGGAGGCGGTGATCCGGCTGGAGCACGGCCACCCGATCCGCTTCGGCGTCCCGCTTGCCGAGGAGGACGGCGGGGACGGCCTGGGCTCCAAGGGCGTCATCCGCGACCGGACCACCGGCGACCTGGTGGTCGTCGACATCGCCGAGCACGGCACCGACGGCGTCCTGGTGCACGACAGCCACGCCGAGTCGCCCACCACGGCCTTCGCGCTCTCCCGGCTCGCCGACGCGGACACCCTGCACCACACGCCGATCGGCGTGCTGCGCAGCGTCCGGCGGCCGGTCTACGACACGCTGATGGCCGACCAGTTGGAGGGCGCCGTCGAGCAGCACGGCAAGGGCGACCTCGCCAACCTGCTGCACGGCCAGGACACCTGGACCGTCGCCGGCTGAGCCGCACGGTCACCGCGAACGGCGGTCCGGGCCCGGAGGGGCGCGGGCCGCCGTTCGGCGTTCCGCGCCCGCGGGCCAGGGAGCGGGCGGGCGCGGCCCGATGAGCCCGGGGCGCGGCCCGGGGCCCCGGGGTGGCTCCGGAGCGTGAATGACAGGACCGTCACACCAAAACGAACATGACAAGCGGGCCGTCCCGGCGCTACCGTCGAGGAGTTCCGTTCTCGACTGCCACCGGCGTCCAAGGGAGTCCCCGTGCCGTCCACGAGTGAGACCCGCACCGGGTTGATCTTCGGTTTCACCGCCTTCGGCATGTGGGGCCTGCTCCCCCTCTACTGGCACCTGCTGGCGGAGACCGCCGCGAGCGAGGTGCTCTCGCACCGGATGGTGTGGTCGCTGCCGACCGCCGTCCTGATGCTGGCCGCCGTCCGCCGCTGGGCCTGGATACGCACCCTGCTCCGGGAGCCGAGGAAGCTCGGCCTGGTCGTCCTGTCGGCCGCGCTGATCTCGGTGAACTGGTTCCTGTTCATCTGGGCAGTCAGCGTCGGGCGGGTCCTGGAGGCCTCGCTCGGCTACTTCATCAACCCACTGATCACCATCGCCCTCGGCGTGATGCTGCTGCGCGAGCGACTACGCCCCGCCCAGTGGGCGGCCGTGGGCGTCGGCACCCTCGCCGTGCTGGTGATGACCGTCGCCTACGGCGAGGTCCCGTGGGTCTCCCTGGCCCTCAGCGTGAGCTTCGCCGCCTACGGACTGATCAAGAAGCAGACCGGCCTGGACGGGCTGGAGGGCTTCAGCGCGGACTCCGCGCTGCAGTTCCTGCCCGCACTCGGGTTCCTGGTCTTCCTCGGGACCCGGGGCGAGTCCACCTTCACCTCCGAGGGACCGCTGCACGCGTTGCTGCTGGCCGGCGCGGGCCTGGCCACTGCACTGCCGCTGATCTTCTTCGGGGCGGCCACCGTCCGCGTCCCGCTCTCCACAGTCGGACTGCTCCAGTACGTCGCACCGTCGACGATGTTCGTGCTCGGCCTCGCGGTGTTCCACGAGGAAATGCCGCCGGAGCGGTGGGCCGGCTTCCTGCTGGTCTGGACGGCGCTCTGCATCCTGACCTTCGACGCACTGCGCAACGCCCACCGGGGGCGGAGCCGGTTGCGGGCCACGGCGGCGCGCGCCGTGCCGGACTCCCCCGCGGTGCTCGCGTCCGGGGACGCGGGCACCGCGGGCACGGCGGGGGTCGCGGGGCCGACCGAGGCTCCGGGGAACCCCTCGACCCGACGTTCCGGCCGGCGGGCCTGACCAGCCCACGTGTCCGCTCAGCTGACACCGGGCGCCGCTATGCGCACAGCATCTTGACAGGCCCCCCTCCGGACCAGAGCATCATGTCCACGTCAAACGACTGTGGAGGCATCGATGCCTGCTCACCCCCCGCGCCCCCGTGACCGCAGACCGGTCCTGCCCCGTACTCTGCTGCCCGCGGCACTGGCCGCCGCCGTTGCGGCCGGCGCGCTCGCCGGCGCCCCGGCGGCCGCCCAGCCCGCCGCCGTCCCGGCCCAGGTCCACGCCGCCGCCGAGGCACCCGACATCCCGCTCGGCAACCTCAAGGCGCACCTCGACGACCTCCAGTCGATCGCCGCGGCCAACGGCGGCAACCGTGCCCACGGCAGGCCCGGCTACCTGGCCTCGGTCAACCACCTGAAGGACAAGCTGGACGCGGCGGGCTACCGCACGAGCGTCCAGCAGTTCACCGCCTCCGGGAGCACCGGGTACAACCTGATCGCCGAGTGGCCGGGCGGCGACCCGGACCAGGTGCTGATGGCCGGGGCGCACCTGGACTCCGTCTCCAGCGGCGCGGGCGTCAACGACAACGGCTCCGGCTCCGCCGCCGTACTGGAGACGGCGCTCGCCGTCGCACGCGCGGACCTCCGACCCGAGAAGCAGCTCCGCTTCGCCTGGTGGGGCGCGGAGGAGCTGGGACTGCTGGGCTCCCGCCACTACGTGAACAGCCTGTCGAACAGCCGCCGCGCCGCCATCGACGGCTACCTCAACCTGGACATGGTCGCCTCGCCCAACCCCGGCTACTTCGTGTACGACGACGACCCGCGGATCGAGCAGGTCCTCAAGGGCTGGTACGCGGAACGTGGCATCGCCACCGAGATCGAGACCGAGGGCGACGGCCGCTCCGACCACGCCTCGTTCAAGAACGCCGGCATACCGGTGGGCGGCCTGTTCACCGGGGCGAGCCGGACGAAGACCGCCGCGCAGGCCCGGAAGTGGGGCGGAACCGCGGGCCAGGCCTTCGACCGCTGCTACCACAGCTCCTGCGACATCACTGCGAACATCAGCGACACCGCGCTGGACCGCAACAGCGACGCGCTGGCCCACGCCGTCTGGACCCTGGCGCAGGAGGGTCCGGGCGACCCGGGAGAGCCGGGCGAGGTGTTCGAGAACACCGGTGATGTGGCGGTCCCGGACAACGGGCCCGCGGTGACCTCCGCCATCCCGGTCGGCGGGCTCTCCGGCAACGCGCCCTCGGACCTGAGGGTGGGCGTGGACATCGTGCACACCTACCGCGGCGACCTCGTCATCGACCTGATCGGCCCCAGCGGCACGAGCCACCGGCTCAAGAGCGCCGGCGGCGACTCCACCCCCGACGTCCACGAGACCTGGACCGTGAACGCCTCCGCCGAACCCGCCAACGGCACCTGGCGACTGCGGGTCCAGGACACCCACGCCCGCGACACCGGCCGCATCGACGCCTGGAGGCTCACCTTCTGAACCCCGCACGTCCGCTGCGACGGTCCGGCGCCCCGGTCGCCCCCGCCGGGCCGTCGTCCCACGGCCGGGGCCTCGGCTCGGCGCCCCGAGGGTCCGGCCCGGGGGCGCCTGCTCGGGGTTCCCGGCCTTCGGTTCGGGCCCCCGGACCGCGGACCCCGGCTACGCCTCCTCCTCCCGGCGGCTGCGCAGGGCCCGCACCTTGTGCCGGTTCCCGCACCGCTCCATCGAGCACCAACGGCGCTTGCCGGGACGGGAGGTGTCGACGAACAGCAGCGGGCAGTCCGAGGCGGCGCACTCCCTGATCCGGTCGGCGTACCGGCCGCCCAGCAGCTCGACCGCGTCCCGTGCGACCGTCGAGAGCAGCTGCGCACCGGTGGCCGGCTGCACCCAGCGGCTTCGAAGGGCCTCTTCGCGGGCGACCGCGCCGTGCTCACCGGCCGGCGGACCGAGCCGGGGCACCAGTGACGGAAGGGCGGCCGCCTCGTTCACCGCTTCCAGCGCCGCGCGCCGGGGCGGCAGCCCGCGCACCCGGTCGACCGCGAGCACCCAGAGCTCGTCCCGCAGTCGGCGGGCGGCGGCGAGCTCCTCCTCCGTGACCAGGACGTCCGGGGCGGGGCGGAGCCGGGACCGCCCCGCCCACACGGCCAGGTCCGCCGGGCGGTGCAGCACTTCGAACCGGGCGTAGGCGCCGGGCCCGCCGGTGGTGAGCAGCTCCAGCGAGAGCGCCCCGGGGTCGAAGCGGAACGCCACTCCTTCGGGTGAGTGGAGGATCAGGCCCGTTGCGGCTTCCGTCATGTAACTACTATAACTGGTTACCAGGCGGCGGCACGGAAGAGGGCCGCAGCCACCGTCGTCGCCGGCGGTGGTACCGGGCCGAAGAGCAGGGAGCAGGGAGAGATCCGATGGCACTTGGCTGGAAACTCGTGATCGACTCGGCCGATCCGCACACGCAGGCCGATTTCTGGTCCGCCGCACTCGGCTACCTGGCGGAGGACCACAGCGTCCTGATCGAGCGGCTCCGAGGCGCGGGCGTGGTGGACGACACCGTGCTGACCCGGCATCGGGAGCGCCTCGCCTGGACGGACGCGGCGGGCGCGCGGCATCCGGACGACCCCTGCGACCCGGAGTCCGGAGCGGGCCTCGGCCGGAGGCTGCTCTTCCTTCGGGTGCCCGAGCCGAAGTCCGACAAGAACCGCCTGCACATCGACATCCACCCGGAACCCGGGCGGCGGGCGGAGACGCTGACGCGACTCGAAGCCTTGGGAGCGACCCGAATACGCCACGTCCAGGAGCCCGCCGGGGAGTGGGACGTGCTCAGCGACCCCGAGGGCAACGAGTTCTGCCTCAGCTGACCGGCGGTCCGAGGAGGCAGCGTGCGCAGCATGCCACCGGCCCCGCGGCGGGACCGCGGGGCCGGTGCTGGGGAGAACGGGACGGACCGGTCGCTGCCGGTCGACCGGCAGCGACCGGTCCGCAGGCGTCCGGGCGGGTGATCAGCCGGCGTCCGCGGCCTTGATCAGGCCCTCCTTGGTGAGGGCTCCGGCGTAGACCTCACCGTCATCGGTCAGCAGCACGTTGACGACGCGGGTGCTGAAGACCCGGCCGGTACCGAAGTCTCCTTCGGCCTTCTCCGAGTAGGCGTCCAGCAGTCCGCCCGCACGGTCGGCGTCGGGGCCGCTCCCGGCGTCCGAAGCGCCCTCGCCCTTGACCGTGAGGACGGAGTTCCAGCCCTTGCCGCGCACCTCGGGTTCCCCTCCGGAGCCCAGGGCGCCGACGCCCGGCAGACCGCGGAGCGCCCCGAGGTCCGGCAGCCCCCGGCTGTCCTTCCCCGAGTCCTCCCCTGCGCCCTTTCCGTTGTTCTTCTCCCCGTCCCACTCCTCCGCCTCGGTCACCTTCGCGTCCTTCGGCAGGGTGAAGTCGAAGGTGCCGGCTGTCGGCTTGCCGAAGTCGATCTTCGTGAAACCGATCTCCACCACCGGCTTGCCGCCCTCGGCAGCCGCCAGCGTGAACCTCAGCGGGGCACCGTTCTCGGCGTCCACCGCGATCCGCATCGCCTCGACCGTCGAGTCCGGCGCGTTCTTCGGGGCGAGGGAGAGCTCGTAGGCGTCGCGGCCGGCGATCCGTGTCGTGCCGTCCACCGTCACCGCGGTGGTCTCGCCCACCGCGTCCAGGGCCTGCTCGGCGGCCTCACCCGGCGTCAGTCCCTCCAAGCCCTTCGGGGCGTTCTTCTCGCTCCCGCCGTCACCGTCCTCGGAGCCCTCCGGCGCGGTGGCGTGGAAGACGGCGTTCTCGGCGGTGTCGTGCGCCCAGACCTCGTCCCCGTTGTGCACCAGTACGTACTCGTCCGCCCCCTTGCCCATGGAGACCCGATGCTTCTCAGGACCGTCCGCCGCCACCTCCAGCTCGTGCTCGCCGAGCGCCAGCTCGGTCAGCTTCTCGCTCGGGTCGGCGCTGCCGCTCCCCTGGGACGGGCTCGGCACGGCATCGCCGAGCAGGTCCGCCGCGCCGCTCTGCAGGCCGGGGAGTCCCAGGTCGGTGCTGACCCGGACCGTCCCCGAGAACTGGTCGACCTCCGAGGCGGCGACCTTGGCGACCAGCTCCTCGGCGCTGATGCCGGGGAGCTCGGGGTCACCGTTGTCGGCGAGCGCCGGCACCAGGCCCACGCTGACCGCGACCACTCCCACCACGGCCGTCGGTACCGCGTAACGCATTGCCTTCTTGCCGGGCTCACTGGTTCGGGTACGTGCCATGGTTGCTCAATCCTCCGTGCGTGGCGGCTTCCACCCCGGGCCGCCACCGTCGCCGGAACCGATGCGGGGTGGTACTACCATCGCAACAAATCCCCCGGCTTTCCACGTCAGCCGACAGGGGCAAGCCGTGTCCGTCCACGGGATGAGTTCCGACACGGCGGTACGGGAGCGCCCCTTAGGGGGCGGCAGGCCCGCGGCGCGGCCGCAGCAGTGCGGTCGGCGGCACGCGGACGGGACCCGGCAGAGGCGGCGGGCCCGGTCGGGGCTCGTTCAGCCGGCGCGGTGCACCACGGCGTCGCACAGCTCCGACAGCGCGTCCTTCGCCGTGCAGGAGGCCAGCGGAGCCAGGGCGTCCCGTGCCTCCCCGGCGAAGCGGACGGTATCGCGCCGCGCCTGCTCCAGTGCCGGGTGCGCCCGCAGACCGGCCAGCGCCTCGGCGTGCCGGCCGTCGTCGGTCAGATCGCCGTCCAGCAGCCGGCACAGGTCCCGGTCGGCCGGAGCGCCGCCCTCGGCCGCCATCGCCCGCAGGTAGAGCACGGGCAGGGTCGGCACCCCTTCGCGCAGATCGGTGCCGGGTGTCTTGCCCGACTCGTGGGTGTCGCTGGCGATGTCGAGCACGTCGTCCGCGAGCTGGAAGGCCGTGCCGATCCGCTCCCCGTACTGGGTGAGGATACTGACGACCTGCTCGTCGGCCCCCGCCATCAGCGCGCCGAAGCGCCCGGAGACGGCGATGAGCGAGCCGGTCTTCCCGGCGATCACTTCGAGGTAGTGGGCGATGGGGTCGTCCTCGGGCCGCGGTCCCGCGGTCTCCAGGATCTGACCCGTCACGAGCCGTTCGAAGGCCTCCGCCTGGACGCGTACCGCCTCCGGGCCCAGGTCGGCCAGGATGTGCGAGGCGCGGGCGAAGAGGAAGTCGCCGGTGAGGACCGCGACCGAGTTCCCCCAGTTGACGTTCGCGCTGGGCACCCCGCGCCGCACGTCGGCCTCGTCCATGACGTCGTCGTGGTAGAGCGTGGCCAGGTGGGTGAGCTCGACCACCACCGCGGAGGGCACCACTCCGGGGGCGTACGGGTCGCCGAACTGCGCCGACAGCGTCACCAGCAGCGGCCGGAACCGCTTCCCGCCGGCCCGCACGAGGTGCTGGGCGGCCTCTGTGATGAACGGGACCCCGCTTTTGGTCGCCTCGAAGAGTCCCTCCTCGACGGCCGTGAGCCCGGCGTGGACATCGGCTTCAAGAGCCTGGTCCCGCACGCTCAGCCCAAAGGGTCCGACGACGGTCACGAGGAGTCTCCTGTCTGCGGACGATCGCTCTGGTCAATGCGTCGTTTGCCACCACCCCGGGCAGCGTATCCCGTCACATAGGGATCACGGCAGCCACGTCCCTCGATAGCCTGTTCGCGGCTGAATTCCGGCGACGACCTCGAAGGCGAGGGCTCCACCCCATGTCAGCAGAGAACCCGCTCGATCTGTCCGAGGACCACCTCTTCGGTCGGAACAATCTCCCGTACGGCGTCTTCAGCACGGCCGACACCCCTGGCCGACGGCGCATCGGGGTGCGGTACGGCGACCATGTACTCGACCTCGGTGCTGCGGCGGAGGCCTTCGGCTCGCCCCACGCCGCTCTCCTCGCAGCGCCCACCCTCAATCCGCTGCTCGCCGCGGGCCGGACGGTGTGGACGGCGGTCCGCACCGACGCCAGGCTCTGGCTCACCTCCCCGGCGGGCGGCCCCCCGAAGGGTGCTTCCCCCTCGGAGGACGCTCCCGCTGCGGATGCCGCCGCCGGCAGCTCCGGTCACAGCGGCACCGGCAACTCCGGTAGCTCCGGCAGCAACCGACCGGACGTCGCCTCGCTGCTGGTGCCGCTCAACGAGGTCGCCCTGCACCTGCCGTTCGAGGTCGCGGACTACGTCGACTTCTACGCGAGTGAGCACCACGCCACGAACGTCGGCCGGATCTTCCGGCCGAACGACGCCCCGCTCACCCCCAACTGGAAGCATCTGCCCATCGGCTACCACGGCAGGGCCGGGACGGTCGTGGTCTCCGGCACGGAGATCGTGCGGCCGCACGGTCAGCGCCGGGCCGCGCCGAAGGAGCAGGCCGGGGGCGCCGGAGGAGCAGCGCCCGCGGGCCCCGAATTCGGCCCCTCGCAGCGGCTCGACATCGAAGCCGAGGTCGGTTTCGTGGTCGGCACGCCCTCCCGGATGGGCGAGCCGGTGCCGCAAGCCGGCTTCCGCGAGCACGTCTTCGGCGTCTGCCTGCTCAACGACTGGTCGGCCCGGGACATCCAGGCGTGGGAGTACGTACCGCTCGGCCCCTTCCTCGGCAAGTCCTTCGCCACCTCGGTCTCCGCCTGGATCACCCCGCTGGAGGCGCTGGACTCCGCCCGAACCGCACCGTCCGCCCGCAGCCACCCGCTCCTGGAATACCTCGACGACTCCCGCACCGAACCGGCCGGTCTGGACCTGCGGATCACCGTGTCGCTGAACGGCACCGTGATCGCCGAACCGCCGTTTTCGGCCATGTACTGGACAGCGGCCCAGCAGTTGGCCCACCTGACCGTGGGCGGAGCCTCGCTGCGCACCGGCGACCTGTTCGCCTCGGGGACGGTCAGCGGCCCGGAACCTCATCAGCGGGGCTGCCTGCTGGAGCTGACCTGGGGCGGTCAGGAGCCGCTGGAACTCCCCGAGGGCAGTCGGACCTTCCTCCGGGACGGCGACGAGGTCACCCTGACCGCATGGGCGCCGGGACCGGGGGAGAGCCGGGTGGGCCTGGGCGAGGTCAGCGGCCGGATCGCCTGCTAGCTTGACCGCCATCCGAACGACCCGATCGACTACCTAGGAGAAGCAGGTGCGCACGTCAGCGCGATACACGGGGGCAGCCGCGGTCATGGCGGCGGTGCTGCTCGTGAGCGGATGCGGAAGCGGCGGGGACGAGGAAACGGCGCCGGGCTCCTCCTCGGCGACCGCGAACGAGGAGAGCGGGAACGGCGGCTCGGACGCCGAGGCCAAGCCCGGCAGCGTCCAGGGCATCTGGAACACCACGGTGGACGGCGAGGACTTCGTCCTCAGCGTGCTCGCCGACGGGGCCACCCTGATGCGCGCCGACCAGGCCTGCACCGGTCGGGTCACCGACACCGGCAAGCCCTCGCTCGCCCTGAAGTGCCCGGACGGCGGTGGCGGGGAGCGCACCAACGGCACGGTGGAGAGCATCGGCGACGGCACCATGGAAGTGACGTGGAACGGCGGTGACACCGACACGTTCACCAAGGTCGCCGACGCCCCGAAGGACGTGCCCACTGACCTGGGCGATCTGGAGGACCTGGTCCCGCAGGAGAGCTGAGCACCACCGCGGAGCCACCACCGCGGCACCGAGCACCACCGAGGCACAGGCCGCGGGAGGCCGGTGGGGCCGGGACATCCGTCCCGGCCCCACCGCGCTCCGGCTCCCGCGCTCCGGCCCGGGGCCGGCCCGCTCAGCGGACGAAGACCCCCGCCTGGGAGGCGAGGTCGAGGAAGTACTGCGGCGCCACCCCGAGTCCGAGCGTCACGACCACGCCGATGGTGATCGCCGCCGTGGTGAAGGCGCTGGGAATCGCGACGGTCGGACCGTCCGCCTTCGGCTCGCTGAAGAACATCAGCACGATGACGCGGATGTAGAAGAACGCCGCGATCGCCGAGGCGAGGACGCCGACCACCACGAGGGCTCCGGCGCCACCCTCCGCGGCGGCCTTGAAGACGGCGAACTTGCCGGCGAAGCCGGAGGTGAGCGGAATCCCCGCGAAGGCCAGCAGGAAGACCGCGAAGACCGCGGCCACCAGCGGCGACCTGCGTCCCAGCCCCGCCCACTTGGACAGGTGGGTGGCCTCGCCGCCGGCGTCGCGCACCAGTGTCACCACCGCGAAGGCGCCGAGCGTCACGAACGAGTAGGCCGCCAGGTAGAACAGCACCGAGGAGATGCCGCTCGGTGTGGTGGCGATGACGCCGGCCAGGATGAAGCCGGCGTGCGCGATCGAGGAGTAGGCGAGCAGCCGCTTCACATCGGTCTGGGTGATGGCCACGATCGCGCCGACGAGCATCGACACGATGGCCACGCCCCACATCACCGGGCGCCAGTCCCAGCTCAGCCCGGGAAGGACCACGTACAGCAGCCGCAGCAGCGCGCCGAAGGCGGCCACCTTGGTCGCCGCCGCCATGAAGCCGGTCACCGGTGTCGGGGCACCCTGGTAGACGTCCGGGGTCCACATGTGGAAGGGCACGGCGCCGACCTTGAACAGCAGACCCATCAGCACCATGGCTCCGCCGATGAGCAGCAGCACGTCGTTGCCCATGACGGAGGCGAGCGCCGGGTCGGGCTCGGCCACGGTGCCCTCGACGACCCGGGCGATGCCCTCGTAGCCGACGGTTCCCGCGTATCCGTAGAGCAGCGCGATACCGAAGATCAGGAATGCCGAGGAGAAGGCCCCGAGCAGGAAGTACTTCACCGCGGCCTCCTGCGAGAGCAGGCGCCGGCGCCGGGCGAGTGCGCAGAGCAGGTACAGCGGCAGCGAGAAGACCTCCAGCGCGATGAAGAGCGTCAGCAGGTCGTTGGCCGCCGGGAAGATCATCATGCCGCCGACCGCGAAGAGCAGCAGCGGGAAGATCTCGGTCGTCGTCCAGCCGGCCTTGACCGCGGACTTCTCCCCCTCGCCGCCGGGCACCGAGGCCGGCTGGGCGGCGAAGGAGTCCACCCGGGAGCCGTGGGCCGCCGGTTCCAGCCGCCGTTCGGCGAACGTGAAGACGGCGACCAGCGAGACCAGCAGGATCACGCCCTGGAGGAAGAGCGCCGGTCCGTCCACGGCGATGGCCCCGAGGCCGACGATCGCCGCCTTGGTGGTGGCGTACCCGTTGAAGGACAGGCCGAGCACGGCGGCGAAACCGCCGGCGAGTCCGGCCAGGGCCAGCGCCACCTGGGCGGTGTAGCGGGCCTTCCGCGGCGCGAACGCCTCGACCACGATGCCCAGTACGGCCGCACCCAGCACGATCAGCGCGGGCGAGAGCTGGAGGTACTCGATCGACGGGGTGCCGGCGGCCGGCGCCCCCGTTGTCCACAGTCCGTGCACGGAGGCCTCCAGCCCCGCACTCGGCCCTGTGCTCATGTGCGCACTCACTCCGCGGCCTCCACCTCTGGTACGGGATCGGTCTTCTGCACATCCGAGAGGGTGTGCTCAACCGCCGGATTGACGATCTCGGTCAGCGGCTTCGGGAAGACGCCGAGGAGGATCAGCAGCGCGATCAGCGGTGCCACGACGGCGATCTCCCGGACCCCGAGGTCCGGCATCCGTTCGATCTCCGGCTTCTCCACCGGTCCGGTCATGGTCCGCTGGTACAGCAGCAGAACGTAGAGCGCCGCCAGGACGATGCCTGCGGTGGCGACGATCCCGGCCGCCGGGTAGCGACTGAACGTGCCGACCAGGACCAGGAACTCGCTGATGAAGGGCGCGAGCCCGGGAAGCGAGAGCGTGGCCAGCCCGCCGACGAGGAAGGTGCCGGCCAGGACCGGGGCTACCTTCTGCACACCGCCGTAGTCGGCGATCAGCCGGGAGCCGCGCCGGGAGATCAGGAAGCCGGCGATCAGCATCAGCACCGCGGTGGAGACGCCGTGGAAGACCATGTACAGGGTCGCGCCGCTCTGGCCCTGGCTGGTCATCGCGAAGATGCCCAGGATGATGAAGCCGAAGTGCGACAGCGACGCGTAGGCCACCAGTCGTTTGATGTCCCGCTGGCCGACGGCCAGCAGCGCGCCGTAGACGATGCTCACGAGGGCGAGCACGATCACCACCGGGGTGGCCCAGGCGCTGGCCTCCGGGAAGAGCCCGAGGCAGAACCGCAGCATCGCGAAGGTGCCGACCTTGTCGACGACCGCCGTGATCAGGACCGCGACCGGTGCGGTGGACTCCCCCATGGCGTTGGGCAGCCAGGTGTGCAGCGGCCACAGCGGCGCCTTGATCGCGAAGGCGAGGAAGAAGCCGAGGAAGAACAGCCGTTCGGTGTTGGTGGCCATGGTCAGCTCACCGGCTGCCCGGGCCTCGGCGATCCGCTGGAGCGAGAAGGTGCCCTCGCCGAGCTGGTCGGCGGTGACGGCGTAGAGGCCGATGACCGCGGCCAGCATGATCAGGCCGCCGGCCAGGTTGTAGAGCAGGAACTTCACCGCGGCGTAGCTGCGCTGCCGCGAGCCCTCCTCCTCGCCGCCGGAGTGGGCCCGGTCGCCGAAGCCGCCGATGAGGAAGTACATCGGGATGAGCATGGCTTCGAAGAAGATGTAGAAGAGGAACACGTCGGTGGCGGCGAAGGAGATGATCACCATCGCCTCGACCATCAGGATCAGCGCGAAGAAGCCCTGGGTGGGACGCCACCGCCGGTTGGGCTGCTCGTCCTCCAGCGGGTCGGCGTCGTACCAGCCGGCCGCGATGACGAACGGGACGAGCAGGGCGGTGAGCGCGATCATCGCCACCCCGATGCCGTCCACACCGAGTTCGTAGCGGACCCCGAACTCGGCGATCCAGGCGCGCGACTCGGTGAGCTGGTACCGGTCGCCCGAGGGGTCGAAGCGCATCATGACGACCCCGGCCAGCAGCAGTGTCGCCAGTGAGACGGCGAACGCGAGCCACTTGGCCGCGACGCGCCGGACGGCCGGGACCGCCGCGGTGGCGATCGCCCCCAGCGCGGGCAGGACGGCCGTGGCCGTCAGCAGCGGGAAGGAACTTGCAGACATAACTCAGACCGCCCTCATCAGCAGGGTGGCAGCGATCAGAAGCGCCGCACCGCCGAACATCGAGACCGCGTAGCTGCGGGCGAAGCCGTTCTGGACCTTGCGCATCCGTCCGGACAGGCCGCCGAAGCCGGCGGCGGTGCCGTTGACCATGCCGTCGACGAGCTTGTGGTCGACGTAGACCAGGCTCCGGGTCAGGTGCTCGCCGCCGCGGACCAGGACCACGTGGTTGAAGTCGTCCTGGAGAAGGTCACGGCGGGCCGCCCGGACCAGCACGTTGCCGCGCGGGGCGACGGCCGGCACCGGGCGCCGTCCGTACTGGGCCCACGCGGCGCCGACGCCGATCAGCAGCATGACGACCGTCAGGCCGGTGATGACCGGGACGCTCAGCGGCGGATGCCCGTGCTCGTACGCGGTGACCGGCTCCAGCCAGTTGACGAAGGCGTCGTTCAGCTTGAACAGGCCGCCGGCGAAGACGGAGCCGAAGGCCAGCACCACCATCGGGAGGGTCATGGACCGCGGCGACTCGTGCGGGTGCGGCTCCTTGCCCTCGGCGTCGGGCTGCCAGCGCTTCTCGCCGAAGAACGTCATGATCATCACGCGCGTCATGTAGTACGCGGTGAGGGCCGCTCCCAGCAGGGTGACGATGCCCAGAACCCAGCCCTGGGTGCCGCCCCTGGCGAACGCCGCCTCGATGATGGCGTCCTTGGAGAAGAACCCGGAGAGGCCGGGGAAGCCGATGATCGCCAGGTAACCGAGGCCGAAGGTGACGAAGGTGACCGGCATGTGCTTCCGCAGGCCGCCGTACCGCCGCATGTCGACCTCGTCGTTCATGCCGTGCATGACCGAGCCGGCGCCGAGGAAGAGGCCGGCCTTGAAGAAGCCGTGCGTGACCAGGTGCATGATCGCGAAGGCGTAGCCGATCGGACCGAGCCCGGCGGCCAGGATCATGTAGCCGATCTGCGACATGGTCGAGCCGGCGAGTGCCTTCTTGATGTCGTCCTTGGCGCAACCGACGAGCGCACCGAAGAGCAGGGTGACGGCGCCGACCACGACCACCGCGGTCTGCGCGTCGGGGGCCGCGTTGAAGATCGCCCCGGAGCGGGTGATCAGGTAGACGCCTGCCGTGACCATGGTGGCCGCGTGGATCAGGGCGGAGACCGGGGTCGGGCCCTCCATCGCGTCACCGAGCCAGGACTGGAGCGGCACCTGCGCGGACTTGCCACAGGCGGCGAGCAGCAGCATCAGGCCGATCGCGGTGAGGGTGCCCTGCCCCGCCTGCTCCGCGCTGTCCAGCACCGGGCCGAAGGCGAAGGTGCCGAAGGTGGTGAACATCAGGAAGATGGCGATGGCGAGCCCCGCGTCACCGACGCGGTTGACGAGGAACGCCTTCTTCGCGGCGGCGGCCGCGCTCGGCTTGTGCTGCCAGAACCCGATGAGCAGGAAGGAGGCGAGGCCCACGCCCTCCCAGCCGACGTACAGCAGCAGGTAGTTGTCGGCGAGGACGAGTACCAGCATCGCGGCCAGGAACAGGTTCAGGTACCCGAAGAACCGGCGGCGGCGCTCGTCGTGCGACATGTAGCCGATCGAGTAGATGTGGATCAGCGTGCCCACACCGGTGATCAGCAGGACGAAGGTCATCGAGAGCTGGTCGAGCCGGAAGGCGACGTCCGCCTGGAATCCGTTCACCGGCACCCAGCTCCACAGGAGCTGGTGCAGGGTGCGGTCCTCGCCGGAGCGCCCGAGCATGTCCGCGAAGAGCACCGCGGCCAGGACGAACGAGGCCCCGGCCAGTGCGGTGCCCAGCAGATGGCCCGTCCGGTCCAGCCTGCGCCCGCCGCACAGCAGCACGGCCGCGCCGAGCAGCGGCGCCGCGACGAGCAGTCCGATCATTGACTCCACTGGTTCATACCCCTTACAGCTTCATCAGGCTGGCGTCGTCGACCGAGGCCGAGTGGCGGGAGCGGTAGAGCATCACGATGATCGCCAGACCGACGACGACCTCGGCGGCGGCGACGACCATGACGAAGAAGGCCATCACCTGCCCGTCGAGGTTGCCGTGCATCCGGGAGAAGGCGACCAGCGTCAGGTTCGCCGCGTTCAGCATCAGCTCGACGCACATGAAGACCACGATGGCGTTCCGCCTGATCAGCACCCCGGAGGCGCCGATGGTGAACAGCAGGGCGGCCAGGTAGAGATAGTTGACCGGGTTCATCGGCCGTCCTCCTCGGTGCTCGACTGCCCGTGGTAGTCGGCGGTCCGCCGCTCCAGCGCGGCGACCGCGGCGAGCTGTTCGGCACTCACCTCGCGGATCTGGTCACGCTCCCGAAGGGTGGCGCTGACCGTGAGGTCGGAGGGGGTGCCGTCCGGCAGGAGGCCGGGACGGTCGACCGCGTTGTGCCGGGCGTAGACCCCGGGAGCCGGCAGCGGCGGCAGCTGGGTGCCGCCGCGGACCCGGGCGGCGGCCATCTCGCGCTGCGAGGCGGGGCCCTCGACCCGTTCGCGGTGGGTCAGCATGGTCGCGCCGACGGCGGCGACGGTCAGCAGCGCGCCCGTCACCTCGAAGGCCACCACGTACTCGGTGAACAGCTTCTCGGCGATGCCGGGGACGTTGCCGCCGAACGCGGCGTTGGCCTCGGTGAGTCCGGTGAAGGTGCCGAGGGAGGCCTGGCCGATGCCGGCGACGAGCAGGATGCCGAGTCCGAGGGCGCAGAGCGCGGCCATCCAGCGCTGGCCCTTGAGGGTCTCGACGAGCGAGTCGGCCGAGCTGACGCCGACCAGCATCAGGACGAAGAGGAAGAGCATCATGACGGCGCCGGTATAGACGACGATCTGCACGATGCCCAGGAAGTAGGCGCCGTTGGCGAGGTAGAAGACAGCCAGCAGGACCATCGTCCCGGCCAGGCAGAGGGCGGAGTGGACGGCCCGGCGCAGCAGGACGGTGCCCAGCGCACCAGCCACGGCGAGCGGTGCCAGGAGCCAGAACTGGGCGGCTTCGCCCGCCGAGGTGGAGGCGGCGAGTACGTCGCTCACTTCTCGCTCACCTCCTCGGCGGCCGGCTCCTCGGTACCGAAGGTGTCGGCGGAGTCCTGCGGGAACCCGCCGTCGGTGGCGGTCTGCTGGACGGTGCCGGGCGCGGCCTCGGTGACCAGCCCGCTGTAGTAGTCCTTGTCCGTCATCCCGGGGAAGATCGCATGCGGGGAGTCGACCATGCCCTCCTCCAGCCCGACGAGCAGCTCCTCCTTGGTGTAGATGAGGGAGGCGCGGGTGCGGTCGGCGAGTTCGTACTCGTTGGTCATGGTCAGTGCCCGGGTGGGGCACGCCTCGACGCAGAGTCCGCAGAGGATGCAGCGCAGGTAGTTGATCTGGTAGACGCGGCCGTAGCGCTCACCGGGCGAGTAGCGCTCCTCCTCGGTGTTGTCGGCGCCCTCGACGTAGATGGCGTCGGCCGGGCAGGCCCAGGCGCACAGTTCGCAGCCGATGCACTTCTCCAGCCCGTCCGGGTGCCGGTTGAGCTGGTGGCGGCCGTGGAAGCGGGGCGCGGTCTCCTTCTTGACCTCGGGGTACTGCTCGGTGAGGCGCTTCTTGAACATGGCCTTGAAGGTCACGCCGAAGCCGGCCACCGGATTGAGGAATTCAGGCATCGTCGGACTCCTTGCTGTCAGCCTCGTCGGGGCCCGCGGGACCGGCCGGCACGGTCACCGGCTCGTCCTGGCGGGAGGGCCGTCGCGGCACGGGCGGCAGGCTCTGACCGGGGAGCGGCGGCACGGGGTAGCCGCCGGCCATCGGGTCGAAGGCGGGCCGGTCGGACGGTTCGCCGCCGGCGCCGTCCCCGCTGCCCTCGCCGTCCGCGTCTCCGGCGGCGCGTTTCTCACCGCGGTCGCGGATGATGTCGGCGATCGAGACGATCGCCAGTACGGCCAGCAGGCCGCCGAGCACCCACAGGATGATCTGGGTGAACTCGTAGCCCTCGTTGCGCATCGCCCGGATGGTGGCGACCATCATCAGCCACACCAGGGAGACCGGGATGAGGACCTTCCAGCCCAGCTTCATGAACTGGTCGTAGCGCACCCGGGGCAGGGTGCCGCGGAGCCAGACGAAGAGGAACAGCATCACGTTGAGCTTGATGACGAACCACAGCAGCGGCCACCAGCCGTGGTTGGCGCCCTCCCACCAGGTGGAGAGCGGCGCCGGGGCCCGCCAGCCGCCCAGGAAGAGGGTGACCGCCAGCGCGGAGACGGTGACCATGTGGATGTACTCGGAGAGCATGAACATCGCGAACTTGATCGACGAGTACTCGGTCTGGAAGCCGGCGACCAGGTCGCCCTCGGACTCCGGCATGTCGAACGGCGCCCGGTGGGCCTCACCGACCATGGCCACCATGTAGATGACGAAGGAGATCGGCAGCAGCACCGCGAACCAGGTGTCGCCCTGCGCGCCGACGATCGTCGAGGTGGACATCGAACCGGAGTAGAGGAAGACCGCCGCGAAGCTGAGGCCCATGGCGACCTCGTAGCTGATGATCTGGGCGGTGGCCCGCACCCCGCCGAGCAGCGGGTAGGTGGAGCCGGAGGACCAGCCGGCCAGCACGGTCCCGTACGCCGCGATGGACGCGGTGGCCAGGATGTAGAGGATCGCCACCGGCAGGTCGGTGAGCTGCATGGCGGTACGGGTGCCGAAGATCGAGACCTCGTCGCCCGCCGGGCCGAACGGGATGACCGCGAAGGCCATGAAGGCGGGGATCGCGGCCAGGATCGGCGCCAGGACGTAGACGAACTTGTCGGCGCCCTTGACGATGACGTCTTCCTTCAGCATCAGCTTGATGCCGTCGGCCAGGGACTGGAGCATGCCCCAGGGGCCGTGCCGGTTGGGGCCGATGCGCAGCTGCATCCAGGCGACGACCTTGCGCTCCATCACGATGGAGATGAGGACCGTCAGCATCATGAAGGCGAAGACGAAGACCGCCTTCAGCGCGATCAGCCAGAACGGGTCCCCGCCGAACATCGAGAGGTCCTCGGCGGCGAGTGTGATCGGGCCGCCCGGGGCCGGCTCCTGGCCGGCCACCCTCGCAAACGTGCTCATGCGCGCACCTCCGGTGCTTCGGGTCCGGCGCCGGTCGCCGGGGTGCCGCCGGTCGCGGACGGGGATCCCCCACCGGGGTCGCCCGCGAGGCCGTTGAGCGGGTCGCCGGACGCGGCGGGGTCCCCGGACGGCGAGGGGTCGGCGGCGTCCGTCGCCCCGGGGGCGATCCGAACGAGCCGGCCCACCTGCGCCCCGGTGCTCGCGGGGACACCGCCGGGCAGCGAGTTCATCGGCAGCCAGACCACCCGGTCCGGCATCTCGGTGACGCACAGCGGGAACTCGACGGTGCCCAGCGGACCGGTCACGGCCAGCGGAGCGCCGTGCTCGGCGCCGATCTCCGCCGCGGTGCTCGCGGAGAGGCGGGCGAGCGCGGGGTGCCGGGTGCCGGCGAGGGCCTCGTCGCCGTCCTGCATCCGGCCCTCGTCCAGCAGCAGTCGGTGGCCGGCGAGGACCGCCTCGCCCTTGCCGGGCGCGGACAGCGACCGGGCGATGCCCGCCGGCTCGGCCGCGGCGCCGCCCTGCCAGGGGCCGAGCCGGTTGATCTCGGCCCGGACGGTGCGGACGTCGGGGAGCCCGAGGTGCACGTCCATGGCGTCGGCCAGCATGTGCAGCGCGCGGTGGTCGGGGAAGACGAACCGGCGGGTCATCTGGTCGGGCTTGATGGACGCCTCGAACGGGCGGTGGCGCCCTTCCCAGTTGAGGAACGTTCCGGCCTTCTCCGCTACGGCGGAGACGGGCAGCACGACGTCGGCGCGCTCGGTGACCGCGCTGGGCCGCTGCTCCAGGCTGACCAGGAACCCGACCGCGTCCAGCGCCTCGGTGGCGCGGGCCGGGTCCGGCAGGTCGGCGACCTCCACGCCGCCCACCACCAGGGCGGTGAGTTCGCCGGTGGCGGCGGCCTCGACGATGTGGCCGGTGTCCCGGCCGGCGGCGTGCGGCAGGCCGGAGACGCCCCAGGCGGTGGCGGTCTCCGTCCTGGCCCGCGGGTCGTCTGCCGGGCGGCCGGCGGGCAGCAGCCCCGGCAGCAGTCCCGCTTCGACGGCGCCGCGTTCGCCGGCCCGCCGCGGAATCCAGATCAGGGTCGCGCCGGTGGCGGCGGCGGTGCGGACGGCGGCGGTGAGCGCGCCGGCGACGGCGGCGAGCCGCTCGCCGACCAGCAGCACCGATCCCTCGGCGCGCAGCGCCTCGACGGCGGCACGGCCCAGTTCGTCCAGGCCGACGCCACCGGCCAGGGCGTCCAGCCACTCCGTCTCGGTACCGGGGGCGGCCGGCAGCAGTGTGCCGCCCGCCTTCGTCAGACCGCGGGTGGCGTGGGTGGCGAGCGCGAAGGTGCGCTGGCCGTGCTTGCGGTGGGCCTTGCGGAGCCGCAGGAAGACGCCGGGGGCTTCCTCCTCGGCTTCCAACCCGGCCAGCAGGACGGCCGGGGCCTTCTCCAGCGCCGCGTGGTCGATGCCGCTGCCGTCGAGGTCCCGGCCGCGGCCGGCGACCCGGGCGGCGAGGAACTCGGCCTCCTCGGCGCTGTGCACCCGGGCGCGGAAGTCGACGTCGTTGGTGTCGAGCGCGACGCGGGCGAACTTGCCGTAGGCGTAGGCGTCCTCGACGGTGAGCCGGCCGCCGGCCAGGACACCGGTGCGCCCCCGGGCGGCGGTGAGCCCCGCGGCCGCGGCGGCGAGCGCCTCGGGCCAGCTCGCCGGCTGGAGTTCACCGCTCTCGACGTCCCGGACCAGCGGGGTGGTCAGCCGGTCGGGGCGCTGGGCGTAGCGGAAGCCGAAGCGGCCCTTGTCGCAGATCCACTCCTCGTTGACCTCGGGGTCGTCGGCGGCGAGCCTCCGCATGACCTTGCCGCGCCGGTGGTCGGTGCGGGTGGCGCAGCCGCTGGAGCAGTGCTCGCACACCGAGGGCGAGGAGACCAGGTCGAAGGGGCGGGACCGGAAGCGGTAGGCGGCCGAGGTGAGCGCCCCGACCGGGCAGATCTGGATGGTGTTGCCGGAGAAGTACGACTGGAAGGGGTCGCCCTCCCCGGTGCCGACCTGCTGGAGCGCACCGCGTTCCAGCAGCTCGATCATCGGGTCGCCGGCGATCTGGTTGGAGAAGCGGGTGCAGCGGGCGCACAGCACGCAGCGCTCGCGGTCCAGCAGGACCTGCTTGGAGATCGGCACCGGCTTCTCGAAGGTGCGCTTGCGTCCCTCGAAGCGGGTCTCCGGCGCACCAACGGACATGGCCTGGTTCTGGAGCGGGCACTCCCCGCCCTTGTCGCAGACCGGGCAGTCCAGCGGGTGGTTGATCAGCAGGAGTTCCATCACGCCGCGCTGCGCCTTCTCGGCGACCGGCGAGGTGAGCTGGGTGGCGACCACCATGCCGTCGGTGCAGGTGATGGTGCAGGAGGCCATCGGTTTGCGCTGGCCCTCCACCTCGACGATGCACTGCCGGCAGGCGCCGGCCGGGTCGAGCAGCGGGTGGTCGCAGAAGCGCGGGATCTCGATGCCGAGGAGCTCGGCGGCCCGGATCACCAGGGTGCCCTTGGGCACGCTGATCTGCGCGCCGTCGATGGTCAGCGAGACCAGGTCCTCGGGCGGCGGCCCGGCGTCCCCGCCTCCGGAGGTCTTGGCGTCTGTGGTCACGGTCACGCGTGCACCTCCGGGTGAGCGTTGGGGGCGCCCGGGCCGTCGTCCGCCCAGACGGTGGAGCGGGACGGGTCGAACGGGCAGCCGCCGCCGGTGATGTGCTGCTCGTACTCCTCTCGGAAGTACTTGAGCGAGGAGAAGATCGGGCTGGCGGCGCCGTCGCCGAGGGCGCAGAAGGACTTGCCGTTGATGTTGTCGGCGATGTCGTCGATCTTGTCGATGTCGGACATCGCTCCCTTGCCGGCCTCGATGTCGCGCAGCAGCTGGACCAGCCAGTAGGTGCCCTCCCGGCAGGGGGTGCACTTGCCGCAGGACTCGTGGGCGTAGAACTCGGTCCACCGGGTGACGGCGCGGACCACGCAGGTGGTTTCGTCGAAGCACTGGAGCGCCTTGGTGCCGAGCATCGAACCGGCAGCCCCGACGCCCTCGTAGTCCAGCGGGACGTCGAGGTGCTCGTCGGTGAACATCGGGGTGGAGGAGCCGCCGGGCGTCCAGAACTTCAGACGGTGGCCGGGACGCATTCCGCCGCTCATGTCGAGCAGTTGGCGCAGGGTGATGCCCAGCGGCGCCTCGTACTGGCCGGGTCCGGCGACGTGGCCGGAGAGCGAGTAGAGCGTGAAGCCGGGCGACTTCTCACTGCCCATCGAGCGGAACCAGTCCTTGCCCTTGTTGATCAGGGCGGGAACGGAGGCGATGGACTCGACGTTGTTCACGACGGTGGGGCAGGCGTACAGGCCGGCGACCGCGGGGAAGGGGGGGCGCAGCCGGGGCTGGCCGCGGCGTCCCTCCAGCGAGTCGAGCAGCGCGGTCTCCTCGCCGCAGATGTAAGCGCCCGCGCCGGCGTGCACGATCAGTTCGAGGTCCTTGCCCGCGCCGAGTGCGTCCTTGCCGAGGTAGCCGGCGGCGTAGGCCTCGCGTACGGCCTCGTGCAGCCGCCGCAGCACGGGCACCACCTCGCCGCGGAGGTAGACGAAGGCGTGGCCGGAGCGGATCGCGTGGCAGGCGATCACGATGCCCTCGATCAGCGAGTGCGGGTTGGCGTAGAGCAGCGGGATGTCCTTGCAGGTGCCCGGCTCCGACTCGTCGGCGTTGACGACGAGGTAGTGCGGTTTTCCGTCTCCCTGCGGGATGAACTGCCACTTCATGCCGGTCGGGAAACCCGCGCCGCCGCGGCCGCGGAGTCCTGCCTCCTTGACGTAGGCGATCAGGTCGTCCGGGTCCATCGCCAGCGCCTTGCGCAGGCCCTCGTAACCCTCGTGTCTGCGGTAGGTCTCCAGCGTCCAGGGCGCCTCCTCGTCCCAGAACGCGGAGAGGACCGGGGAGAGCAGTTTCTCCGGGGATTCGGCGGCCGTCATCGGTCACCCTCCTCGTCGGCGACCGGGGCGGTCGGGTTGTCCGGGTCGGACTGCGCGGTGCGCTGCGGGGCTTCGTGCGAGCTGGGGTGGCCGCCGGGGGCCTGCCCGGTGGCGGCCACGTCCTCGACGGGGGCGGGGCGGTCGTGCGGGACGGCGCTGCGTCCGGCGGCGTTGCCCTTGCCCTGGGCGAGCCGCAGGCCGGCCAGCGTGGCCGGTCCCCCGGCGCCGCCGGCCTCGACGGCGCCGGGGCGCTCGTCGGGGAAGCCGGCCAGGACGCGGGCGGTCTCCTTGAAGGTGCACAGCGGTGCGCCGCGGGTGGGGACGACCTCGCGGCCGGCCCGCAGGTCGTCGACGAGCTGCTTGGCGGAGGCCACGTCCTGGTTGTCGAAGAACTCCCAGTTGACCATCACCACCGGCGCGTAGTCGCAGGCCGCGTTGCACTCGATGTGCTCCAGGGTGACCTTTCCGTCCTCGGTGGTCTCGTTGTTGCCGACCTGGAGGTGGTCCTGGAGCGCGTCGAAGATGGCGTCGCCGCCGAGCACCGCGCAGAGCGTGTTGGTGCACACGCCGACCTGGTAGTCGCCGCTCGCCTTGCGGCGGTACATCGAGTAGAAGGTCGAGACCGCGGTGACCTCGGCGGTGGTCAGGCCGAGCACCTCGGCGCAGAACCGGACGCCGGTGCGGGTCACGTGGCCCTCCTCCGCCTGCATCAGGTGCAGCAGCGGCAGCAGCGCGGAGCGGCTGTCGGGGTACCGGGCGACGATCTCCTGTGCGTCGGCTTCGAGCCGGGCGCGGACATCGGCCGGGAAGTCGGGGGCGGGCAGCTGCGGCATGCCCAGTTGCACGTCGGTCACCGGTCGACACCTCCCATCACGGGGTCGATGGATGCGACGGCCACGATGACGTCGGCCACCTGGCCGCCCTCGCACATGGCCGCCATGGATTCGAGGTTGGTGAAGGAGGGGTCGCGGAAGTGCACCCGGTACGGGCGGGTGCCGCCGTCGCTGACGACGTGCACGCCCAGTTCGCCCTTGGGCGACTCCACCGCGGTGTAGGCCTGGCCGGGCGGTACCCGGAAGCCCTCGGTGACGAGCTTGAAGTGGTGGATCAGGGCTTCCATGGAGGTGCCCATGATGTTCCTGATGTGGTCGAGCGAGTTGCCGAGCCCGTCCGGGCCGAGCGCGAGCTGTGCCGGCCAGGCGATCTTCTTGTCGCCGACCATCACCGGTCCCGGTTCGAGCCGCTCGATGCACTGCTCGACGATCCGCAGCGACTGCCGCATCTCCTCCAGCCGGATCAGGAACCGGCCGTAGGAGTCGCAGGTCTCGGCGGTCGGGACGTCGAAGTCGTAGGTCTCGTAGCCGCAGTAGGGCTGCGCCTTGCGCAGGTCGTGCGGCAGGCCCGCGGAGCGCAGGACCGGGCCGGTGGCGCCGAGCGCCATGCAGCCCGCCAGGTCGAGGTGCCCGATGTCCTGGAGCCGGGCTTTGAAGACGGGGTTGCCGGTGCAGAGTGCGTCGTACTCCGGCAGGTTCTTCTTCATCGTCTTGAGGAACTCGCGCAGCGCGTCGATGGCGCCGGGGGGAAGATCCTGCGCGAGGCCGCCGGGCCGGACGAACGCGTGGTTCATCCGGAGCCCCGTGATCAGCTCGAAGACGTCCAGGACGAGTTCGCGGTCCCGGAAGCCGTAGATCATGACGGTGGTCGCGCCCAGCTCCATGCCGCCGGTGGCGATGGCGACGAAGTGCGAGGAGAGCCGGTTGAGTTCCATCAGCAGCACGCGGAGCACGGTCGCCCGGTCCGGGATCTCGTCCTCGATGCCGAGCAGTTTCTCCACGGCCAGGCAGTACGCCGTCTCGTTGAAGAACGGCGTGAGGTAGTCCATCCGGGTCACGAACGTGGTGCCCTGGGTCCAGGTGCGGTACTCCAGGTTCTTCTCGATGCCCGTGTGCAGGTAGCCGATGCCGCAGCGGGCCTCGGTGACCGTCTCGCCGTCGATCTCCAGGATGAGCCGGAGCACCCCGTGGGTGGAGGGGTGCTGGGGACCCATGTTGACGATGATCTTCTCGTCGTCGGTCCTGGCGGCGGCGGCCGCCACCTCGTCCCAGTCGCCGCCGCTGACGGTGTAGACGGTGCCTTCGGTCGTCTCGCGCGAGGTGGCCGCCGAGGTGTCGGCCTGCGAGGTGTGGCTGCTCATTAGCTGTACGACCTCCGCTGGTCGGGAGCCGGGATCTGGGCGCCCTTGTACTCGACGGGAATGCCGCCGAGCGGGTAGTCCTTGCGCTGCGGGAAGCCCTGCCAGTCGTCGGGCATCATGATCCGGGTGAGTGCGGGGTGGCCGTCGAAGACGATGCCGAAGAAGTCGTAGGCCTCGCGCTCGTGCCAGTCGTTGGTCGGGTAGACGTCGACGACCGAGGGGATGTGCGGGTCGGCGTCGGCCACCGACACCTCCAGCCGGATGATCCGGTTGTGGGTGTAGGACCGCAGGTGGTAGACGGCGTGCAGCTCGCGCCCGGTGTCGCCGGGGTAGTGCACCCCACTCACACCCGAGCAGTACTCGAACCGCAGGGCGGGGTCGTCGCGCAGCGTGCGGCAGACCCGGGGCAGGTGCTCGCGGGCGATGTGGAAGGTCAGCTCGCCGCGGTCCACGATCGTCTTCTCGATCGCCTCCTGCGGCGGAACTCCCTGCTCGTCCAGGGCTCCTTCGAGCTCGTCGGCCACCTCGTCGAAGGAGGAGCCGTAGGGGCGGCCGCCGGGCCCGGGGAGCCGGACCGTCCGCACCAGACCGCCGTAACCGGAGGTGTCCCCGCCGTTGCCGGCCCCGAACATGCCCCGGCGCACGCCGATGGCCTCGCCGCTCTCCGCGTGCGGGGACGGGGTTGCGTCCTCCGGCTCGGGTGCGTTGGACGTGTCACTCACCGCGCCTCCTCCCGGCGGCCGCGCATGCGTCGCTCACCGCAGCAGCCCCTTCATCTCGATGGTCGGCAGGGCCTTCAGTGCCGCTTCCTCCGCCTCACGGGCCGCCTGCTCGCGGTTGACCCCGAGCTTCTCCTCCTGGATCTTCTCGTGGAGCTTGAGAATCGCGTCCAGGAGCATCTCGGGCCGCGGCGGGCAGCCGGGCAGGTAGATGTCGACCGGCACCACGTGGTCGACGCCCTGCACGATGGCGTAGTTGTTGAACATCCCGCCCGACGAGGCGCACACGCCCATCGAGATGACCCACTTGGGGTTGGGCATCTGGTCGTAGACCTGCCGCAGCACCGGCGCCATCTTCTGGCTGACCCGGCCGGCCACGATCATGAGGTCGGCCTGCCGCGGTGATCCGCGGAAGACCTCCATGCCGAAGCGCGCCAGGTCGTAACGTCCGGCGCCGGTGGTCATCATCTCGATGGCGCAGCAGGCGAGTCCGAACGTGGCCGGGAAGACCGACGACTTGCGCACCCAGCCGGCGGCGCTCTCCACCGTCGTGAGCAGGAAGCCGCTCGGCAGCTTCTCCTCGATTCCCATCAGGTTTCGCCCCTCTCTCGGGTCCGGGTTTCCGGGCGGCCGGCCGCTGCTTCCTTCGCCCGGAGCACCGGTGCGTCGGACGGCGGCCGCCCGTGCGTGCTCAGTCCCATTCCAGGCCGCCGCGGCGCCAGTCGTAGGCGTAGGCCACACCGATCAGACCGACGAAGATCAGCATCTGGACGAGGCCGAACATCCCCAGGGAGTCGAAATGGACGGCCCAGGGGTAGAGGAAGACGATCTCGACGTCGAAAACGATGAAGAGCATCGCCGTGATGTAGTACTTCACCGGGAAGCGCCCGCCGCTCTCGGGCATCGGAGTGGGCTCCACGCCGCACTCGTACGCCTCCAGCTTGGCGCGGTTGTAGCGCTTCGGACCGATGATCGAGGCCATCACCACGGAGAAAACCGCGAAGGCCGCGCCGAGGGCTCCGAGTACGAGAATGGGGACGTACGCGTTCACCGCTCCTCGCTCCTTCCAGTCGCCGATGACTAGCTGGGGTCCACGCGGGGGCTCTTCGACCTCACGGTTCCGGAGATCGTGCCATTGTGAGGCAGTTCACAAGCCCACGCGGACCGCATCCTATGCCCACCCCTCTGTGACATGCGACACGGGGTACCGAACCGACTTTGTGATCTTCAACACCCGAAGATCCACTACACGTTGCCCGCACCCACGGACGATCCACGTGCAGCCCACAGGTAGTTACTTTTGGTAATCAGCAGGGGCATCGACGCAGGCGAGAGGCCGTCCGGCTAGCAAAGGCAAGCCTTACCAAGCAAATTCGCAACTGCTCGATCATCGTGCTAGAAGAGCGAAGCCCGTCAGCACCGGCCACCGGCGTACCGCCGTACGCAGGGTCACGGCCCCGCTCCTTTGTGCACGCCCGCACAAACCGGATAACCGGCTGCGGCCCACGTCCCCGGGCACCCCTCCGCCGACCCCGGGCCGACGTCGCTGCCGCTACTCTCCGTCGCCCCGCAGCACAGCCGCGCCGGACCACTGGGCTCCGCCCGTACGACTCCCGCCGAGCGTCTGCCCGAGGTTGGCGGGTGGCGAATCGTTGCCCCGAAGTGACCTCCGCCCGCCTCGGCGCCGCCGCGGCGGCGGGGCGAGTCGGGGTGCGGGGGTGGGTAGCAGTTCGGGTGCACCTTCGGGAGCGGGGCACGCCTTCGGGCGCGGAACGGCAGTCGCGGCAGCGGATCAGGACGGTCGGGCCCCGGAAGGCCCGCTCGCAGCCGTCGCAGTTCCGCAACGGAAGCGGCGGCGGGGCGGCGACGCGGTGGGTGGATCGGATAGGTCCGTCCGGCGGCGGGGAGGTGCGGCCCCGGAGCATGCGGGGGCAGAGCATGCGGCGGGAGGGCGGCCAGCCGGTGGGCCAGCAGAGCAGCGGGTCGGTGCAGTACGTCGGGAAGTCCGGCGGTGAGTGCCCGCCGGACGCCCTCCGGTTCCGCTCCCCGTTCCAGCCACGCCGCGACGGCGGACGTGAGCCGACGCACCTCCGGCTCCGTCAGCAGCAACCGAGAATTCCATCGGTGGAGTTCGGCGAGCAGTTCCCCCGCCGCCACGGCCCGAGGCGACGGCTCCCCCGACGCGGCTCCGGCGCCGCCGTCCTCGCAGCGACCGGTCCCCCGCAACAGGGGCCTTCGGCGCGCGGGCCATCGGTGCGAGCCGTGGCGCCGGCACCGGGACAGCTGCGGGCGCCGGACGAGGCAGCGGCACCGGTGTCGCGCCGGTACCGGGCCGCCGCTGGTCGGGCTGCTGCACCGGACGTCGATCGGCGTCGGCGGCCGGACGTTGACGGGCGACCGTCCGCGCCACCACCCGGCCGCTCGGCAGTCGGACGCGGGTACGGCTCAGGTATCCGTGCGCCTCCCACTCCCGCAGCGCCGAAACCACTCGGGTCTCACCCTCGGGGAAACGACCGGACAGGGGTCCAAGGGCTCCTCCAGACGGAGGAGTACACGCGTGCCCTGTTCGCCATGCGCCACCCGGTCTACGGCGAGGACGAGATGGCCCGGCACATCGCCGCACGCATGGCCCGCAAGGTCATCTTCGACCGCACCCCGGCACCGTCCCTGGGTTTCGTGATGGAGGAGGTGACACTTCGACGTCCACTCGGGGGCAGGGACACGCTCCGTCGGCAACTCAAGCACCTGCACGAGGCCGGCCAACTGCGGCACGTTGAGATCCAGGTGATGCCGACGGACCGCGGGAACCATTCGGGGATGGGTGGCCCGATTCAGGTCTTGAAGCTCAACGACGGTTCGGTTGTAGGTTATTCGGAGACGCAGCTGACGAGTCGCTTCGTCAGTGAACCGGCGGAGCTTCGCACCCTGGAGCTGCGGTACGGGATCATCCGGGCCCAGGCTCTCCGCCCTGGAGAGTCTCTGGACTTCATCGGCAAGGTGCGGGGAGAGACATGACCAACGCAACCTCTGGCAACGACGGCTCAAGGCACATCTGGTTCAAGAGCAGCTACAGCCCGAGTGACAGCAACGACTGCGTCGAAGTGGCGGTCACGGCACCGGGCGTGCGCGTCCGAGATTCCACGCGCCCGGAGGGCCCCGCCTCGCGCTCACCCCCGAGGCCTGGACCGCCTTCCTGCGCGACACCACAAAGAGCTGACTCCCCCACCGTCTCCGAACGCTGACGCCTGGCACTCGGGTCACGTACCGGCATAGGCTGCCCGACGACGGACATTCGCACTCTTGACCGGGGTGCGCGGCAGTGGGGGCAGAACGTGTCGTTCGACGACGAGTGGGAGCAGGCCAGGGAACGAGCCGCTCAGCAGGTGGGGACGCGGCTCAACACCCTGGACGGGGGCAACGGCGGCGGGACGAATCGGGACCTGAGCGTCGAGCAGAACGATCTCGGTGCGGTCGGCAACGACGCCTACGAGTTGCGTGAGCGGCTGGACCGCGACGCCAAGCACGCGCGGGTGAGCACGTCCGCCGCGAGTACGGTGCTCAGCGCCGAGAGCTTCCGCTCCGGCTCGGCGCTGAAACACGCGCACAGCCGATGGAACAGCCAGGTGAAGACGCTCATCGAGGCGTGTGCGCACATATCGAACCACCTCGACTACACCGCGGCGCAGCACGCCAAGGACGAGGTGGACATCGCGACGTCGATGTCCGTGTCCCGCATCAGCGACTTCCTGAAGTGAAGCGCTTGTTGTGGCACTGACTTACCAGGACGTCTACCACGCACCGGTGGCGAAGCTGAAGGACGCGGTCGACGACTGGTCGGCGGTGGCGAAGAAGCTGAAGGAACTGGCGGAGGACGCCCGCACCGGAATGCTGGCTAAGTCCAAGCGTGCCGAGTGGCAGGGCGCGAACGCCACCGTCACGAAGTCCTTCGTACGCACCACGGCCGACGAGTTCCAGGACGCGGCACAGGCCGCGGAGGGCATGCACGCCGTACTCAAGGACGCACTCACGACCTTCACCCGCTCGCGGGACACCGTGCGACGGCTCCAGGGCGAGGAGGCCCCCGGACTGTCTCTCACGATCGACGGCAAGGGGAGGGTGAAAGCCCAGGAGGGCGCGGCGTCCGAGCCCGCCGAACACCCGATCGCGAACGTGACGCGTCAGAAGGCGATCGCCTCGCTCCAGCGCCGTGTGGACCGCGCGGTCGACGCCTGCGACGACGCGGATACGGCACTCGCCCACGCACTCCGGACGAACTTCCCGGACACGCACGACTTCACCGCGCCCGTACACGACAGCCTCGACTCGGCCGAGGCCCAGCAGGCGTACCGGCTGTTCAAGAAGGGCCGGGAGATGTCGCCGACCGAGATGGAGCAGTTCGTCGAGTTCCTCAAGGACAACAAGAGGTCCCCCGAGTTCGCCACCGGCCTTTTCGAGCGGACGGAGCCGAAGGAGGCGCTCACGCTCTACGGGCTCCTGGCCCAGGAGGACCCCGTCAACGGCTACATGGTCGACGACGAGCAGGCCGACCGCCTCAAGCAGATGCAGAGACACCTCGGGGTCACCCTCGCCACCGCCACCGATCCCGACAACACCACCCATCTGCCGGAAAAGTACGGTGACCAACTGCGCAAACTGGGGGCCGAGCGCATTCCGATGCGTACCGGCGATCCCCACCCGCCGTACGGCTACCAGCTCCTCGGCGGCATCATGCGCTACGGCAACTACGACCCCCGGTTCCTCGTCCCGATCGCCGAACACGCGGTGCAGCTCAAGAAGAATGACCCCGACCTGTTCGATCGGCCCATGGGTTTCCGGATGGGCGAGCGGGAGTCCCCGCTCAACCCCAACGGGAAGAACGGCGCCGGCTACGACCCGGTGGTGAGCATGCTGGAGGCTCTGGGCCACAGCCCGGAGGCGTCGAAGGAGTTCTTCTCCAAGGACCCCGTCACCTACCGCGAGGACGGGACCGTCGACACCGAGGCCGGCCGCGCCGAGTTGGGCGACCACAAGTCCGGCGCCCGTATCCGCGACTACCTGGACTACTTCGCCCGGGACGAGTACGAGCCCGGCGTGCACGACTACGCGGGCGTCCAGTCCCCGGGCCGCGACGAACTGCGGGCCTACACCCACGACGCGCTGGGCCACGCCCTGGAGTCCGCCACGCTCGGCTCCCCCTGGGACGCTCAGCAGCCCGAACTCCACCGCGACGAGAAGTCCGCCGAAATCATGGAAGAAGTCGTGCAGCTCTACGGCGGAGACCCCGAACTCCTCAGGAAGCAGGAGTCGCTCTCCGACAGCCTCGGCCGCATGGGCGCCGGCTACATCGACGACATCTACTGGGCCCTCGACATGAACGACGACTCCACGCTCTTCGCTCCCGATCAAAAAGAGAACGAGCACGCTCGCTTCGGCGAGATACCGACCATCCAGTTCCTGAGTACTCTGGGCCAGCATCCTGACGCCTATGCCGACACATCGACCGCGCAGCGCGTCTACACGGCGATGATGCTGGAAAAACCCACGGACGAGCACGGTGAAATCGATCTGAGCACAGCGCCTCACGTCGTGGAGACCGGGGCGACAGTTCAGGGAGTTCTCGACCAGTCACGAGTGGACCAAGTCAGGCACGACTTGAAGAACATGGAAGAAGATTACAACAAGGCCGTGGAGTCGAGAACCTCCTGGGGCCAGCTCGGAGCTTCCTCACTTGTCGCGGCCGGATTGGCTTTCGGACCCGCCGGGGCCGCAGGCGCCGGGGCCGCAGCTCTGATCATCCCGTGGGCCATGGAGACAGGAGGAAGCGTCACGGAGGAAGTACTCAACCAAGCATTGGCGAACCAAATGGAGGAAGATGAACTGGACGTGGCGAAAAAATCTCAGGATGCAGAAACTTCCATACGGGAAGAGTCTTATACAGGAATCAAAAGCATAGCCATGAGGTTCGTCAAGTCACAAGGATTGGAATATAGCAGCAGGGAGGGCATGGACATAATAGGCGGAGCACAAGGATACATTGATGGGGGCTCGAAAGATAATTACTTCGGCAGCACGCCACAAGATTCGGAGTGATCGGGATGAAGCGATCGGACTTCAATTCATTGATAATACTTGGCTCGGCCTCGCTTCTTTCGATCACTGGCTGTTCTCAACAGAACGACAAGAGTTCCCCCACTCCAACCCCTCTCACGGCAAAAAATATGTGCAGTGGAGTACTAGGAAGCACGGCGAGTGACCTCGAACGAATTACCGGTCGAACAGAGTATCCCAAAGTCTGGTTCCACGACGTGGAGAAGATCGCCTCTTCGATCACCCTTAAATCTCGCAGCAAGGAATCCGACGCCGCAAAACTTAAGTACTCAGGTGAAGCCTGTGGAATATTTCTGGACGAAGAAAAGCTAGCACCTGAAATAGAGGTCAATTTTTACCCTGAAGGAGAACCCCGCGAGCTGGAACCAGTGGAGACCGGGAAGAAAGAATACCGCGCGGGAACCCAAGCAGCAGCAGACGGCGAGGGTGCATATCTCTATTACACATGCAAGGTCCCGGAGGACGACAGGTTCCCGAAGAGTAGCTTTCTTGTGGGCGCAGTACTCAGAGTCGCCTCTCATGGCGATTATCCACCCTCATCCGATATAACCGACTCCTACATGAACGTCCTCACCGGCGCGGCGCGCAAGGTCGCACTGGAGATGGAGTGCCAGAACAACGCCGACATCCCTGTCCCTGGTGACCTCGAACCACTGGAGCCCTGAGCTTTCCGGTGCGCAGGAACCGCAGCGGCCGCGGGGCTCCTGGACGAGCCGAGGCGCGAGGGCTCGCGTCAAGGGCCCGGCTTGACGACGCATGTGGGGACGCCGACCGTCATCGCCAACTGTCTGGGAGTGCATGCACCGACGACCCCAGGAGCATCCCCCAGTGGCAAGCACAAGCGGATCTCCACTCCCCCTGAGCTACTGCCGACAGCGCACCTGTTCCGCGTGGGCTGCTCGCCCGTGCCGGCGTCGCGCACGCCCGCCGGCGTAGTGGGTCGCCTCGCGGGCCGGTGCACGCGTGCGGGGTTTCGGCGGAGAGGTCGGATTTCGTCCAGTTGCCCGGGTGACGGGTTGTCAGGGCATCCGATGAAGCGGGTGTATGGGGGTGGTTTTATGTGTCGTCGGCCTTGCCCATTTGTGACCCCTGTGACCGGCGTGAGGCGCGAGGTGTCGCGTGACCTGCATCACAACGACCTCGCGCCGGAGCCCGACACGTTGGCGTTATCAGTCCGAGACATGCTAGGCGCGTCGACTCCGGGGACAATCCGGACAACTGCGTGGTCGTGGACCCGTAGTTGGACATTGATCTTACCTTCACGGGGAGCCAACGGAGCCTCAAATGCCTCGAAACGGGCACCCGGTGGGCTTCTGTGTCGCACAACACCCTGCTTGAGCTGAACGCCCCCTACTGGTAGCCCTGTGAACCATGTCCCCGAACGCACACATACGCAGCCACCGGAAACCCCGGCGCTCCTCGCGGAACACGCTCA
Organism: Streptomyces sp. TAA040; assembly: GCF_000424845.1. Lineage (NCBI taxonomy): Bacteria > Bacillati > Actinomycetota > Actinomycetes > Kitasatosporales > Streptomycetaceae > Streptomyces > Streptomyces sp. TAA040. The sequence continues at coordinate 78,549 of NZ_AUKR01000012.1, read as the reverse complement.
TCCGCTCTGGTGTTGCCGGTGGCGTTCTCACCACCCTCGCGGTGACCGGCGCCGCCTCGCCGACCTCGGCCGACAAGGAGTCCCCGGCCGACACCGCCGAGCTGCCCTCGCTGGACGGCCTGCTGGCTGCCGACTCCACCAAGCGGGCCGCACACGTGACCCAGACGATCGCGATCACGTACGAACTGGACGCGGCGAAGACCCAGGCCGAGAGGACGGCCGCGAAGTCCGCCGCCGAGGCGAAACAGAAGGCCGAGGCAGAGGCAGAGGCCAAGGAGAAGGCCGAAGCCGAGCGCAAGGCCGCTGAGGAGCGCGCGGCCGAGGAGCGCGCCGCCGCTGAGCGCGCCGCACGCAGCAGCGAGCGCAGCACGCTCAGCGGCGACAGCGGCAGCGACTCGGTGTCCACGTCCAGCGCCGACGCCAACGCGCCGGCGTCGGGCAACGCCGCGGGTATCGCGCAGTTCGTCCGCGCCCAGGTCGGCAAGGCGTACGTGTCCGGGGCCACGGGCCCCAGCGCCTACGACTGTTCGGGGCTGACCGTCGCCGCGTTCAAGCAGGCCGGCATCAGCTTGCCGCGCACCTCGCAGGCCCAGTCCACCGCAGGCACCGAGGTCGGCCTCGGCAACCTGCAGCCCGGAGACATCCTGTACTGGGGCGGCAAGGGCAGCGCCACCCACGTGGCGGTGTACGTCGGCGGCGGCCAGTACGTCGGCGCCCAGAACCCCTCCGACGGAGTCGCGCTGCACGACATGGGCTGGGGCGGCACGCCCTCCGGCGCCGTCCGGATGCTCTGAACCGTCCGGATGCTCTGAACGTCCGAACGCGCTGAACCGACCGGCGCGCCTGCCGGCCCGCCGGGCTGACGCCGAGCCCGCCGGACCGGCGGGCGCAGCACGGCAGTCGACCGGAGACGGGCCGCACAGACCCCGCTGGGCACGGAGCCACCACCCGTGCCCACCGGCCGAGCGCCGCAGCGACGGCCGACGCACGACGGGGCCGTGCACGATCCGATCGGATCGTGCACGGCCCCGTCGTGCGTGGACGGCCGTTCCCTGAGCCACGAGTCCCGGACCCGGCGTCCGGGCCGCCGGGTGCCGTCCCGGACGTCGGTGCAGGCCCGACTCCCGGGCCGCTCGGGGATCGGGCCAGGCCCCAGGGGGGGCCGGGTCAGGCCCCGGGGCCGCCTCAGGCCCGGGGGGCCACCTTGGAGAGGCCGTTGATGACGCGGTCCATGGCGTCACCGCCGGTGGGGTCCGTCAGGTTGGCCAGCATCTTGAGCGTGAACCGCATCAGCAGCGGGTGGGTGAGGCCGCGCTCGGTGGCGAGCTTCATCACCTTCGGGTTGCCGATCAGCTTCACGAAGGCCCGGCCCAGGTTGTAGTACCCGCCGTAGGTGTCGGAGAGGACCTTCGGGTATCGGCGCAGGGCGAGTTCGCGCTGCGAAGGCGTCTGGCGGGCGTGTGCCTGGACGATGACCTCGGCGGCGATCTGCCCGGACTCCATGGCGTAGGCGATGCCCTCGCCGTTGAACGGGTTGACCAGCCCGCCCGCGTCCCCGACGAGGAGCAGGCCGCGGGTGTAGTGCGGCTTGCGGTTGAACGCCATCGGGAGGGCGGCCCCGCGGATCGTGCCCTGCATGTTCTCGGGGGTGTAGCCCCACTCCTCGGGCATCGAGGCGCACCAGGCCATCAGCACCTCGCGCCAGTCCAGCTCCTTGAAGGCGCTGGAGCTGTTGAGGATGCCGAGGCCGACGTTGGAGGTGCCGTCGCCCATGCCGAAGATCCAGCCGTAGCCGGGCAGCAGGCGGTCCTCCGGGCCCCGGCGGTCCCACAGCTCCAGCCAGGACTCGAGGTAGTCGTCGTCGTGCCGGGGGGAGGTGAAGTAGGTGCGCACCGCCACGCCCATCGGGCGGTCCTCACGGCGGTGGAGGCCCATCTTGACCGAGAGCCGGGTGGAGTTGCCGTCCGCCGCCACCACCACGGGGGCGTGGAAGGTGGCCGGGGTCTTCTCCTCGCCGAGTTTGGCGTGCACGCCGGTGATCCGGCCGGCGCGGTCGAGGACGGGCTCGCCCACGTTGCACCGCTCGTACAACCGGGCGCCGGCCTTCTGCGCCTGGCGGGCCAGCTGCTCGTCGAAGTCGTCCCTCTTGCGGACGAGTCCGTAGTCCGGGTAGCTGGCGAGCTCCGGCCAGTCGAGCTGCAACCGCTGGCCGCCGCCGATGATGCGCAGGCCCCTGTTGCGCAGCCAGCCCGCCTCCTCGGAGATGTCGATCCCCATCGCGACCAGCTGCTTGGTGGCGCGCGGGGTGAGGCCGTCTCCGCACACCTTCTCGCGCGGGAAGGCGGTCTTCTCCAGCAGGAGGACGTCGAGCCCGGAGCGGGCCAGGTGGTAGGCGGTGGTCGCGCCGGCCGGACCGGCACCGACCACGATCACATCGGCATGCTGCTCAGAGGCGGGTTTCGGTTGGGGCTCCGGCACGAGGACTCCCGGGAGGGCTAGGCGCTGGTGCATCAGGCACTGGACGAGGACTGGACACGTGGCCCGCTGTCACCGGAACGACCCGCACTGCCTGCCGGTTCCCCGCGTTCGCGGACCTCCGGCAGTCTATGTGCGGCACCCCGGCGGTCCTGCGGCCGCCCGGGCCTGCCGCCCGAGGAGCCGCCGCGGCCGCTGTCCCCGCGCGCGCAACCGCCGTCCCGGTGCGCGCCGCGGTCGCCGTACCCGGGAGCGGAACCGCTGCCGCAGCAGCGCCGGCAGGGGCGCCACGACGAGGAGGAGCAGGCCGCCGCCGAACGTCCACATCGTCCCGAACAGCACCGCCTCCGCGCCGTTCACACCCGCCTGCGCGCTGCCCGAGGCACCGGGGAGCAGCGCGGACGAACCGGTCAGTCCGACCGGGCCGATCCCGACGAGCAGCAGGAAGTACAGCAGCGCGAAGGCGGAGGTGAGCAGTTGCTCGGCGCGGGCTGCGCCCCGGCGTGCGGCGTGCAGGCCGGGCGCCAGCGCCCCCGCGACGGCGAGCAGCAGCGCGCCGGCGAGCGCCCAGCCCGCGCCGGAGGCGGCAAGGTCGGACAGCGCGTAGGTCTCGTACTCCCAGACGCCCCCGGCCACCGCGCGGTGGGTCTCCAGCGTGGCGCCCCAGGCGAACCCCAGGACGGCGGCGGCGAGGTTGGGCAGCAGCAGGAGCGCCACCAGCAGCCACCACCCGGTGTGCGTGCGGTGCCCGGAGACGAGCAGCGCGGCGCCGAGGAGCCCGGAGAACAGCAGCACCGCCGAGGAGCCCCGGACGGCGGAGCCCAGCGCCCGGAACAGCACGCCGAGCGGTGGGCGGGCGGCGAGCCACGCCCGCGCCCGGCCGGCGAGGAGCGCCGCGGCGGCGCTCGCCGTGCCGAGGAGCAGCGCCCAGAGTCCGGCCCGCACCGGGTCCGTACCGATCTCCATCCCGCCGAGGGACGGCCGGGCGGCCAGCCCCAGCAGCAACACACCGGCCGCGGAGGCGGTCGCGGTGCGCAGGGCGGCGCCCGGCCCGTACGGGTGCCCGCGGTGCGCCCAGCGGGCTCCCAGGGCCACGGCGGCGGCCCACGCCACGGTGACGCCCAGCGGCACCGCCGTGAGCGTCACCTCCCCGCCGCCGGGCACCGGCGGCCAGTTGCCGAACCCGGCGGTCCCGGCCGAGGCGTCCCGGACCGAGAAGCCGCCGCCGAGCCCCTGGAGCAGCAGGGCGAGGGCCACCCGGAACCGCGTGACGGGGTCCGGTGCCTGCCCGTCGCCGGTACCGGCGACGGGCAGGGTGAGCAGGGCGAGCAGCGGGAGCAGGACGGTGGGCGGGCAGGCGGCCGCCAGCGCCCGTCCCCAGCCCTCGTACGGGCGTCCGGTCGTCCGGCTGCGGGGGCATCGCGGGCAGCGGTTCCGAACCGGTGCCCCGGGGCCGGCGTGGGCCGTGGGCGCGGCCGGTGTCGGGGCGCCGCAGGCGGCGCAGAGCGTCGGCACGGCGTCACTGTCGCACAACCCGCGGGATGCGGCGACGTGTTGGGGCGGTATCCGGCCGGTCGGCCCCCGGCCCCGGCCCCGGGAACAGGGCCGGCCCCTGACCCGGTCAGACCTTGTGGCCCCGGTGCAGGGCGACGATGCCGCCGGTGAGGTCGCGCCAGGCGACCCTGCCCCAGCCGGCCTTCTGGAGCCGGGTGGCGAGGGCCCGCTGGTCGGGCCACGCCCGGATCGACTCGGCCAGGTAGACGTAGGCGTCCGGGTTGGACGACACCGCCTCGGCGACCGGCGGCAGGGCGCGCATCAGGTACTCGGTGTAGACGGTGCGCATCGGCGCCCAGGTCGGGTGGCTGAACTCGCAGATGACCAGTCGTCCGCCGGGCCGGGTGACGCGCAGCAGCTCCGCCAGCGCGGCGTCCGTGTCGTGGACGTTGCGCAGCCCGAAGGAGATGCTGACCGCGTCGAAGCTGTCGTCGCGGAACGGCAGCCGGGTGCCGTCCCCCGCGGTGAACGGCATCCAGGGCTGCCGACGCTTGCCCTCCCGCAGCATGCCCAGGCTGAAGTCGCACGGCACGGTGAACGCACCCGCCATCGCGAACGGGAGCGAGGAGGTGCCGGTGCCGGCGGCGAGGTCGAGCACCCGCTCCCCCGAGCGGGCGGCCACCGCCCCGGCGACGGCCTTGCGCCACGACCGGGCCAGGCCGAGGGACAGCACGTCGTTGGTCAGGTCGTACCTCGCGGCGACGTCGTCGAACATGGCGGCGACTTCGTGCGGCTGCTTGTCCATGGATGCGCGGATCACCCGCCCATTGTTCACCGGACGCCGGGTGCGCGGGTGCACCGGGTCGCGGCAAGCGCGGTTCCGGGGGCGCCCGGGGGACGAACCGGGATTTCAGCGGCGGCGGTGGGCCAACCGGCCGGCGATCACGGTGGCGAGGCAGCGGCCGTCGGCGGCCCTCACGGCGAAGTCGGCGCGTTCGCCCGGCGCGGGGCGTCCCGGGCGCTCCGCGCCGTCCGGCGGCGGGTCCTCGCGAACCAGCAGACCGGAGCGGCGGACCGCCAGGCGGACCTCGGGCCGGGTGAACGGCCCCACCAGCGAGGTGGCGCCGTCGCCCAGGAGCCGCTGGATGCCACGGCGTGCGCTGTGGCCCCAGCGGACGGCGGACATCTCCAGTCCCTCCAGTGCCGGGCCGGTCAGCGGGACGGTGCCCAGCGCGTCCGCCTCGCGCGGGTCGGGGTGGTAGGCGTGCTCCAGGAGCCGTACGGCGTCCACCACGCAGCGCCCCGGGCCGAGCGTGCCGTCCCAGTGCCGCTGCCGGGCGTCGGGGTAGTCCTCGGTGAGCGCCGCGGCGGGGCCGCGGGCGGTGATCCGGTCGCCGGTGACGGCGAGGGCGACACCGGCGGCCGGTAGATGGAGCGTGGGCAACGGACGGCCGTCAGTTCGTCTCGACGAGCTTGAGCTCCGGGTGGGCGGTGCCGCCGTCGATCGCGGTGGAGGAGAGGTGCGAGACGACCTTGTCGCCGACCGGGTCGTTCGCCGGGTCGTCGTGGACCAGCAGGTGCTCGTACGTCGTGGAGCGCTGGGCGGGGACGCGGCCGGCGGAACGGATCAGGTGGATCAGCTCCATCCGGTTGGACCGGTGCCTGGCGCCGGCGGAGGACACCACGTTCTCCTCCAGCATCACCGAGCCGAGGTCGTCGGCGCCGTAGTGCAGGGTGAGCTGGCCGACGTCCTTGCCGACCGTCAGCCAGGAGCCCTGGATGTGGGCGACATTGTCCAGGAACAGCCGCGCCACCGCGATGAGCCGCAGGTACTCGAAGAGAGTGGCCTGGGTCTGGCCCTTCAGGGTGTTGTTCTCCGGCTGGTAGGTGTACGGGATGAAGGCCCGGAAGCCGCCGGTGCGGTCCTGCACGTCGCGGATCATCCGGAGGTGCTCGATCCGCTCGGCGTTGGTCTCGCCGGTGCCCATCAGCATCGTGGAGGTGGACTCCACGCCCAGGCCGTGCGCCGTCTCCATGATCTCCAGCCAGCGCTCGCCGGATTCCTTGAGCGGGGCGATGGCGGTGCGCGGCCGGGCGGGCAGCAGCTCGGCGCCCGCCCCGGCGAAGGAGTCCAGCCCGGCGGCGTGGATGCGGCGGACGGCCTCCTCGGGGGTGACCTTGGAGATCCGGGCCATGTGCTCGACCTCGGAGGCGCCGAGGGAGTGGATCACCAGCTGCGGGAAGGCCTTCTTGATGGCGGAGAAGTGCTCCTCGTAGTACTCCACCCCGTAGTCCGGGTGGTGCCCGCCCTGGAACATGATCTGGGTGCCGCCCAGCTCCACCGTCTCCGCGCAGCGGCGGAGGATGTCGTCGAGGTCCCGCGTCCACACCTTGTCGCTCTTCGGCGGGGCGTAGAACGCGCAGAACTTGCACGCGGTGACGCAGGAGTTGGTGTAGTTGATGTTGCGCTCGATGATGTACGTCGCGAGGTGCTCGGTGCCGGCGTAGCGGCGACGGCGGACCGCGTCGGCGGACCGTCCCAGCGCGTGCAGCGGAGCCGAGCGGTACAGGTCGAGCGCTTCCTCGGGGGTGATGCGCCCGCCCTCGGCAGCCCGGTCGAGCACGGACTGGAGGTCGGCATGCGACGAAGATTCCGGCACCGGGGCGGTCCCTTCCAAAAGGGGGCAAGACCGATCCAGCGTACGCCAGGCGCGTGACCTGCCCGGGGCCGCCCTCGTCCCGGGGCCGCCCTCCTCCCGGGGTCAGCCGTCCCGCGGTTCCAGCAGGTCCACCCGGACGTCGGCCGGGTAGCCGGTGCCCGCGCCGGTCAGCCGGGCGAACTCGGCGATGCCCGCGAGCTGCTCCGGGCCGAGGCGGAAGTCCAGGGTGGTGAAGTACCGGGCCAGCAGTTCGGCGTCGAACGCCTCCCACCGGGCGGCCTGCTCGGCCACCTTGCCGACCTCCTCCAGGGAGACGTCCCGCGAGGTGAGGAACGCCCGGTGCGCCTCGTGGACGGTCTGCGGCTGCTCGGCGAGGTAGTCCCTGCGTACGGCCCACACGGCGAAGACGAAGGGCAGTCCGGTCCACTCCTTCCACATCCGGCCCAGGTCGTGGACCTGGAGGCCGAGGCGGGGGGCGTCGTGCAGCGACGCCCGCAGGGCCGCGTCCCCGATCAGGACGGCGGCCTGCGCCTCCTGCATCATCAGCCCGAGGTCGGGCGGACACGTGTAGTAGTCGGGAGTGATGCCGTGCTGCTCGGCCAGCAGCAGCTCGGCCAGCCGGACCGAGGTGCGCGAGGTGGAACCCAGCGCGACGCGCTCGTGGTCCAGGTCCGCCAGCGGCACCTTCGAAACGATCACGCAGGACATCACGGGGCCGTCGCAGCCCACCGCGATATCGGGCAGCGCCACGAGCTGATCGCTGTGCCGCAGGAATTCCACCAGGGTGACCGGTCCGATATCCAGATCGCCCTTCACCAGCCGTTCACTGAGCTTTTCGGGGGTGTCCTTGGTCAGTTCGAGGTCGAGCAGGCTCCCGGTCCGCGCGAGCCCCCAGTAGAGGGGCAGGCAGTTGAGGAACTGGATGTGCCCGACGCGGGGCCGGGTCCTGGGAAAGCTGCCGTATGCACTCACACGGGGAGCGTACGCCCGCTTCCGCACCCCCGGACAGGCAGGCCGACGACCAGGCATGACCGGCGCCACAGCAGCGCGGCGCGGCGGGCGCGAGGGCTCCGCCGAGACCCGCGAACAACAGATCATTTGGGCCTTCCCCCCTCCACACGTACCGTGCTAGGCTCGCCGCAAGTTGCAGTTTGGTTTCCCTTGCAGTACAGAGCCTGCGGAGCATGTAACCGCAGGCTTTCGTCGTTTTCAGACTTCTTGCAGGTTCTGGAGCAGGGCGACCCTTATAGGCCCAGGGAGGGCTTATGGCTACCGGAACCGTCAAGTGGTTCAACGCCGAAAAGGGCTTTGGCTTCATCGCTCAGGACGGCGGCGGCCCCGACGTCTTCGTCCACTACTCGGCAATCAACGCGTCGGGCTTCCGCAGCCTCGAAGAGAACCAGCAGGTGAACTTCGACGTGACCCAGGGGCCGAAGGGCCCGCAGGCGGAGAACGTCACTCCGTCCTGATCGTCGAGTACTGATCTTCACAGCAGTACCCAAGGAGCCCCCGCCCCGGCGGGGGCTCCTGCCTTTTGGCCACCCGCACGAGCCCCGCGACGGGCAGCACGCACCCGCGTCCAGCAGGCGCCCCCACCGGCCCCGTGCCCCCTCCCGGCCGGGCGGTCGCTCCCCGGCCGGGCGGCGCTCCCGGTCAGGCGGCGATCGCGAAGTCGTCCCGGCCCCGCGGCAGCTCCACCCAGAGCAGCTTCCCGCTGGTGCCGTACAGCTCGTCCCCCAGCACGTACGCTCCCCAGTTCGCCGCCAGCGACCGCACGATCTCCAGCCCCCTGCCGCGGTCCGCCACGGACTCCCCGCGGAGCACCGCCTCGGCACTCCCGACGCTGCCGCCCGGACAACGGGTCCACCCGGGCCGGGGCAGGTTCGGTGGCCCCCGGAAGACGGGAGGGACGACCGGGTCGGTGTCCCACACGGCGACCCGCAACCGCCGCACTCCCCCGCGCAGGCGCAGCTGCGAGGGCCCCTCGGTGTGCTGCACCGCGTTCGTCACCAGTTCGGAGACGAGGAGAGCGGCGGAATCGATCAGATCCGCCGGCCCGTACAGGCCGAGCACCGCACGGGTCGTACTCCTGGCCACGCGGGGCGCTCGCGGGTCGTGCGGGAGATGGAGTGAGTAGGACCAGGAATCCATGGCCGTCCCTTCGGTTCGCCGACAGTCGTCCGGTCCGATCGATGTCGCCCGCCCGGTGGCCTGCCGCCGCGAGGTCGCGCGAACGCAGCGGTGCACTTCCGGATACGGACACGAGGTGTGATCGGAACGAATCTCAGCGTAGCAGGGTGCGGGTCATACATGTCACCACCGATGGGGGAATATATTTCCCGGCTAGATTGGTGCGTCACCATCGCAGCGAGGAGTAGGCCCGATGCCACCGAGGAGCATTCCGACAGCCCGACAGCGACGACTGGGCGCCGAGTTGCGGAAGTTGCGCGAGCGCGCAGGGATGACCGCATCAGAGGCCGGCACGCTCATGGGGATCGACCAGGCGCGAATGAGCAACATCGAAGCTGGTCGCGTAGGCGTCAGTCCCGCGAGGGTGCGCACACTGGCCTGCAACTACGCGTGCGCCGAGACCGATTTCGTCGATGCGCTCGCCTCTCTTGCAGCCGACCGGAGCCGACAGTGGTGGGAGGAGTACAAGGGCGTGCTTCCGGCCGCGCTACTGGACCTCGCAGAGTTGGAGCACCACGCGGACGGGATGCGGACTGCCCAGACCTCCTCGCTGCCCGGCTTGCTGCAAACCGTCGATCACGCGCGTTCCGTCTTCCAGCAGGCCGTGCCCCAGCTCCCGCCGCATGAGATCGAGCACCGCACCTCGTGGCGCATCAAACGGCAGGCGGTGCTCTACCGCGAGGAGCCTCTCCCCTACGCGGCGATCGTCCACGAGGCCGCACTGCGCATGCAGTTCGGGGGCAGGGACGTGGCCAGGAGTCAGCTCCGACACCTGCTGACCATGAGTGAACGCCCCGGGCTGTCCCTCCTTGTGGTGCCTTTCACCGCTGGCGCCTTCCCCGGAGCGGGCCAGACCATCTGCTACGCCGATGGGCCCGTTCCTCAGCTCGACACCGTGCAACTCGACCAGTCCCACGGCCCCGTGCTCCTCGACGCCGAGGCGCAGCTGAACAAGTACCGGATGCTGATCGATCGGCTGAGAGAGCTGAGCCTTGATCCGGCCCAGTCCCGCGATCTCGTCCATCGCATTGCCAAGACCCTCTAGGGGACCTCGTGACCATACCGATCACCCGCTGGCAGAAGTCGACCTACTGCGCGGAGGGGAACAACTGCGTGGAGCTGCGCCGGGCCGGGGGCGGGGTGGAGTTGCGCGAGAGTGCGCACCCGGCCACCGTCCTCACCACCGACCCCGCCCGGCTGCGGTCGCTCCTCGCCGCAGTCCGGAGGCGGGACCTGTGAGGAGTGCGGCGGCAGGGCAAAGGGGCGTCTGACGCGCGGTGGCGGCCGGTGGGCACCGAAGGACACGCCCGCCACGCCGGGACGGTGCTTGACATGACGGCTTGACAGTGGTGGGCACTGGCCGGAGAATGACGCCCATGATCAAGCACTCGTTCGTCGCGGCGGGACCCACGGGCGTCCCGGACCGGGACGGGTGCGAGCGGTCCGGCCGATAGCTCCGGCACGCACGCCGCCCCTCCGGTGGGCGGCGACCGCACCGACGGCCCCTCAGCGGGTGCGTCGGTGCCTCTGCGCGACCCCGTGTACCGCTGCTCAGTGCCGATTCGTTCCTGCCTGGCTGCGCGGTGCGCGGGCTTCCGAGCCGAACCGTTTCGCATCATCAGGAGGACCACGTGACCACCATGACGGACCCGACCGCAGGCACCGCCCAGGTGCCGGGCATCGTTGAGCCGGCCCCGGAGCTCCGGGAGGCCGGCGTGCCCGCAGGCGGCATGTTCGAGGGGCGCCGCACCCTCCGACGGGTCCCCGGGGACTGGCAGGAGAAGCCGTACGAGCACTTCGAGGTCGTCCCGCAGGGGCGGATCATCGGAGCCGAGATACGCGGGCTGGACCTGTCGCGGCCGCTGACCCCGGCCGTCCGCGAGGACCTGAACCGGGCGATGCTGGAGTGGAAGGTGCTGTTCTTCCGCGGCCAGCACCTGGAGTCCAGCGCGCAGCGTGAGTTCGCCCTCAACTGGGGCGAGTTGGAGACGAATCCGTTGCTCGCCCGCGGATCGGCCGACGACGTCGTGCGGTTCGCCAAGGGCGGCAGCGGCACCCCGACGTTCGAGAACGTGTGGCACGCCGACGTCACGTTCCGGGAGCGGCCCGCGATGGGCGCCGTGCTCCAGCTCCACGAGGTGCCGCCGGTCGGCGGGGACACCATGTGGGCCGACATGGCCGCCGCGTACGACAACCTGCCCGCGGACGTCCGGGAGCGGATCGACGGCGCGACCGCCGTGCACGACTTCATCCCCGGGTTCGTCCGCTTCTACGGACCGGAGCGACTGATCCCGCTCCAGGACCAGTTCCCGCCGGTCGAGCACCCGGTGGTGCGGACGCACCCGGAGACCGGACGCAGGCTGCTGTTCGTCAACACCTCGTTCACCACCCGGATCACCGGCATGGGCAAGGCGGAGAGCGACGAACTGCTGCGCTACCTCGTGCAGCAGGCGCACGTGCCGGAGTACCAGGTCCGCTTCCACTGGCAGGCCGGCGACATCGCGTTCTGGGACAACCGCGCCACCCAGCACTACGCGGTCGACGACTACGCGCCGCACCGCCGGGTCGCGGAACGCGTCGCCATCGCGGGCGACCGTCCGTTCTGATCCCCCGGTTCACCGCAGCACCCGTCGGGCCCCGCGTGCGTACGCGGAGCCCGGTGGTCGTTCGGCAGCACGAGAGGTCCCCCGCGCGGGTCACGGCTCGGCCGGGGCGGCGCGTCGGCTCATCCGCTGACGTCCCGTCAACGACACTGTGCCACCGGGTCAGTCCGGATCTGAGTCGAACGGCCGGTACGGCCCCCGAGCCACCAGTGTCCCCTCCGCTGCCGGGAGAGCCGTATGCAGCCAGCCCCACCCGCCCGCTTCGTGCCGGCCGCCTGGCCGGGGCCCGTCCCGTCCCCGGCCAGGCACCGCCCGCCGGCGGACGGACGGCGTCCGTCAGCGGGCCGCCGCGCCGCCCGCAGGGGCGGGGCCCCCGCACTCCTCGCCCTGCTGACGCTGGCCACCGCGCTCCCCGCGGCAGGTGCCCAGGCCGCCAACGCGACCGGAACGACCGCCCAGGCGGCCACCCGCATTACCGCCACCTCGGTCCCGCCGAGCGTCCGCACCGATGCCGCCGGCACCGCCCTCCGCTCCCCCGCGGACGCCGCGCGGAATCCGCAGCCGGGTGATCCGGTCAGCGCCCGGCTCCAGGGGTTCAAACCGAACCCGCTCACCCCCTCGGACGCCCGCTCCTGGCACATGACGTACCGCTCCACCAGCGCCACCGGCCGTCCCAACACCGTCTCCGGCACGGTGATCGTCCCGAGGGACGGCCGCAGCGGCGCCCGGCCGATCCTCGGCTACGCGGTCGGCACCGTCGGCCTCGCGGACAAGTGCGCGCCCTCCCGCACCTTCCCCACCGGGCGGACGAAGGAGGGCTCGCTGATCCAGCTCGCGCTGCAACGCGGCTGGGCCGTCGCCGTCACCGACTACGAGGGGCTGGGCACCCCCGGCGTCCACACCTACACCGTCGGCCGCTCGGCCGGGCACGCGGTGCTGGACGCGGCCCGGGCGGCGATGCGGCTGCCCGAGGCAGGTCTGGCCGAGGGGTCCCCGGTCGGGATCATGGGGTACTCGCAGGGCGGACAGGCCAGCGCCTGGGCCGCCGAACTGCACTCCTCGTACGCACCGGAGCTGGACGTCGTCGGCACCGCCACCGGTGGTGTGCCGCGAGACCTGCTGGACGTCGCCGAGTTCAACCAGGGACGGGCGGGCTCCGGGCTGGTCGCGATGGCCGCCGTCGGCCAGGACGCCGCCTTCCCCGAACTCGACCTGGACAGCTACCTGAACACCCGGGGCAGGCTCCAGCGACGGATCGCCGAGTCCGAGTGCGTGGAACTGGCGTCGGGAACCTGGCCGTTCGGACGGATCGACCAGATCACCGACCGGAACCCGCTGGAGCAACCGGCCTGGCAGCGCCGGATGGACGAGTCCCGACTCGGCCGCACGGCCCCGCAGGCGCCGGTGTTCCTCTACCACGGCATCCTCGACTCGCTGATCCCCTACCGCTCCGGCACCGGGCTGCGGGACGCGTGGCGTGCCCGGGGAGCCGACGTGACGTTTCGCACCCTGCCCCTGAAGCACACCTCGGGCGCGGTGACCGGCGCCCCGCTCGCGGTCTCCTGGCTCGCCGACCGCTTCGCGGACTGACCCGCCGCCCGGGGCATCCGCCGTTCCCCGCCGGGTTACCCGGGCGGCGGGGCGGAGTGACACAACTCGCTGAACACCCGCTCGATTCGGTCCGCCAACGCCCCGCGCCCGGACCCGGCCGCCGCTACGGTGGGTGCGGGGGCCGCCCCCGCGACCGGGGGGCGTGCGCACACTGCGAGCGAGTGGGTGAATGAGGAGCGGAAGCGGTGAAGGCGGGCTGTACTGCAGCCACTGCGGCACGGTGGTCATCGAGGGGCCCCGTGGGGGCTACGTCTGCGGCCAGTGCTACTACACCGTGGTGCCCGAGGAGCAGCCGCTACCGCCCGCCCCGGCAGGGCGCGACGCCCGCGAGAGCCGGACGCGCGCGCGGCCCGGCACACCGGACCAGGGGCCGGACGCCCACCGGCGCCGGGGCTCGCACCGCTCGTGAACCCCGGCCGGGCCGCCCTCGCGCGCGGGGCGGCTGCCGCGCCTGCGGCCGGTCACTCGTAGAGGGCCTGGATCTCACGGGCGAAGGCACGCGTCACGGCCGCGCGCCGGAGCTTGAGAGTGGGGGTGAGGTGGCCGTCGGCCGTGGAGAAGTCGACCGGCAGCACCGCGAAACGGCGGATCGACTCGGCCCGGGAGACCAGCCGGTTGGCGCCGTCCACCGCCTGCTGGAGGTGGTGCAGCAGGTCGCCGTCCCGGACGAGCTGCTCGATCGGGACGTCCTGCTTGCGGTGCATCCGCCGCCAGTGCGCCAGGCCGTCCGGCTCCAGGGTGAGCAGGGCGACGAGGTAGGGGCGGTTGTCGCCGAGCACCAGGCAGTGGCTGATCAGCGGATGGGCGCGCAGCCAGCCCTCCAGCGGCGCCGGGGCGATGTTCTTGGCGCTGGAGGTGATGATCAGGTCCTTCTTGCGGCCGGTGAGGGTCAGGTAGCCCTCGTGGTCCAGCGAGCCGAGGTCGCCGGTGGCGAGCCAGCCGTCGGGATCAGCCTCGGGGACCACCTGGCCGCGTTCGGCGTCCCAGTAGCCGCCGCACACGTGCGGTCCTGCGAGCAGCACCTCGCCGTCCTCCGCGATGCGGACGGCGGTGCCGGGGAGCGGCCAACCGACGGTGCCGAGCCGGGGGCGCTGGGGCGGCGTGACAGTGCCGGCGGCGGTGCTCTCGGTGAGTCCGTACCCCTCGAAGACCTCGATGCCGGCGCCGGCGTAGAAGGCGGTCAGCCGGCGGCCGAGCGGGGAGCCGCCGCAGATGACGTGCCGCACCCGGCCGCCGAGGGCGGCCCGCAGCCGCCGGTACACCAGCGGGTCGTACAGCCCGCGGGCGGCCCGCAGCACCGGTCCGGGCCCCTTGCCGCCGGCTCCCTTCCCGTCGGCCCACGCCTCGCCGAACCGGACGGCGACCCGGGCCGCGCGGTCGAAGGAGTTGCTGCGCCGGACGTCCTCCGCACGGGCCCTGCCGGAGTGGTAGAGCTTCTCCAGCACCGAGGGGATCGCGTAGAGGAAGGTCGGCCGGAAACCGGCCAGGTCCGCCAGCAGCCCCTCCGTGCCTCCGCCGCTCGCGTGGCCCAGTCTGACGCGGGCCCGCAGGCAGCCGACCGCGACCATCCGCCCGAAGATGTGCGACAGCGGGAGGAAGAGCAGAGTGGAGGCCGGTCCGTCGCTGCCGGACCGGAACACCGGATGCAGCAGGGCGACGGCGTTGTCCGCCGCGGTGGTGAAGTTGTCGTGGGTGAGCGCGCAGCCCTTGGGGCGTCCGGTGGTGCCGGAGGTGTACACGAAGGTGGCGACGGTGTGCGGGCCGAGCAGGGCACGCCGCTCGTCCACCCGGGAGTCCGGGACGTCACGGCCCAGCGCCTGGAGCTGACCGGCAGCGCCGTTGTCGAGCTGCCACAGGCAGGCGAGGTCCGGCAGGTCGCCGCGAATTCCGCTGAGGGTGCGCACCCCGGCCACGTCCGCGACCACCGCGGCGCGGGCCGCGGTGTCGCGCAGGATCCAGCGGACCTGCGCGGCCGAGGACGTCGGGTACAGCGGGACGGTGATCAGGCCGGCGGCCCAGCCCGCGTAGTCCAGCAGCGTCCACTCGTAGCAGGTCTCGGCCATCAGGGCGAGCCGGTCCCCGGGTCGCAGCCCGGCGGCCAGCAGGCCGCGGGCGGTGGCGAGCACCTCGGCGGCGAACTGGGCGCTGGTGACGTCCCGCCACGTGCCGTCCGGCTGCCTGCGGCCGAAGACCACGTCGTCGGGTGCCTCGGCGGCGTTGCGGAAGGGCAGGTCAGCGAGCGAACCCTCGGTGGCCGGTGCCACGAGCGGCGGTGTCCGGGCCTGGCGTACGACGCCGTCCACGGAGTGCAGGAGCGGAGCGACGGGCTCCGGCGGGGCGGGCACCGGACGTTCGGACATGGCTCCCCCGTACCGACGATCGACCCAGCCACACGCTGGTTACCGAGACGTAGAGTGCAGGGCGCGGAGGGTGTTGGCCAGAGGAAGGACAGCCACCGGTACGAACCTTTACCGAACGGACACTTCACCCGGGCCCGGGAGGGCGCACGCGCATCGTCCGCGCCGGTACGGGCGCGCCCCCGTACCACCGCTCTTACGGGTGAGGGAGCCCGATATCCGGAACTGCGCAGTCCGCCGGGGTGTTCTTGCCGCCTGAGAAGATCGAGACGCCCCGACGAGCAGGAGGTATGGATTGTTCCGCAATACGGTGTTCCCAGCGGGCGTGGGGTCGTTGTCGGGTGCCGCACTCGCACTGGGCGGAATTTCTGCCGAGACGGACGGGCCACCTGATTTCCTGCTGCTCGGGCTCGGCGCCCTGTGCGCAGCGGCGGCCGCATTCATCACGCAGCGAATGCAGGGAAGTATTCAGAAAGGAAGGGAGGAGAAAAAACGGGCAGCGGTGCTGGAGGCGGCGCTCGGACCGGTCGCCGAGTACATGGGAAGGCTGGCCACCGACCCCGCGCGGCGGGACGAACTACTGGGCAGCATCAACGACCGTCTCGTCGAGACCGCCACGGAACTGGCGCACCCGAAGGCACGCAGCACCTTCTACGCGTTCCACCCCGAGGAGCGCGCGCTGGAGCGCAGGGCGTCCTCCGACACCGGCAGCCTCGCGCCGCCGCGGTTCGACGCCGAGGACGAGCCGGGGAGATTCCTTCTCTCCATCGCCGACGGACAGCGGGACCGCTTGGTGGAGGACGCCGACAACGATCCCGACGAGTGGCGCATCAATCTCAGCGCGAAGTACCGGACCGCGCGCCTCATCCGGGTCCGGGCCGGCGAATCGCCCCAGGGGCTGCTGATCATCGAGGCCCCGGAGCCGGGAGATCTTCCGGAGGAGCAGGCGCTCGCGCTCCTCGACGTCGCACATCTGCTCGGGGTCTCCCAGGTGATCAAGGGGATTCCGAGCAATGGTTCGACGTATGGCCCGGTTCCTCCCCAGCAGAACCGGAATACGCCGACTGGTGAGAACAGCGCCACCGAGGGGTAGTACCTTATGGAATCCTTCCATCACGGATACGTACGGGAAATGAGGACGGGGATGTCCAGCCGGGAAATCACACTGGTGGAACAGTTGGGCGGCCGATGGATGGCCGGAACGGAGACGAGCAAGGATTTCTTCGCGAAGGTGCGCAGCGCGGCGGACGTCCGGCCCCGGCCCGCCGGGAGCAGCCTGAGCCGGGCGCTGAGCAGGGTGCTGGCCAGGCGCTCGGGGAGCTGACCGGAACGACCGCTGCCCGGTTCGCCCGGCGATTGTTCCGTCGGGCGAACCGGGCAGGCGATGCGTGCCGCCGGAGGCGGTGCGGTCAGGCGAGGGCGGGCGAGGCGGAGCCGATGCGGTCCCCGGCGGGCTCCTCGCTCATGTCCTCGTCCTCCATCCGGTCGATGTCGAAGCTCCGTGCCGACGTGTAGGCGTCGGTGTCGAGGATCTTCTCCCGGGCCGACACGAGCACCGGGACCACGGCCTGGCCGGTGACGTTGGTGGCGGTCCGCATCATGTCCAGGATCGGGTCGATCGCCAGCAGCAGGCCGACGCCCTCCAGCGGGAGGCCCAGCGTCGAGAGGGTCAGGGTGGTCATCACGGTCGCGCCGGTGAGGCCGGCGGTGGCGGCCGAGCCGATCACCGACACGAAGGCGATCAGCACGTAGTCCTGGACGCCGAGACTGATGCCGAAGATCTCCGCGACGAAGATCGCGGCCAGCGCCGGGTAGATCGCGGCGCAGCCGTCCATCTTCGTGGTCGCGCCGAACGGCACGGCGAAGGACGCGTATTCCTTGGGCACACCGAGCCGCTCGGTGACCTTCTGGGTGACGGGCATGGTGCCCACCGAGGAGCGGGAGACGAAGCCGAGCTGGATGGCGGGCCATGCACCGCGGAAGAACTGGACGGGGCTGACGCCGCCGACCAGCCGCAGCAGCAGCGGGTAGACCCCGAACATCACCAGCAGGCAGCCGATGTACACGTCGACGGTGAAGGTCGCGTACTGGCCGATGAGGTCCCAGCCGTACTCGTTGATGGCCCGGCCGATCAGGCCCAGGGTGCCCAGCGGGGCGAGGCGGATGACCCACCACAGGGCCTTCTGCAACAGGGCGAGCACCGATTCCGCCACGCTCAGCAGCGGCGCCGCCTTCTCGCCGAGCTTCAGCGCGGCGACACCGGCCACGGCGGCCAGGAAGACGATCTGGAGCACCTTGAGCTCGGTGAAGGGGGTGATCACGTCGGTCGGGATGATCTCGGTGAGGAAGTCGAGCCAGGAGCCCGAGCTCTCCGGACGCGCCCCGTCTTCCGGGGTGAGGCCGGTGCCGGCGCCCGGGTTGGTGAGCAGCCCGATCGTCAGGCCGATGCCCACCGCGATCAGCGAGGTGGCGAAGAACCACAGCAGGGTGCGGCTCGCGAGCCGGGCCGCGTTGGAGACGTTGCGCAGGTTCGTGATCGAGATCGCGACGGCGAAGAACACCAGCGGCGCCACCGCCAGCTTCAGCAGCTGGACGAAGGTGTCGCCGATGCGCTCCAGCGCGGAGCCCAGCCAGGCGATGTCGCCGTTGCGGGCGGCCCAGCCGAGCAGCACGCCGAGCACCAGGCCGGTGAGTATCTGGGCCCAGAAGGGGACCCTGGGCAGGCGTATGCGGGACCGGATGCCGGACGGCGCGTCACCGGACGCGGCCGGCTCCGGCCCGGTCTGCGACGCTGGAGTGGGAGAGGACGAGGACACGGGCACACTCCGGTTCAAGAACAGCGGGGGACTCGCCCCCGAGGAGGACGGACAGCGGCGGAAGCGATGCAGCCGGGACGGCGGGCCGCGCGGGACCGAGCACGGACGCGGCAGCGGAACAGCGGGGAAGACAGGCGGGAGGGGCGTGCCGGGCATTGTCCGCCGGGCCTCCGGCGCCCCGCCAGAGCGCGTTGCCGGGCGGTGCTCCGCTGCGGGCGAGCGGCGCTCAGCCGCCGCCGGGAGACGCCGGAGCAGACGGGCGGCTCAGCGCGCGGAGGAACAGGCCGTGGTGAGGCAGCGGCAGAGGTCGATGTGCAGCCGCGCGACGAGCCGGACGCTCCGGAGGGCGACGACGGGGGCTGCGGCTTCCATGGACCTCACGCAATCAGCGGGAATTCGGTGTGCTCGGAACGGAGCCCGAGCACCGGGCACGTCACAGCACAACACCCCGCCGGGGGAGGACGATTCCCGGCGGGGCGAGGAGAACGGTGTGACGTGTGTTACTTTGCGCCGCCCTCGCGCACGGGCTCGTCCCGGCGCGCGGGCTCACCCTCGCCCACGGCTGCCTCCTCGCCCACGGGCTCGTCCTCCCGGCCGCGGCTGGCGGCGAGCTTGCCCTTGACGTTGCCCGAGACCTTCTCCACCTTCGGCGCGAGCTGCGCGGACATCTCGTCGCGCTGCCGACGCAGCAGGACGTAGCTCAGCGGCGCGGAGACGACGATGGCCAGGACGAACAGCCAGAGCGGGTTGGACCTCCCGATACCGGCCGGAACGAGGCCGTACCGGGCGAGCAGGGTGAGCACGGCGAAGCAGGCGAGGAAAAGCCCCAGCCGCATCAGGGTGTAGCGCAGCGCGGCGTGCGGCTTGCCCGAGGGGGGCCGGGTGGTCGAGGGGCTGGTCACGGGGGCACTTCCTTCGGCGGGGCGGAGAGGACGGCCGCGGCGGGCGGAGCCGTCCCGCGGGGTCAGGTGAGCGGGAGCCACAGGGTGACGTCGTCGCGGAGGTCGTCGTCCGCGACCTTGATCGCCTCCGGCACCCGTCCGACCTCGCGGTAGCCGCAGGTGCCGTAGAAGCGCTCCAGACCGAGGCCGCTGCGGCAGGTGAGCCGGATGCCGTCGATGCCGTCCATCTTCCTGGCGTGCTGCTCGACCGCCGCCATCAGCTCGCGGCCGGCGCCGCGACCCTGGAGCGCGGGGTGCACCATCACCGTGTACACCCACACCCAGTGCCGCATCAGCCGGTGAGTGTTGAAGGTGAAGAACGCGGTGCCCGCGGCCTCGCCGTCCTCGTCCAGGGCGAGCAACAGCCTGGTGCGGCCGTCCGCCATGGCACCGAGGTGCTTGAGCAGCTCGGGCCGGATGTCCTCCGCGGCGACCGGCGACACGAAGCCGACCGCGCCGCCGGCGTTGACCACGTCCGCCCAGAGCGCGCAGACGCTGTCGGTGACCCGGCTGTCCAGCTTCGGGTCGAGCACGTGATGAAGCCCCATGTGTCCGACTTTACGACGTCCTCCGCGAGCCGCGGCACCCGGGCCGCGCGGGGCGGTCGGCCGCCCCGGACGGTGTCAGAGCCGCATCGGCTGCGGCGCCTCGCGGCGGGCGGCGTCCGGACCGTCGTACTCACGGAGGATCTCGTAGCGGGTGTTGCGCTCCACCGGGCGGAACCCGGCGTCCCGGATGAGCTCCAGCAGGTCCTCGCGGGTGAGCTTGTCCGGGGTGCCGAAGTCGTCCGCGTCGTGGGTGATCTTGTACTCGACGACCGAGCCGTCCATGTCGTCGGCACCGTGCTGGAGCGCGAGCTGGGCGGTCTGCACGCCGTGCATCACCCAGAAGACCTTGACGTGCGGGACGTTGTCGAACAGCAGCCGGGAGACCGCGAAGGTCTTGAGGGCCTCGGCACCCGACGCCATGGTGGTGCGGGCCTGGAGCCGGTTGCGGACCTTGCCGTCCTTGAGGTCCACGAAGTCGTGCTGGTAGCGCAGCGGGATGAAGACCTGGAAGCCGCCGGTCTCGTCCTGGAGCTCGCGCAGCCGGAGCACGTGGTCCACACGGTGCCGGGGCTCCTCGATGTGCCCGTAGAGCATGGTGGCCGGGGTCCTGAGCCCCTTCTCGTGCGCCAGGCGGTGAATCCGGGACCAGTCCTCCCAGTGCGTCCGGTGGTCCACGATGTGCTGGCGGACCTCCCAGTCGAAGATCTCCGCACCGCCGCCGGTGAGCGACTCCAGCCCGGCCTCGATCAGCTCGTCGAGGATCTCGCTCGCGTCGAGCCCGGAGATGGTCTCGAAGTGGTGGATCTCGGTGGCGGTGAAGGCCTTCAGGGACACCGTGTCCGGCAGCGCCTCCTTGAGGGCGCTGAGCGAGCGCGGGTAGTACCGCCACGGCAGCGTCGGGTGCAGGCCGTTGACGATGTGCAACTCGGTGAGGTTGTCGCCCTCCATCGCCTTGGCGAGCCGGACGGCCTCCTCGATGCGCATCGTGTACGCGTCCTTCTCCCCCGGCTTGCGCTGGAAGGAGCAGTAGGCGCAGGAGGCGGTGCACACGTTCGTCATGTTCAGATGCCGGTTGACGTTGAAGTGCACCACGTCGCCGTTCATCCGGGTCCGCATCCCGTGCGCGAGTCCGCCCAGCCAGGCCAGGTCGTCGGACTCGTAGAGGGCGATGCCGTCCTCGCGGGTCAGCCGTTCTCCGGAGCGGACCTTCTCCTCCAGCTCACGCTTGAGCCCAGCGTCCATGCGTCGCGCCTCCTTGAGTCCTCTTGCGCTGCGGCTCCGCACCTTCTGCGGCGCCGCTCCACACGCCCGGTCGAGCGTACGCCAACGCGTACGGCGGACAGCGGGCCCGCCCCCGCGGGCCCGGTGGCGGGGTCACTCCTCCGGGGGTTCGCCGACCCGGTTCTCCCACTTGGTGGACAGCACGATGGTGGTACGGGTCCGGGAGACGCCCTCGGTGCGGGAGAGCCGGCGGATCGTCCGCTCCAGCCCGTCCACGTCGCCGGAGCGGACCTTCACCATGTACGAGTCGTCGCCCGCGATGAACCAGCAGTCCTCGATCTCCGCCAGATCGCGCAGCCGCCCGGCCACGTCCTCGTGGTCGGTGGCGTCGGTGAGCTGGATGCCGATCAGCGCGGTGACACCGAGACCCAGCGAGGGGGCATCCACGGTGGCCCGGTAGCCGGTGATCACGCCCGCCGACTCCAGCCGGTTGATCCGGTCGGTGACGCTCGGCCCGGAGAGCCCCACCAGGCGGCCGAGCTCCGCGTAGGAGGCCCTGCCGTTCTCCCGCAGCGCCTGGATCAACTGTCTGTCCACCACGTCCATGCGTCCCGCTGCCTTCCGGTTGTCCCGTGTGCGTCGAGTTCCGTGGACGAATCTAAGGCATCGCGTCCCGATTGCCTGCACTACCCAGTTCGCCCTCCCAGCGGTGGTAGAGCTTGTGCGGCACTCCCACCGCGTCCAGGGCCCGGCCGGCGACGAAGTCCACCAGGTGCTGGATTTGGGTGGCGCCGGCGTAGAAGGCGGGCGAGGCGGGCAGCACCACGGCTCCGGCCTCGTCCAGGGCGACCAGTTGCTTGAGTGTCTGACCGCTCAGCGGGGTCTCCCGCACCGCCACGACCAGCGGTCGGCGCTCCTTGAGCGTGACGCTCGCCGCCCGTTGCAGCAGGTCCTTGGACAGGCCCAGGGCCACCCCCGCCACGCAGGCGGTGGAGGCGGGCACGATCAGCATCCCCCGGCACGGGTACGAACCGGAGGACGGACCGGCGGCCAGGTCGCCGGCGGGCCAGTGCCGCACCGAGCCCTCGATCAGTCCGGCGTCGATCCCCCCGGCGAAGGCGTCCGGGTTGCCGTCCGCCCCGCGGCGCAGCCAGCGCAGCAGGTCCCCCTGCCAGTGGCCGTCGCGGAAGCGGGAACCGGTCTCGTCCAGAAGGGTGAGCCGGGAGGCACGGCTCACCACGAGGTCGACCTGCTCCCCGGCGGCCAGCAGCCCCCGCAGCAGGGCGGCGGCGTACGGCGTCCCGGAGGCCCCGGAGACACCGACCAGCCAGGGACGGCGCTCTGCGATGTCGTTCACCTCACCGAGACTACGTTTCCGCGGCCGCCCGGTCCGTCGGCGGGGCGGTGCCGCGGGGGACGCGGCACGGACGGGCCCGGACGCGGCACGGCGCACAATGGATCCCGCTGCCGCACCGCACCACCGGACGCCAGGAGCCCGCCATCGCCGCCCCGCATCGCACCACCTCGCACCGCACCGCCACGACCGCCGCCTGCCCGCCCGCCGCCGGGAAGGCCCCCACCGCCCCGGGCGTCCCCGGCGCCCCACACCCGCACACCCGGGCACGGGCGCGTACCACCGTGCGCCGGGGCGTCTCGGTGCTCGCCTGCGCCGCCCTGCTGGTCGGCGGCAGCGCCGCGTGCAGCGCGGCCGAGCACCTGACCACCGGCCTCCGGGTCAAGCAGGCGGTGGAGAACCTCGGCAACCGGGAGTCCGTCTCCGTCACCGCCGGCTTCGACGCGACGCCCGCAGAGATCCACGCCTACCTCCAGGAGGGCAGCGGCAAGGGCAAGGGCGGCAACGCACGAGAGAACGCCCGGCTGCTCGCGGACCTGCAACTGGCGGTGTCGGTCGCCGCGACCAAGCCGCTGCGCGAGCTGGCCCCCTCGGACCGGGTGGACAGTGCCGCGTCGGTCAGCTTCGGCGGCAAGGACGTGTCCGCCTTCAAGGCGGTCGACCGGAAGCTCTACATCCGGACCAACGCCAAGGACCTGGCCGCGGAGATCGGCACCGGCCGCGGCCCGCTGCTGGACAAGCTCTCCGAGGTCGAGCCGCTGACCAGGGGGCTGCCCTCCTCCCTCGACGCGGCCAGGACGGCGCTGCGCGGCAAGTGGGTCAGGATCCGGCCCAAGGAGTTCGGCGAGTTCACCGAGGCGCTCGGCGGGCGGGCGGGCGAGCGGACCGACCGCGTCACCGACGCCAGCGCGGTGCTGAACCGGGCGGGGGTCCAGCAGCGGCTGGTCTCCGCGGTGGAGAGCACTCTCGGCGACCACGCCCGGTTCACCGACGCCGGGGACAAGGAGGGCGCCGAGCAGGTCACCATGACGCTGCCCGCGCGGACCGCCGGCGAGCAGCTCGCACAGGCGCTGCGCCCGGTGCAGAAGTACCTGGGCGAGTTGGATCTCGACATGCTGGAGCGGGCTCCGGACAAGGAGGTCACGATGGACCTGGCCATCCGGCACGACACCCTGTCCACGCTGACCGTCGACATCGGCCAGTTCGACGAGGGCCGTTCCGGCCGACTGCCGCTGAAGCTCACCTTCGCGGGCGGCGAGGCCGTCCTGGTGGCCGCGCCGAACAAGGCGGAGACGCTCGAACCGCAGGACCTGCTGGCCGCGCTCACCTACGCGGCGGCGAAGGACCCGGAACTCTCCGATCTCCTGTGAACGTTGACTACTGTGGAGGCGGACGTCCCTGCACGGCGCGCGGACACGGAACCGGGGGTCCTCGATGGCATACGGAACAAGCGGCACCGGCCAGCCGACCCGACGTGCCAGGGCGACCGCCGCGGGCACCTTCATGCTCTCCTGGATCGCCCTGCTCTGGCTGCTGGAGGCGGTCGACGGCACGGCCGGCCCACTCGTCCGCGAGTACGGCATAGAGCCGCGGGACGTCGACGAGATCATGGACATCTTCCCGGCCGCCTTCCTGCACTTCGGCTGGGGCCACGTCGCGGCGAACTCGCTGCCGCTGCTGATCTTCGGATTCCTGGCCGCGGTACGCGGACTGGGCCGCTTCATCGGCGTGGTGCTGCTGATCATCGTGGTCAGCGGCCTCGGCGTCTGGCTCACCGCTCCCGCGGACTCGAACACCGCCGGCGCCTCCGGGGTGGTCTTCGGGCTGTTCGGATACCTGCTGGTGCGCGGCTTCGTCGAACGCGACGCCCTGGACATCACGGTCGGCATCACCCTGCTGCTGGTGTACGGCTCGATCCTGTGGGGCGTGCTGCCCATCAACCCGGGCATCTCCTGGCAGGGCCACCTCTTCGGCCTGATAGGCGGCGTGCTGGCCGCCTTCTGGCTCCGCCGCAATCCGTCGCCCCGTCCGGCGAGGGTGCCCAGGGGCGGCATAGGCCCCAGCCCCTGGAGCTGACCGACTCCCGGCGCCCGTCCGGCGACGTGCCGCCTCCCGGCCGGTCAGACGGTCAGGCCGCGGACGACGAGGTCGGCCAGCGCGAGGACGAACAGCGCGATGCCGATGAAGCCGTTCACGGTGAAGAACGCCCTATCGAGCCGGCTGAGGTCGTCCGGCCGGACGAGCGAGTGCTCGTAGCCGAACGCCGCGAGGACGACCAGCAGGCCGGCCCAGAGGAAGGCCCCTCCCCCGGTGGCCAGCGCGTACCAGACCAGCAGTCCGACGGTGACGGCGTGGCAGGCCCGCGAGCCGTACAGCGCGGCGGCGACGCCGAAGCGGGCGGGCACCGAGCGGACGCCCTCGACACGGTCCGCGGCGACGTCCTGGCAGCCGAATATCAGGTCGAAGCCGCCGATCCAGACACCGACGGCCAGCCCCAGCAGTACCGCGTCCCAGGACCAGGAGCCGGTCACGGCGATCCAGGCGCCGACCGGCCCGATCGCCTGCGCGAGCCCCAGGATGGCGTGCGGGAAGTCGGTGAACCGCTTGCCGTAGGGGTAGACCACCATCGGCACCACCGCGACCGGCGCCAGCACCAGGCAGAGCGGGTTGAGCAGGGCGGCGGCGCCCAGGAAGACCGTCAGCGCCACCAGGGCGCCCGTCCAGGCCGTCCGGACCGATACCGCTCCGGTGACGAGCTCCCGTCCTGCGGTGCGCGGATTGCGGGCGTCCAGCTCGCGGTCGATGATGCGGTTGGCCGCCATGGCGAAGGTGCGCAGGCCCACCATGGCCACTGTGACGAGCAGCAGCTCCCACCAGTGCACGCTGCCGCTGACCTGGAACATCGCCGTGAGCGCGGCGATGTAGGCGAAGGGCAGCGCGAAGACCGAGTGCTCGATCATCACCAGTCGGAGGAACGCCCGCACCCGGTTCGGGCTGCGTGCGGCCTGCGGCCCGTCCGGCCGGAGGTCCGAGCCGCCGCCCCCGTCCGGCCCGCGGCCCTCGTCCGGGCTGCGGCCGGTGGTGCCGGGACCGGTGCCGGGCGGGGAACCGCTCACAGCCCGTACTCCTTCCAGCGGCGGGTCACCCGGTCCGCGGTCTCCGGGTCGGACTCGACCATCCGCGGCCAGCCGCCGTCCCGGGTGTAGCCCTCGCCGGGCAGCTTGGCGGTGGCGTCGATGCCCGCCTTGCCGCCCCAGAACTGCTGGTAGGAGGCATGGTCGAGGTGGTCGACCGGGCCCTCGACGATGCTCAGGTCCCGGGAGTAGTCGGTGTTGCCCAGCGCACGCCAGGCGACCTCGTGCAGGTTGTGGACGTCGCAGTCGCTGTCGACCACCACGATCAGCTTGGTCAGCGACATCATGTGCGCGCCCCAGATGGCATGCATCACCTTCTGCGCGTGCTTGGGGTACTTCTTGTCGATGGAGATGATCGCGCAGTTGTGGAAGCCGCCGGCCTCCGGCAGGTGGTAGTCCACGATGTCCGGCACAATGATCTTCAGCAGCGGGAGGAAGAACCGCTCGGTGGCGCGGCCCAGCGGCCCGTCCTCGGTGGGCGGCCGACCCACCACGATCGACTGGAGGAGCGGGCGGCGGCGGGTGGTGACGCAGTCCACCCGCAGGGCGGGGAAGTCCTCCTGCGGCGTGTAGAAGCCGGTGTGGTCGCCGAACGGGCCCTCGGGGAGCATCTCGCCGGGTTCCAGCCAGCCCTCGATCACCACTTCGGCGTGCGCCGGCACCTGGAGCGGGACGGTCCTGCAGTCCACCATCTCGACCCGCTTGCCCTGCACGAAGCCGGCGAACAGGTACTCGTCGATGTCGCCCGGCAGCGGGGCGGTGGAGGCGTAGGTGACCGCGGGCGGGCAGCCGAAGGCGATGGCGACCGGCAGTTTCTCGCCGCGGCGGGCGGCCACCTGGTAGTGGTTCGCGCTGTCCTTGTGGATCTGCCAATGCATCCCGATGGTGCGCCGGTCGTGGCGCTGGAGGCGGTAGAGGCCCAGGTTCCGGATACCGTTCTCCGGGTGCTTCGTGTGGGTCAGCCCGAGGTTGAAGAAGGAGCCGCCGTCCTTTGGCCAGGTGAAGAGGGCCGGCAGCCGGTCCAGGTCCACCTCGTCGCCGGTGTGCACCACCTGCTGGACGGGCGCGTCCTTGATCTTCTTCGGTGGTACGTGCGTCATCCCGGCGAGCTTGCCGAAGGCTTCCCGCATCCCGACGAAGCCCTGAGGCAGTTCCGGTTTGAGCAACCCGCCGATGCGGTCGCTGATGTCGGCGTAGGAGTCGAGCCCGAGGGAGGTGAGCAGCCGGTGGTCGGTACCGAAGACGTTCATCGCCAGCGGCATGTCCGAGCCCTTGACGTTCTCGAACAGCAGCGCCGGGCCCCCCGCCTTGTTGACCCGGTCCACGATCTCGCCGACTTCCAGGTGGGGATCGACCTCGGCCTTGACCCGCTTCAGCTCGCCCTGGCGTTCGAGTGCCCGCAGCAGCGAACGGAGATCGTCGTATGCCATGCCTGCCAGTATCCGGTATCGCCGTCCGCGCCCCGCGCCCGGGCACCCGCGCCGGGGCGGCAGCCGGCCGGCGGGCCGCGGCGGGGGCGACGGGGGTGACGGGGGGGGCGACGGGCCGGTTCCTTTCGGCACCACCGCGCCCGATGGCGTCATCGTCCCATTACGCTGGCCTTGTAGCGGGGCCGTTTCCCGGGGCCCCACCGCGCCAGAACGTACTCAGGGAGCGTTCCATGCTCAAGCTTCTGCCGTTCCTGCTGGTTCTGGCGGTCTGGATCTATGCCTTCGTCGACTGCCTGAACACTCCCGAGAAGGAGGTCAGGAAGCTTCCGAAGACCGCATGGGTGTTCATCGTGCTGCTGTTCGGCCAGGTCCTCGTGGGGCCGATCGCGTGGTTCGCGGTCGGACGCCCGCGGCGCAACACGCCGTACGGCGCCACCCGCGTCGAGGAACGGCGCTGGGTCGCCCCGGACGACAACCCGGACTTCCTGAAGTCGCTCGGCGACGACAGCGCCGCCCGCTCGGAGCGCGACACTCCGAAGGACGGGTCGGACGACCCGGCGGGCCCCGCGTCCGACGGCACGCCCGCCTCCCCGTCGGAGCCTCCCGCGAAGCCCTCGTCCTCCTCCGCCTCCTCGGATGCCCCGGGCGACCCCCTGGAGGAGTGGGAGGAGGAGTTCCGCCGCAAGGACGGCCCGGACGACGCCCCGCCCAAGAGCTGACCCCGCGTCGGTCGCTCCCACGGGTTGATCCCGTGTCGGCCCCGCCGCGCGAGGCCGCCTCCTCGAACTGACGCCCCGGCAGTCGACGCACGCGTGACGACCCCGGGCGTGAGGTGTGTGACGCGCTCCACCCACCCCCCGTCACACTCCGGACACGTCCGCACACGCACAGTTCCCATCGGACAAAACCCTGGCACAAGGCCTGGACACGTCCGTTTTTCCTGTGATTAACGTGCCCCTCCGGCCTGCGCGGCCCCGATCCGCGGCCGCCCCGCCCAGGTCGGCCACCGGGAGCCGCAGACCGCACGGGCTCACGCACGAGGATGTTGAGGGGACACACGAGAATGGCGGAGGACGGCGGCATAAGCCGGCGCGGACTACTGGGTCTGGGCGCCGGGGTTGCGGCCATCGGAGTGGCGGGCTGCTCCGGGGGCGACGAGGAGAAGATGCCGGGGAGCACCGAGTCCCCGGGCGGGTCGGGTGACGAGAAGCAGAAGCCGAAGAAGATCGGCGACGGATCCACCTCGGACACCGGCCCGCAGCCGAACCAGCCGGAGAAGCCGCGCCCCCTGAAGCCGGGTGAGAAACCGCCGCAGTTCGTCATTTTCTCCTGGGACGGCGCAGGCGAGGTCGGCAACGGCCTCTTCCCGCGCTTCCTCAAGGTCGCCAAGGACAACGGCGCGGCCATGACCTTCTTCCTCTCCGGGCTCTACCTGCTCCCCGAGTCCAGGAGGGACCTCTACCGGCCGCCGAAGAACCCCGTCGGCGCCTCCGCCATCGGCTACCTCAAGGACGAGAACATCCGCCGCACGCTCACCCACGTGCGGCAGGCGTGGCTGGACGGGCACGAGATCGGCACCCATTTCAACGGCCACTTCTGCGGCGGCAGCGGATCGGTCGGGAAGTGGACGCCGGAGGACTGGCGCTCGGAGATCGACCAGGCGAGGGAGTTCGTCATGAAGTGGCGGACGAACACCGGGTTCGACGACCTGGAGTCGCTGCCCTTCGACTACCGCAAGGAGCTGGTCGGCGCCCGTACGCCCTGCCTGCTCGGGCAGGCGAACCTGCTGCCCGCCGCGGCCGAGCTGGGCTGGCGCTACGACTCCAGCTCCTCCGGGGGACTCCAGGTGTGGCCGAGCAAGAAGGAGGGGGTCTGGGACCTGCCGCTCCAGTCCATCCCGTTCCCCGGCCACTCCTTCGAGGTGCTCTCGATGGACTACAACATCCTCGCCAACCAGTCCGAGGGCGCCGACACCGACGCCGACCCGGCCCAGCACCCCGCCTGGCGCGAGCAGGCCACCGAGGCGTACGTGTCGGCCTTCGAGCGGGCCTACGACTCCAACCGGGCACCGCTGTTCATCGGCAACCACTTCGAGACGTGGAACGGCGGTATCTACATGGACGCCGTGGAGGCGACCGTCGAGCACATCGCCGGGACCGGAGCCGACGACGTCCGGATGGTCTCCTTCCGCCAGTTCGTGGACTGGCTGGACGTGCAGGAGCCCGAGGTGCTGGAGAAGCTGCGCGCCCTGGGCGTCGGGCAGCAGCCGACCGGTGGCTGGCAGGCCTACCTGGGCGAACCCGCCGCGCCCCCGGGCAACGGCAGCACCGGTGAGACCGGCAGCACCGACCCGGGGATCGGCGGGGCTCCGAGCACGCCGCCGCCGGTCTGACCCGGAGTCACGCGGGACGACGACGTGCTCGGGGCCCCGACCGGGTGGGTCGTCAGAGTGCCGGGTCTCAGAGCCCCGAGTAGGAGTGCAGGCCGTCGACGAACATGTTGACGCCGTAGTAGTTGAACAGCCAGCACGCGAAGGCGACCAGCGCCAGGTAGGCGGCCCTGCGTCCCTTCCAGCCCGCGGTGGCGCGCGCGTGCAGGTAGCAGGCGTAGGCGGCCCAGGTGATGAACGACCAGACCTCCTTGGGGTCCCAGCCCCAGTAGCGGCCCCAGGCGCTCTCCGCCCAGATCGCCCCGGCGATGATCGTGAAGGTCCAGAACGGGAAGACCGCCGCGTTGATCCGGTAGGCGAACCGGTCCAGCGACGCCGAGGACGGCAGCCGCTCCAGGACCGAGGTGGCGAACCGACCGGGCTCCGCGCCGCGGTCGAGCTTGGCCTCGTAGCGGTCGCGGAACAGGTAGAGCACGGTACCGACCGCACCGAGGTAGAACAGCGCGCCGCAGGTGATCGCGAGCGAGACGTGGATCCACAACCAGTAGGAGTCCAGGGCCGGCGGCAACTGGTCGCTCTCGGTGTAGAGCACCGTGGTGGCCAGACCGAGGTCGAGCAGCACCGTCGTGACCAGCGGCAGACCGATCCAGCGGACGTTGCGGCCGGTGGCCAGCAGCACCAGGTACGCGCCGACCACCGCCATCGAGAAGGTGAGGGAGAACTCGTACATGTTGGACCACGGCACCCGCTGCACCGACAGACCGCGGGTGACGACCGCGCCCGTGTGGATCGCGAAGGCGAGCGCGGTGAGTGCGACGGCGATCCGTCCGTAGGTGTCGCCCTGGACGTCCTCCCCCGCCGCGCCGGGCCCGTCCGGCACCTCGGCACGCGCGCCGGCGGCGGAACGGGTGATCACCTTCGGCCGGTCCACCACTGCGGTGCCACGGGCGGACGTCACCGCGGCGCCCACCGCGGAGGACCCGGCCGCCCTGCCCTCGCCCAGCGCGGAGGCGGTGCGGGCGACCCTGCTGCGACTGCCGAAGACCCACTCTGCGATGTGCGCGACAAAGGCCAGGACGTAGATCGCCATGGCCGAGTACACCAGCACATTGCTGATGTCGGCCAGCGACTGGTTGTTCGCCGCGGCGAGATTCATCTGTCAGCTCCTTCGGCGAGGTCTTCGGGATCGGCGGAACGCGTGGGATCGGCGTTCGGGCCGTCGGTGTCCGGGGCCGCGGCGTCCGGGGCGACGGCAGGGGGTGCGGTGGCCAGCAGGCGGTCCGCCAGCTCGCCGAGTTCCTCGGGGACCCGCGCCGACTCGCTGCGGCCCAGCGCGGCCATCTCCACCACCGTCCGTCCGGCCGGACCCTCGGTGGCTCGCACCCAGACCCGGCGGCGGGAGATGAACAGCGACCCCGCCAGCCCCAGCACGGCGGCGATCGCGCCGCCCAGCGCCCAGCCCTTGCCGGGTTCCTGGGAGATCTGGAAGCTCGCCCAGCGGTCGATGCGCTCGAACGTCAGCTCGCCGGCGCCGTCCGGCAGCTCCAGCGTGTCACCGGGCTCCAGCACTTCGGCCAGCGGATCGCCGTTCTCCTTGCTGAACTGCTCCATCCGCTCGGTGTCCAGTTGGTACACGCTGCGCGGCTGGCCGCCGTCCACCCCGAGATCGCCCCGGTAGGCGGTGAGGAACAGCGCCGGGTTGGTGAGCGCGGGGAACTGCGAGGTCATCTGACCGGAGCCCGGGGCGTAGGTCGGTACGAAGAAGCCCTGGAAGCCCAACTGGTCGCTCTCGCCGTCCTTGCCCCGGTAGTCGGTGACCTTGACCACCCCCTGCGAGGTGACGTTGGCGTCCAGCGGCAGGAACGGCACCGGCCCGCGGTACGCGAGGTCCCCCTGGCCGTCGGTGACGCTGACCACGGGGGCGTAGCCGTGCGCGAGCAGGTGCACTTTGGAGTCGGCGACCGTCAGCGGCTTGTTGACCTCGATCGCCGCCTTCTTCTCGGCCCCGTCCGCGCCCTCCCAGTAGGTGACGTCCGCCCGGAACTCCCGCGGCGTGCCCTTCTGCGGTCCGCTGGGTTCGAAGGTCGAGTGGAAGTCGTCCAGCGTGAAGCCGAAGGAGTCCAGCGAGTCCGCGTCGTACAGCGAGCCGGAACGGAAGTCGTCGTACTGGGTCAGGGTGTTGGAGAACCCGTCGCCCTGGACGATCAGCTTGCCGCCCTCGGACTTCCACAGCTGGCCGGCGGCGAAGGCCAGCAGCATCACGATCAGCGCGATGTGGAAGATCAGGTTCCCGGTCTCCCGCAGGTAGCCCTTCTCCGCGGCGACCGAACCGCCGGCCCGCGCGCCGCCCCCCGCCGAGCCGCCACCCGCCGGTGTCACCGTGACCCGGAAGCGGCGGCGGCCCAGCACGGTGCGCGCCGCGCCCAGTACCTCCTCGGCCCCGGTCGCGGTGTGCCAGGTGGTGTACGCAGGCATCCGGTTCAGCAGCCGCGGGGCCCGCGGTGGGCGGGAGCGCAACTGGCCGACGAACTGCCAGCTGCGCGGAATGATGCAGCCGATCAGCGAGACGAACAGCAGCAGGTAGATCGCCGAGAACCACACCGAGCTGTAGACGTCGAACAACTGGAGCTTGTCGTAGAAGCCGGACGGGCCCGGGTTGTTCGCCCGGAAATCGGCGACTTTGGCGGTGTCCACGCTGTTCTGCGGGATCAGCGAGCCGGGGACCGTGCCCAGCGACAGCAGCAGAAGCAGAAGCAGCGCGATCCGCATCGAGGTGAGCTGGCGCCAGAACCACCGGGTCCAGCCGAGCACCCCCAGGGCGGGGACGTTCAGCGCCGCACCGTCCGTCGCCTCCTGCTCGGGCGCCGTGGAGAGCTGCGCCCGTGCCGCGCTCGCCTCGGCGTCCGCGGTGCCCCGGCAGGCGCCGTCCGCTTCCGGCGGCGACTCGGCACCGGTCCCTCGACCGGCTCCGGCGCCGGTGTCCGTCTCGCTCATCGCCTCAGATCCCTACGGTGTACTGGCTGGACCAGACGGTCAGGTCGTACACGATCCGGTCCCACACCCCGGTGACCAGCAGCACACCGATCGCGACCAGCAGGCCGCCACCGATCCGCATCACCCAGGCGTAGTGCTGCTTGACCCAGCCGAACGCGCCGAGCGCCCGCCGGAAGGCGAGCGCGGCCACCACGAACGGCACCCCGAGCCCCAGGCAGTACGCCACCATCAGCAGCGCCCCGCGCCCGGCGCTCGCCTCGTTGATCGCCAGGGACTGCACCGCGCCCAGCGTCGGGCCGACACAGGGTGTCCACCCGACGCCGAACAGCACGCCGAGCATCGGCGCCCCTGCCAGCCCCACGCCGGGCCTGCGATGGAAGCGGAACTCACGCTGGGTGAAGCCGGGCAGCACACCCATGAAGCTCAGCCCGAGGAGGATCGTCAGCCCGCCGAGCACGCGCGAGATGAGGGTCTTGTGCTCCTCCAGGGTGTTGCCGAAGTAGCCGAAGAGCGCGCCGGTGGAGACGAAGACCGCGCTGAAGCCGAGGATGAAGAGGAAGGCCCCGGCGAGCATCCGTCCGCGCCGGGCGTCGGCCAGGTCGGTGCCACCGATCCCGGTCACGTAGGAGAGGTAGCCGGGAACCAGCGGCAGCACGCAGGGGGAGAAGAACGACACGAGTCCGGCGAGTGCGGCCAGCGGCAGCGCGAGGAGCAGCGCCCCGGCGAGGACGGTGCTCTCGGGGCCCGCGACAGCGAGGACGTGCATCGTCAGGTCACTTCTCCGCCCGCTGCTCCGCGAGCACCGGGTCGAGCGCGTCACGCAGTTCCTGCTCGCCGAGCGGCTTCAG
The DNA here is from genome assembly GCF_000424845.1 of Streptomyces sp. TAA040. NCBI lineage: Bacteria > Bacillati > Actinomycetota > Actinomycetes > Kitasatosporales > Streptomycetaceae > Streptomyces > Streptomyces sp. TAA040. The sequence goes on along the minus strand of NZ_AUKR01000012.1, from coordinate 45,484 downwards.
CGCGCGGGCGGCGATCCGTCCCTCGGTGTCGAGGATCAGCGTGGAGGGGATCGACTTCGGGTTCAGGCTGCCCTCCGGGAACTTGAGGATCAGCTTGCCGCTGGGGTCGTACAGGCTGGGGTACTCGACCCCGTACGTGCGGTCGAACGCCTTGGCGTTGGCCACGTCCAGGTCGCGGGTGTTGATGCCGACGAACCGGACCCCCTCGTCCTCGGTGTCCTCGGCGACCTTCACCAGGTTGGGCGCCTCCGCGCGGCAGGGCGCGCACCAGGAGCCCCAGACGTTGAGCACCACGATCTTGCCCCGGTAGTCCGAGAGCGCGAGCCTGCCACCGTCCACCGTCTCTCCCTCGATGTCCGGGGCGGCCGTCCGCTTCTCCTTGTCGACCTGCGTGATCTCACCCGTGCCGGGGACGAACTGGGTCTCCGCCCCGGAGGACGAGGCGTCGTCCTCGCTTCCGCAGGCGGACAGCGCGAGTGCGAGCGCGGTCGTCACGGCCGCGGCCCCGGCAGCACGGCACACGGCAGCGGTTCGGGGGGCGCGGGGCTGACTCATGTGAAAAGTTTCGCATGCCCCCCGGAAGGATCTTCCGCGCCCCCCTTGGTCGCCCACTCCCGACCCGATCCGGACAAGTCCGGCCCCCACGGGCGGGAGCGGCGACGGGCGGGGCTCAGGCGCCGAAGCCCTTGGCGCCCTTCACCGGCCGGGCGCCGGCGAGCAGGTGGGCGGGCACCAGGTCGCGGGCCGGCTCGGTGTAGCCGACCGAGACGATCCGGTCGCCGAGATAGGTGAAGCTGGTCAGCGAGGCCAGGGTGCACTGCCGGTTGCGCGGGTCGTGCCACAGCCGTCGGCGCTCGACGAAGCTGCGCAGTATCCAGATCGGCAGCTGGTGGCTGACACAGACCGCCTCGTGCCCGCGGGCGGCGTCCCGGGCGGCGTCCAGCGCCTCGCGCATCCGGAGCACCTGGGCCGCGTAGGGCTCGCCCCAGGAGGGCCGGAACGGGTTGCGCAGGTGCCGCCAGTTGCCCGGTCGGCGCAGGGCACCGTCTCCGACGCCGAAGGTCTTGCCCTGGAACACGTTGGCGGCCTCGATCAGCCGCTCGTCGGTCCCCACGTCGAGACCGTGCGCCTTCGCGATCGGCTCCGCCGTCTCCTGTGCGCGCTCCAGCGGCGAGGCGACGACGGCCGTGACGTCGCGGGACGCCAGCCGCTCAGCGACCCGGTCGGCCATCCGGCGGCCCAGGTCGGAGAGGTGGTACCCGGAGAGCCGCCCGTACAGCACCCCCTCGGGGTTCTCCACCTCGCCGTGCCGCATCACGTGCACCACGGTGACCGTGGTGTCGCCGAGCCCGCCCGGGTCGGTGTCGGCGGGGCGGGCGTGACCCGCCGGGTCCACCGGCCCCCCGGGGTTCACGGGGCTCGCGGCCTCCCCCGGCCCCACCAACGTCCGGGGATCGACGGAACCCCCGGATCTCGCGGGCCCATCGGGGGCGGCCGGACCCTCCGGTTCCGCCGGTTCCTCGAACCTGCCGGGCTCCAGGGGGCTCACGCGCTCACCGCCTCGGCCGCCGCACGGGCCGCGGCCGGCAGCGCGTCCACGATCCGCTGGACCGCCGCCTCGTCGTGCGCGGCGGAGACGAACCAGGACTCGAACGCGGACGGCGGCAGGTACACCCCGGCGGCGAGCATGGAGTGGAAGAACGCGGTGTAGCGGAAGGACTCCTGCGCCCTGGCGCCCTCGTAGTCGGTGACCGGGGCGTCGGTGAAGAAGACGGAGAACATGCTGCCTGCGGACTGCACCCGGTGCGCCACGCCCTCCTTGGTGAGCGCCTCGCCCACCGCGCCGCGCACCGCGAGGGAGGCGGCGTCGACCCGCGCGTACGCGTCCGCGTCCAACTGCCGGAGCTGGGCGACGCCGGCGGCGGTGGCGACCGGGTTACCGGAGAGGGTGCCGGCCTGGTAGACCGGGCCGGTCGGCGCGAGCCGGCCCATCACGTCGGCCCGGCCACCGAAGGCAGCCGCAGGGAACCCGCCGCCCATCACCTTGCCGAAGGTCATCAGGTCGGGGACCACCCCGTCGATGCCGTACCAGCCGGCCGCCGAGACACGGAAGCCGGTCATCACCTCGTCGGAGAGGAAGAGGGCGCCGTTCTCCCGGCAGACCTCCTTGAGCCCGGCGTTGAACCCCGCGGACGGCGGCACCACACCCATATTGCCCGGGGAGGCCTCGGTGATGACGCAGGCGATCTCACCGGGGTGGGCGGCGAACGCGGCGCTGACCGCTTCGAGGTCGTTGTACGGCAGCACCAGCGTCTCCCCCGCCTGCGCCCCGGTGACCCCGGGGGTGTCGGGGAGGGCGAAGGTGGCGAGTCCGGAACCGGCGGCCGCGAGCAGGGCGTCCACATGCCCGTGGTAGCAGCCCGCGAACTTGATCACCTTGGCCCGCCCGGTGAAGCCGCGGGCGAGGCGGATCGCCGACATGGTGGCCTCGGTGCCGGAGGAGACCAGGCGCACCTGCTCGACCGGGGCGACCCGGGCGACGATCTCCTCGGCGAGTGCGACCTCGCCCTCGCTCGGCGTGCCGAAGGACGTGCCCCGGGCGACGGCCGCGGCGGTGGCCTCGGTGACCGCCGGGTGGGCGTGGCCGAGGATCATCGGTCCCCAGGAGCAGACGAGGTCCACGTACTCGCGGCCGTCGGCGTCGGTGAGGTACGGACCGGCACCGGACACCATGAACCGGGGCGTTCCGCCCACGGCCCGGAAGGCCCGGACAGGAGAGTTCACGCCTCCGGGTGTCACGACGGCGGCACGGTCGAAGAGTGACTGCGATACTGGTGCTTCGTACGGATAGCTCACGCACACCATGGTGTCAGAGCTTCGCGCGCTTGTACGGTCCGGCGTTTCGCCGGCCGCACAAGGGGGAGGTCTCTGACACGATGATCGGGTTGGGCGGCGTGCGCCGCGAGTAGTCAGGTGGTGACATGCGCGGAGGCGGATTGGGCGAGGGGGCCGGGAACCTCGAGCCGGAGCGCGTCCCGCGCGGCCGGCACCGGCGTGACGCAGCGGAGGCAGCGGGGACGGAGAACAGCAAGGGTGGCAGCCGCGTGGGGGTGACCTACAAGTACTTCGGGGCCCCGGACGGAGCCACGGCGGCTCGGGTTCCCATCTCGATGCGCCCGGAGGAGCTCGGCGGTGACGAGCTCGGCCAGGGCGGCATGTTCACCAAGATCAAGCCCGAGACGATGGCCGCGATGGTGCTCACCGGTATCGAGGGTGTTCCCCTCTACCGCGTGCCGCCGCTCGAACTCGTCGTGCTCCACCCGGACTACGCGGTGGTGAAGCTGCCGATGACGGTCGTCGACCCGCTGCGCGGCGTCGGCGAGGAGTCGGTCGGCGCGGCCGCGTTCATCTGGTCCACCGTCCCCGACCGTGGCGGCCCCCGCGACGCCTTCGACGTCTACCGGCTGCTGCACGAGTGGCAGGACTTCTCCCACCGGCTGCACGACGCGGGGCACCAGGCCTACTGCCTCGTCTGGCCCTGAGCCGGGGGCTCGCGGGTGGCGGGCGCCGGCGGCGGTGAGCTCACCGCGCGGTGCGCAGCTCCCGTACGTACGCCGCGATGCCTGCCACGGCGCGGTCCTCGTCCCGGGACAGCACTTCCAGGGCACGTGACGCCGTGGCTCCCGGGATGTCCGCGAGCGCCTGCGCCAGCCGGCGACGCGCGGCCGGCTCCACCGTTCCGTGGGTGAGGCGGGCGACGACCCCGGCGGCGATCTCGTCCGCCAGCGCGGGACGGCTCGCCAGCGCGCCCAGTGCGTCGGCGGCTTCAACGTCGTTCACCTCCCCGACGACCATGTCGAGGAGGGTCGGGACCGCTTCGGCCACGTCGCGCACGCCGAGCGCCGGCGCCGCGTGCCGGCGGACCACGGGGTCGGTGCTCGCGAGGGCGTACCGCAGCGATGCCGTCGCCTCGGCACCCGGAAGCTCCGCGAGGGCCTGGACGGCGCGTTTGCGCACCTCGGCGAAGGGCGCGTCGAGACCCGCGGCCAGCAGGGCGCGTCCGTCGTCCCCCGCCTGCGTCAGGGCCCATCGCAGGGCCCCGGCCACGTGCGGGTCCGACTCGGTCAGCACCGCCTCGACCAGTGCCTCGACCGGTACGGGCTCGGCCGCCACCGAGGACAGGGCCGCCTGCTGGCGCCTCCCCGAGTTCTTCGACTGCAACGCCTGGAGGAGCGCGACGGTCGAGAGCACCTCCTGCCAGTCGGCGGGCTCCGCGGCACCGATACGACAGAGCCGGGTGAGCACCCCCTCCTCCCGTGCCAGGCGTTCACGCGTCTCGGTGATGAGGTCCGCGACGAGACGGGAGGGCGAGAAGTCCGGGTCGTCGAGTGCGCGTCCCACTTCGCCCAGCGACAGCCCCAAGGTGCGCAGGCTCTCGATGTGGAAGATCCGCCGGACGTCCTCGCCCGAGTACTCGCGGTAGCCGGCACCGGTGCGTCCCGTCGGCCGCAGCAGGCCGAGCGCGTCGTAGTGCCGGAGCATGCGGGCGCTGACCCCGGACCGCCGTGCCACCTCACCGATCAGCACGGCTGCTCCTCCTGGCCGGTACCGCCGAGGACCACGAGCCGCTTCGCCTCCTCCAGCAGATATCCGAAGCCGGCCTCCGGATCGTCCAGCAGCCGCTCCGTGGCGAATGCGTGCGCCCGAACCCGGGGGTCGGGGTCGGACGTCGCCGCGCGCAGCACCGGCACCACCGGCTCGCCCAGCGCGAGCAGCGCCCTGCTGAGGCTCCGCTGCGTCTCCAGCCCTCCGCGGCCGAGCTGCCTCGCCAGCACCGCGGCCAGCCCGGCCTCCTCGCCTTCGGGCACGAGCACGACCGCGGCACGCCAGGCGCTCCGTGCCACCTCGTCGTCGGCGTCGGACAGCAGCTCCCCCGTGACGGCAGGCCACGCCTGCCGGTCCCCGATCTTGGAGAGCGTGTGCAGTGCCTGGCTGCGCGCCTGGGCGCGCTCCGAGCGGACCTCCTCAAGGAGTGCCGGAACCGTCGCCGCCACCGGGTGCCGGGTGAGGGCCCACGTCAGCATCTCGCGGACGTAGAAGTCGGGTTCGCTCGCGCACCGCTCGACGAGCGTGCCGACGAAGCGCGGGTCGGGGTCCGAACCGACCGCCATCGCCACCCGCAGACGCACCGACGAGCGGTCGTCCTCCAGCCCCCGGAGTACTCCGGGGGCGTCAGATCCCTGTGTCGGCGCAGTCACCGGGCACCACCTCCTCGGCACAGTGAAGACCTTGTCACCGTGTCAGGGTCAAGCCGCCTCCCCCGCCCCCGGCACCCGGGGGGGGGGACGTAGAGTCCCGCCGGTGAGCGACGACGACGAGCCGGTCTTCAAGAAGGCACGTGGGACACGAACCAGTACAAGATCAATCCGAGCCACCCCGTGGGGTTCGTACTGCTCCTCGCCATCCTGGTCGCCACGATTCTCGTGCTCGGGTCGTCGTACCGGCGCGTGAACGAACCGCTCCCCTCGACGGATTCCACGCCGACGGACGAGACCTCCTCCGACGTGGACGACTGGCCGCCGTCCCCGGATGCGTCGACGGATGCCCGTACGACGGACCCCGCCACCGGCGGGAGCACGGACGGGGACACGGCACCCGGCGAGGACGGCGGGACGGGCTCCGCCCCGTAGCGGATCCGCCCCCGCACACGGGCCGAAGCCGGCCCTCACCGCCGCGCCGCCGCCGGGGCGGGCTGCGCGGGCGGGAGGAAGATGCCGCCGCGGGCGGCGGCCCGTGCGGTTCGTACGGCGACCACGCCCCAGGCGGTCAGCAGACCGGTGAACAGGACGACCGCGAGGGCGGCGAGCACCGGGGAGCCGAGCCGGGCGGCGAGGGCCGCCGTGCCGGTCACGCAGGTGCCCAGCGGGAAGGTGAAGCCCCACCAGGTCAGCGAGAACGGCAGCCCCCGCCGCCCGGACGGCAGCCTCCCCCGGGACGCCCGGAGAGTGAGGGCACAGCTCAGCGCGAGCCACAGCATCGCGAACCCCCAGACCGGCAGGGAGTAGAGCACCGCTGCCGTGCCGAGCCCGGCGGCGCGCTGCTCCCCCAGGGCGTCGGGAGCCGCCGAGGCCAGCAGGTTCGCCGCCGTCACGGACTGCCCCAGCGGCCCCAGCACGATCCAGAACGTCGGTGCCAGGGCGGCCGGTCCGGCCGAGTGGTGGAGCAGCCGGTCCCAGATGCGGGCGATGAGGAAGAGACTGGGCAGAAGCGCGGCGCCGAAGAGGGCGCCACAGCAGATCAGCAGGGTCAGCCGCGGCTGTCCCTGCGGCAGGTGCGGGACGAGCGCGGCACCGGTCGCGGCCGAGACCATCGGCGGCACCACGGGCATCAGCCAGCCCCCGAACGCCGCGTCGGGGGCGGCGTCCCCGCGCGCCATCATCCGGGCGGGGATGCGGACGCCGACGGCCACTCCGAGTAGCGTTCCCAGCGTCCAGAGGACGGCGGCCACCGTGACGGCGAGCGGTTCGCCCAGCCAGTCGCGGCCCAGCGAGAGGGTGCCCGCCCCGACGGTGAGCAGCGCCATCGGCGGCGCGCCCCAGAACTGCCCGGAGACCGGGTGGTCCGCGTGCGCTCTGGCCCGCTCCCGGTGGCGAATCCGGTGCGCGGCCCACCCGGTGGTGACCGCCACCAGCAGCAGCGCGGCGAGCGCCCAGAACACCACGGCGAGCACGCGCAGGCCGGGCAGCGCCAGCGGCAGCACCGCGGCGGACTGGCCGACGATTCCGGTGCCCATCACCACCGCGAACCAGTTCGGGCCGAAGTGGCCGAAGACCTGCCCCGGGTGATCCAGTTCGGCCAGGAAGCGCCCCCGGGGGCGACCCGCCGCCGCGGCCGCAGAGGACTCCGGCGCGGGGGCGGGGACGCGGGCTGCCGCTGCGGGCCGGGAGGGGAGTGCGGTGGGCATGGCTCCACCCTCACGGGAACGCCGCGGCGGCGGTAGACACCGTTTCGGGATGGACCCATAAGCTGCCCTTATGCCAATACCGAGCAGGGTGAGCGACCTCGGGCCCTTCGATCTGCTGCTGTCGGTGGCGGAGCTGGGCAGTCTGGGCGCCGCCGCCCGGGCGCACCGCATCACCCAGCCGGCCGCCAGCTCCCGGGTGCGCCACCTGGAGCGCCGCCTGGGGGTGCGCCTGCTGGACCGTTCGCCGCGCGGTTCGCGGCTGACCGAGCACGGCTCGCTGGTCGCCGACTGGGCACGGACGGCCGTGGACGCGGCGACCGCCCTCGACGCGGGGCTGACCTCCCTCAAGCAGGCGGCCGAGCGACGACTGCCGGTCGCCGCCAGCCTCACCGTCGCCGAGTATCTGCTGCCGCACTGGCTGGTCGCCCTGCACACCGGCCCCGGAGGGCCCGCGGTGGCGCTGACCACCGGGAACTCCGAGGAGGTGGCGCAAGCGGTGCTGCACGGGGCCGCGCCGCTCGGTTTCGTGGAGGGCCCCGACGTGCCGGACGGACTGGTGGCCACCGTCGTGGCGCACGACCGGCTGGTGGTCGTGGTGCCCCCGGACCACCCCTGGACCCACCGGCCGGAGGGCATCGGTCCCGCCGAACTGGCGGCGACGGCGCTGGTGAGCCGGGAGCGCGGCTCCGGCACCCGGCAGGCGCTGGAGCAGGCCCTGCTCGGAGCCGGCGGCGTGCGTCTCGCGGGGCCGCTGGTGGAACTGTCCTCCACCACGGCGATCAAGACCGCCGTCGCGGCCGGGGTGGCGCCCGCCGTGCTGAGCTCGCTCGCTCTCACCGGCGAGCTGGCAGGGGGCACCATCGTCGAGGTGCCGGTCGAGGGGCTGGACCTCACGCGCCGGCTGCGCGCCGTCCGGCCGGTGAACCGGCCGCTGACCGGCGACGCGCTCCGCCTGGCCTCGCTCGCCCGGCGTCCGCGACGCTGAGAGGACCGGCGCCGCTGCATCCCGGCCGCCCCCTCAGCGGGCGGCGGGGGCGCGTGGTGCGGAGGACGGCAGCAGGAAGACCGCGAGGAGCGGGAGGGCGGCGAGCAGCAGCCAGGGTGCCGCGCCCGGCAGCGGAGCGTCGAGGAGTGCGCCGGCGACCGCGCTGCCGGCCAGGACCAGCAGTCCGGAGACGGAGGACATCGGGCCGAGCCGTCCCTCCTCGGCCAGGTCCGGCACCCAGGCGCGGGCGGCCGGGACGACGAGCATCCGGCCGGCAGTGAGCAGGACGACGAAGCCCGCCGCGGGCAGCAGTCCGGCCGCCCCGGTCCAACCCGCGGGGAGGGCCGCGGCCACCACCAGGAAGGCGGCGGTGAGCAGCAACAGCCCCGCCCTCATCGCCCCGCGCAGGTGCGGACCGGCGACCCGGCGGGTGAGCGGGAGCTGGCAAGTGACCACCAGCAGCGAGGAGAGCGCGAACAGCCAGGCCAGCGGGGCCTGCGAAACCCGCTGCCCGCTCCACCTCCCGCGGCAGCGCGAGGTAGAGCGGGCTGTACGCCAGCGGATAGGTGCCGTAAGCGGTGTTCAGGGCCAGGAAGCGGCGGTTGCGCAGCAGGATGCGGAGGGCGTCGCGGCGGCGGACCGGTGGGCGGCCGGGTATGTGCTGCGGCAGCAGCCACAGGTGCCCGGGGCGCACCAGGACGAAGATCGCGGCACCGGCCAGGCAGACCAGGGCGAAGTCGGTCGCCAGCCGCAGCGCGCCCAGCAGGGGCCCGAGGAACGCACCGGCCTGCCCGGCCACGCTGATCCGGGCGAGCACCTCGGTGCACGGGCCGTGCCCGGTCCGCTCGCGCAGCACCGCCTGCCGGGCCACCTCGGACTCGACGGCCGGGGAGAACAGCGCCGCTGCGAAGCCCATGAGCAGGACGGCGCCGAGCACCAGACCGACCAGCCAGCCCGCCATCCCGATGGACTGGCCGAGGTGCGTCGCGAGGAACGGCAGTACGGCGAAGAATCCCAGGTTGAAGGCGAACTGGGCGAGGATCAGCAGGCGCAGCAGCGGGGGACAGCGGATGCCGGCCGGGGCCGGCCCGACGGGCGGGCGTCCGCCGGACGAGGAGGGGCTCCGGGTACGGGCGGGCCGCCGGTCGGAGGGGACGGCCATGCGGGGTACCCGTCCCCGGGTCGGTCGCCGCTCATCCGGCGTCCTCCGGCCGCTTCGCGACCGCCGTCGCGGGCCCCGTCCCGGCCGCGGGCCCCGTCCCGGCCGGAGCGGACCCGACGGCGGTGCGCCGGGCTGCGGCGGTGCGGGCGCCGGGAGGCGGCCGTACGGACTTCTCCGGCCCGGTTTCCGTCCGGCGGCGTACGGGCCACGGGATGCGGGCCGTGCGTGCCCCGGCCGGGGCACGCACGCCGCCACGTGCCCCGGGGCGTCCGGCGGCTCCGGCGGTGACGGCGAGCGCGCCCAGCACAGCGAGGGCCGCGGCGGGGGCGAACACCGACCAGGGGGCGCGTTCGGCATAGGGGAGGTTCTCGGCGAGCAGGACGCCCCACTCCGGGGAGGGCGGTTGCGCCCCGAGGCCGAGGAAGCCGAGCGCAGCCAGGGCGAGCGCCACCCCGGGCACCCGCAGCAGCGCGTGCCGGGCGACGGGCGGCAGGACAGCCGGGAGCAGGCGGCGGCGCAGGAGGTGGCGGTGGCCCGCACCCAGCCCGAGGGTGGCGGCGAGGTGGACGGTGGCCTGCTCCTGGCGGAGCAGCGACGAGGTGTGCGCCGCCAGCGGCGACCAGGCGACGACCGTGACGGCCAGCGCGGCGGTGTGGGCGCCGCTGCCCACGGCACCGGCGACCAGCAGGCCCGCCACCACCGGGGGCACCGCGTTGACGGTGTCGACGAGCGGTCCGGAGAGGCGGGGCAGCAGCCCGAGCAGCACTCCGATCAGCAGTGCCGCAACGCCCACCGCCACGGCAAGGGCCAGAGTGGCCAGTGCGCCGTGCGCCACCCTGGCCAGCAGGTCGCGGCCGAGCGCGTCGGTGCCGAAAGGGTGCTGCCAGGACGGCGGACGGAGCCGGGCGCCGGTGTCCAGCGTCAGCGGATCGCGCAGGAGGCCCAGCGCGACGGCACCGAGCAGCACCGCAGCGAACAGCAGTGGGCGCAGGAGGCCCGCGGGGCGGGCGGCTGGTGCAGGGCGTGCCGGACGATACGGCGGGCCGGGATGCCGCGTGCGGCGGAGGCCGTGGCCCAGGGCTCGGCGAACGCGCCGACCAGCGCGTCGTCGAGCATCCGGCCGAGCAGCGCTCCGGCGGGCAGTCCGAGCGCCAGGGCGGGCAGCACGAGCCACTGCGGGCCGTACCAGCCCAGCGCGGGCAAGCCGTACCAGCCCAGCGCGGGCAACCAGCCGAGCTGGACCCCGACGACGGTGGCCAGGAGGGAGGCGGTGAGGAACTCCGGCAGCGCGGCCAGCATCGCGGCTCCGCTGCCGGACCGGCGGCGGACGAGGCGCCGGGCGGCGCCGAGTCGCAGGGTGCGCCCGCAGACGACGGCGGCGGTGAGGAGCGCGACGGCCAGGGCGACGGCCATCAGCAGCAGCGAGGCGCCGAGCGCCTGGCCGACGGCGGGCGCCACCTCGCCGCGGGAGATCCACGACCGACCGGCACCACCGTGCAGCAGACCGCCGAACCAGCGGCCGAGCAGCCGTACGGGCCCGGCGTCGAGGCCCAGCTCTCCCCGGATCACGGCCAGGACCTCGGGGTCGGGGTCGCGTTCGGCCGAGCGCGCCTTGAGGACCGTCAGCACCGGATCGGTGCGGGAGTGCCAGGGCAGCAGCCCGATCGCAGACAGCAGCCCGGCGGCGAGCACTGTGCGCCACGCCGTCCGCAGCACAGCGGCGGCACGTCCGGACGGCGGGTGCGGCACGGTCAGCGCCGGGTTCCGGTCCCGACCAGCAGCCGCTCGTACGGGTCGCTCAGCACTCCCTGCACATCGGGACCCAGACCGTGCAGGATGCGCTGGTGGACCAGCGGGACGGTGGCGTCGGTGCCGAGCGCCGCGGCCTCCGCCTCCACCACGGCCGCGCGGCGCTTGTCCACGTCGTCCTCGGCGTCCGCCGCGGCGACGGCCTCGTCCACCGCGCGGTCGCAGAGCAGTGCCAGGTTGTAGCCGCCGTCGCAGGTGTAGTCGCTGGCCAGTACGGAGACGGGGTCCCCGGTGTCGAGCATGGTGTTGCGGGCGGAGACGAAGGCGTCGAACTCGCCGGCGAGCACGTCGCTCTCCAGCCGGGAGTACTCGCGGACCTCCAGTTCGACCGCGAAACCGGCCTCCTGGAGCTGCTGCTGGAGCACCTGGGCGACCTCGGGCAGTTCCGGCCGGTTGTCGTCGGTGGCGAGGGCGAGCGCGGTGCCGTCGGGGGACGCCGGACGGGCCCGGCCGGACGGTTCGACCCGGTCTGCCTCGGCCCGGACGAGCGCGGAGCCGAAGATGCCGCGGCCCGGTTCGGCCCGGCCCTCGTACACGTCCTCGGCGAGGACGCCGGTGTCGACGGCCTCGCGGGCCGCCGCCCGCAGCCCGGGGTCGGCGAAGGGACCGGAGCCGGTGTTGAGGAGCAGGCTCGTGGTGCGGGTGGTGTCCAGTTCGCGGACGGCGTCCCCGTCCAGGGAGGCGGCCTGCGAGACCGGCAGTGCCTCGGCGATGTCGACCTCGCCGGGACGGAGGGCGTTGGTGCGAGCGGTCCCGTCAGCGGTGAAGCGCACGTCGATCCCGGTGGCCTGCGCCCGGCCGTCCCCGTAGTCGTCGAAGCGGGAGAGGGTGGCGCGGGCGACACCGGTGGTTTCGGTGAGGGTGAACGGGCCGGTGGCGGTGCCGCGCGGGTCGGCCTTCCCGGCCTCGCCGTAGGCGTCCGGAGCCAGCACGGGCAGGCTGGGGCTGGAGAGCCGCAGCGGCAGCACCGGATCCGGGTCCGCGGTGGTGACGCGGAGCTGCCGCTCCCCGGCGGGTTCGGCGCCGAGCTCGGCCCCGGTGAGCGCGGCCGGTTCCGGTTTCGCCCCGCCGGCCTGCCGCAGCGCCTCGGCGACGGCGTTCGGGGTCACCGGGGAGTCGTTCTGGAAGCGGGCGTCCCGCAGGGTGAACAGCCAGGTGCGGTCGTCCTCGCGGGTCCAGGACTCGGCGAGGGCGGGGGCCGCGTTGCCGTTGCCGTCCAGCCGGGAAAGGCCCTCGGTGACGCCGAGGCGGCTGAGCAGCGTGGCGTCGGCGCCGTACGGGGAGAAGTCCTCCGTGGGCGGGAAGGCCATGGCGACGCGCAGTCGGCCGCCGTCGCCGCCGTCGCCGTCGCCGTCGCCGCCGTCGGAGCCTTCGGCGAAGCAGCCTGCGAGCAGCGGGGCCGTGGGCAGCACGGCGAGCAGCGGCCGGCGACGGGCAGGTGCCATGGTTCTCGTTCCCTACGGGTGTCTGCGAAAGGTGCGCAGGGCGGGCCGCTGCCTCGCGCGGGCGAGGCGGCGGCAGCCTACTTGAACATGAATGTCATGAGATGAACGGGATCTCGAAATGGACGATGCCCTGCCCACCCATTCCCGCGACGCCGTCCCGTCCGGCCCCCTCCCGCCCGTCCCACACGGCCTTGCCCATCGAGCGCCAGAAGTCCTCGGCGCCGGGCACGGCGGGATCGGTGTGCAGGTAGACCGAGCGGTAGCCCCCGTCGGCGGCGGCGAAGTCGAGCAGCTCGTGCACCAGCCGCCGGGCCAGCCCGCGCCGCCGGTGCGCGGGCCGGACGTACACCCGCCGCAGTTGCGCGGTCTCGCCGGAGGGGTAGCGCTCTGCGAGCCAGCGCGGGTTGGGCGGATGGGCGGGACCGCGTGCGTCCAGCGCGGCGGTGGCGACCACCTCGCCGTCCGGTGCCTCCCGCGCGACCAGCAGGGTGTGCCGGGCCGGGGCCAGGTACGCCACGCCGGGGTCGATGACATCGGCGTGCCACTGCGGCAGATAGCCCGCGCCGAAGTCGCGGTAGACGGTGTCCAGCATCACGCTGCGCGCACCGTCGAGGTCCTCGGGGCGGGCGGTCCTGATGAGGTGTTCCACTGGGATGCCGTCTTCACGCACCTGCACATCACATGCATCAAGCCGTTCCGTCCCGGGGCCGCAGGGTGTGCGGGCCGCCGAGCCGCGGGGGCATGGGCGCGGGACCCCGGGGGCGGGTGTGCGAGATCCCGGCAGCAGAGGGGAGGGAACGGGTCTCGGGGGAGGGCGCGTGCGGTCGCCGGGCCCGCGGACAACCGCGGCGGCGTGCCCCGGCGGGACACCTCCGCCGCCGTCCACCCGCCCCCGGATACGCTGCCGGCGGCGAGGGCCGGTCGCGGTCGGCCGGGTGGAGGTGGTGCGGACGATGCGGACCCAGCGCAGGGTCGCGGTCGTGGCCAGCACGGTGGCGCTGGCCGTCACCGCGGGCTCCGCAGTCCTGGGCACCCAGATTGCCGGGGACCGCATCTGGCGGCCGCCCGCGGCGACGGAGTCCGGACACCCGGCCACCGCCGAGGCCGGTGCCACGCTGCGGCGGCTGAAGCGGGCGGGGCTGCCGATCACGCACCCCTCGGCGATGACCCCGGACACGGACCCCGACCGGCTGCTCGGCCGGGCGGGTGGCTGCCTGAGCAAGGCGGCCTTCCGCGACGGCCGGATCGACAGCCGGCTGGTCGCGGAGGAAGAGCGCGGCAGCGTCCTGCCGGGCGGCGTGGTCGAGGTCTACACCGACCCGACGGCCGCCCGGGAGCGGGCGGAGACGCTCCGGGAAGGGGTCGCCCGGACCGCCCCGCGCACCGAGCGGGACTACCTCGCGGGCCGGGTGCTGCTGCGGCTGAGCCGCCACCTCGGCCCCGAGGCCTCGGAGGAGTACCGGCGGGCACTGGGGGCCCGGCCCGTACCGGAGGGGACGCCGTCGCCGGACGCCTCACCCCGTTCCGAACGGCCCTCCCCGCGCGTGCGCGATGTCTGACGCGGCACCGGGCCCCCTTCGGGCCCGGTGCCGCTGCGTCAGAGGTCGAACTCCTGCGGCGGGATACCGAGGGCGAAGCAGGCCTCCCTGACCACGGCGCGCTCACTGTGGTCGAAGTGGCCGTCCGCACCGCCGATCACGATGCCGATCTGCACCACGGCACGGGCCTCGGAGGGGTTCTTCTGGAGCTTGCCGACGGTCTGCATGAGACTCACCTTGCCGAACTCGTAGTCCGCGGTGAGCTTCTGGCAGTAGTCGTTGAACCGCTGCTGGAGGTCCTCCGCGGCAAAGTTCTGCAGCACCTCGTTGGTGGCGATCAGCGAGGCGACCCGCTGGCGCTCGGCCGGGTCGATCGAGCCGTCGGCCGCGGCCACCAGGGCGCACATCGACATGCTCGCGTCCCGGAAGCCCCCGCTCTTGAGGTCCTTCTTGCGCTCGTTGAGCTGCTTCTGCATCAGAGCCGCGGAGTCCTTGAACCGGTCCCACAGAGCCATGATCTCTCCTTCTTCGCACGTCGGCGCCTGGTCGTTCGGTATGTCTCGAGTTCGGGGCAACGCGGTGTCACCGCACAGCACTTCGGCCGGTTCGGCCCTCCGGGCCGCGCCGCCGCCACCGGCCCAAACCGGCCGGGCGGCGCGGACCCTTCCCGGCAGGCCCCGGCCTCGCCACCCGCGGGCCTGTCCCCACCCGCGGGCCGAGCTGTCACTCCTCGTCGCCACCGTCCTCGTCCGCGGCCTCGTCGGACTCCTCGTCGGACTCCTCGTCCGCTTCCCCGTCGGAGTCGTCGTCCAGCATCTCGGACACCGCGTAGGCGCCGACCGCGCCGACCGCGACCCCGGCCGCGGCTCCGGCGACCACCGCCCCCATGCCCGGACCCGAGTCCCGCTCCCCGGCGAAGGCCTCCTGCTTCCCGTGGCCCCCGTAGCCGTGCCCGCCGTACCCGGCCGCGGCGTGGCCCTCGGCCAGGGCGGCGATCCAGCCCTCGACCTCGGCGTCCCAGTCCAGCGAGGCGACGTCGGAATGGCTGACGGTGTACCGACGCACGGTGTCGCCGCCGAAACCGAGACCACCGCGCCGGTCTCCCTCCAGGACGACCTCCATGCCCGCCGGGTCGGCCAGGAAGGACACCTCGATCTCGCCGAAGGCGTGCGCCCAGCGTTCCGGGGGCGTGAGCTCGATCTCCTGGTAGAAGGGGAGCTGCTGACCGGTGCCGTGGATGCGGCCGAGTTCGAGGTCCGCCGAGACGAAGGCGAAACCGAGCCGCCCCAGCGACTCCAGCACCGCCTCCTGCACCGGCAGCGGCCCGACCCGCAGCTCGTCGAGATCGTTCTTGTCCCGGGCGCCGTCCACCGCCAGCTCGGTGCGCACCCCGAGCACCACCCCGAGTGGTTGGCCGTGCAGCTCGTTGACGGGGGTCTCCCAGGGCAGCGTGCAACTGAACGAGACCGTGCGCTCCTCCTCCTCGGCGAGCCGGAACGCCCCGCCGACGACGAAACCCTCGAAGGCCACGAAGCCCTCCGCCTCGCCGTCCTCGTGCTCCGCCTCGACCCGGGCCACCAGCTCCAGCGCGAGGTGCTCCACCTCGACGTCCGCACCGCCGCCGCGCAACCGGACCTCCCCGGCGAAGGGTCCGCCCGGCACCACCGGACCGTCGTGCAGCACGGTGTCCACGGACGGACCGCCCACACCGAGGGCCCCGAGCAACTTCTTGAACACCATCGCGGCGCCGTCTCCCCACTGTCGTCTCCGGCCCCGCGCCAGGGCAGGGCGGCCGCCGGAGGACCGGCGGCGTGCCCGCAGAACTGACCGGCCCGCCGCCGTGGTTCCCCACCCCGAGGACGAGGGAATGATTCCGGCCACCCGGTGACGCTCGGGCCAAGGACGGTCACCACAGGTCGCGCGCGCTCTACTCCCCCGCAGGCACCGGACTTCGGCTTCTGCGAAAGTGTTTGCCCTGGCTTTACCCTCTACTGAGAGAGACTCGTAAGACAGGCCGAATCCGACCTGTCCCCTTCGAAAGGAGCAGCAGTCCAGCCATGGGCGAACCTCCCAGTATCAGCCGTGCCACGACTCCTCCCGGCCCCACCGGCCGGGATGCCCTCACGGGGACGGAGGTGGCACGGTGATCGAAGTGCTGCTTCTGCTGGTGGCCCTGCTCCTCATCCTCGCCTGCGCGATCTTCGTCGCGGCCGAGTTCTCCCTGACGACGATCGAGCGCGGCAGCCTCGAACGTGCCGCCGAGGCCGGTGAGCGGGGCGCGGGAAGCGCCCTGAAGGCCGTCCGCGGACTGACCGTACAGCTCTCCGGCGCGCAGCTGGGCATCACGGTCACCTCGCTCGTCATCGGCATGCTCGCCGAACCCTCGCTCGCCGCCCTGCTCCGCGGACCGCTGGAGGCCGCCGGCCTGCCGGGCGGTGCCGCCTCCTCGGTGGCCATCACTCTCGGCGTGGCGATCTCCACCGTGCTGCTGATGGTCATCGGCGAGCTGGTGCCGAAGAACTGGGCCATCTCCAACCCGCTGGGCGTCGCCAAGGTCGTGGCCGGACCGCAGCGCGGCTTCACCGCCGCGTTCGGCCCGCTGATCCGCCACCTGAACAACACCGCCAACCGCGTGGTGCGCCGCTTCGGGCTGGAGCCGACCGAGGAGCTGGCGTCCACCCGGACGCCGGCCGAACTGGTCGCGCTGGCCCGGCACTCGGCGGCCGAGGGAGCCATCGAGCCGGACTCGGCGGAACTGTTCGTCCGGACCCTGCACCTCAACGAGCTGAGCGCGGAGAACGTCATGACCCCCCGGGTCGACGTCAAGGCGCTGGAGATGCACGCGACAGCCGCCGACGCCGCCAACCTCACCCTGGCCACCGGACTCTCGCTCTTCCCGGTGTACCGCGACACCCTGGACGACGTGATCGGCACCGTCCACATCCGGAACGTCCTCGCCCTGGACGAGACGGAGCGGAGGGACACCACCATCACCTCGCTGAGCACCGACCCGCTGCTCGTCCCGGACAGCCTCCCGGTCGACCGCCTGCTGGAGCAGCTGCGGGACGGCCGCGCGATGGCCGTCGTGGTCGACGAGTACGGCGGCACGGCCGGGGTGGCCACCCTGGAGGACATCGTCGAGGAGGTCGTCGGCGAGGTCCGCGACGAGCACGACCCGGAGGAACCACCGGACCTGCAACCGTCCGGGGACACCGCCGACGGCCGTCCGACCTGGAACGCCGACGGCAGCGTGCGGATGGACCAGCTCGTGGACATCGGCCTGCAGGTGCCGGACGGCCCCTTCGAGACCGTCGCCGGCCTGGTGGCAGCCGAGTTGGAGCGCATCCCCGCGCCCGAGGACACCGTCGAGGTCGAGGGCTGGGAGTTCACCGTCCTGGAGACCGAGCACCACCGGGCCGACCGAATCCGGATCACCGGTCCCGGCGGGTCCGAAGAGCCCGGCGAGCACGCCGAGCACCGGCTGGAGGACGCCCGATGACTGCCCTGCAACTCTTCATCGGCCTGGTGATGATCCTGGTCAACGCCTTCTTCGTCGGAGCCGAGTTCGCGCTGATCTCCGTGCGGCGCAGCCAGATCGAGCCCGAGGCGCGGGACGGCAGCAAGCGCGCCAAAACCGTCCTGTGGGGTCTTGAGCACCTCTCGACCTCGATGGCGACCGCCCAGTTGGGCATCACGGCCTCCTCCCTCGTGCTGGGTGCCGTCGCCGAGCCGGCCATCGCCCATCTGCTGGAGCCGGCGTTCGCGGCCGTGCAGATGCCCGGTCCGCTGGTGCACCCGATCGCCTTCGCCGTCGCACTGACCCTCGCCACCTATCTGCACATGCTGATCGGCGAGATGGTGCCGAAGAACATCGCGCTGGCCGAGCCCGCGCGGACCGCGCTGCTGCTCGGCCCACCGCTGGTGGCGCTGACCCGGGTGCTGCGCCCGGCCGTGTTCAGCATCAACGCCCTCGCCAACCGGCTGCTGAAGCTGCTGAAGGTCGAGACGCGGGACGAGGTCGAGTCGGTCTTCACCAACGCCGAGCTGGTCCGGATGGCCGAGGAGACCAGCGCCGCCGGCCTTCTCGGGCCCGGCGACAGCCGGCGGCTGCGGGACGCGCTGGAGCTGGGCAGCCGTCCGGTCGGCACCGTGCTGGTGCCGATGCCCCGGATGGTCACCGTCGTCCCGGACGTCACGCCCCGGCAGCTGGAGCGCACCGCGAGCACCGCGGGTCTGTCCCGGCTGCCGGTGATCGGACAGACCGGCGAGGTGCTCGGCTATCTGCACATCAAGGACGCCCTGGGCATGGCCGCCCGGGACGAGCCCTTCCCGCGCACCGCGCTGCGCGCGGTGACGGAGGTGCGGATCGACACCCCGCTGGACGACGCGCTCACCGCGATGCGGGCCACCGGCACGCATCTGGCCGCGGTCACCGGCGAGCAGGACGCCCTGCTCGGATTCGTGACCATGGGCGACGTCCTGACGGAACTGGTGGGGCCGCCGCAGAAGGTCTCCTGACGACCCCCGAGGCCGGTTGACCAGGCAGGGCCCCGAGGAAGCGGGCGCCGCGGCACACCGCCGCGGCGCCCGCCACCGTCCCCGGCCCCCTCCCACCCGACGGCCTTCCCCACCCGACGGCCCCTCCCGCCCGGTGGCCGGACCGGGGCGGCGCCGGGCGGTACGCGGGCCGGCGCGGCGCCCCTCGTAGAGTGCGTCCATGACCGTCGGACGCTCCGTACTGCTCTTCCTGATCGCCGCGCTCTTCGAGATCGGCGGCGCCTGGCTCGTCTGGCAGGGCGTCCGCGAGCACCGCGGCTGGCTGTGGGCCGGGGCCGGCGTCCTCGCCCTCGGCGCGTACGGTTTCGTCGCCACGCTCCAGCCCGACGCCGACTTCGGCCGCATCCTGGCCGCCTACGGCGGCGTCTTCGTCGCCGGTTCCCTTACCTGGGGCATGGTGGTGGACGGCTTCCGGCCGGACCGCTGGGACGTGCTGGGGGCGCTCGTCTGCCTGCTGGGGGTGGCCGTGATCATGTACGCACCCCGCGCGCGCTGAGCGCGCTGAGGCCGTCCCGCGATCCGCGGGAGCACCCGCCCCCGGCCCGGCCGGCCGGCAGAACCACGACACCTCCGGGAGTATCGATGACCCTCCGTACCGCAGTGATCACCGGCGCCAGCAGCGGCATCGGGGCGGCCACCGCCCGCAGTCTCGCGTCGGCCGGCTACCGGGTGGTGCTCACCGCCCGTCGCTCGGACCGGATCGAGGCGCTGGCCGAGGAGCTGAACCGGGCCGGCCACCGGGCCGCGGCACGCACCGTGGACGTCACCGACCGGGAGGCTGTCGACGCGCTGGCCGCGGAGCTCGACCGGGTGGACGTCCTCGTCAACAACGCGGGCGGCGCCCTGGGCGCCGACCCGGTCGCGACCGGCGATCCGGCGGACTGGCGGGCCATGTACGAGGTGAACGTCCTCGGCGTGCTCCACATGACCCAGGCGCTGCTCCCGGCGCTGACCGCGTCCGGTGACGGGACCGTGGTGGTCGTGTCCTCCACCGCGGGCCACGGCGCCTACGAGGGCGGCGGCGGGTACGTGGCGTCCAAGCACGGCGCCCACGCGCTGGCGGCCACTCTGCGCCTGGAGCTGTGCGGCGACCCGGTGCGGGTCGTCGAGATCGCACCGGGCATGGTGCAGACCGAGGAGTTCGCCCTGACACGGTTCCGCGGTGACGCCGACAAGGCCGCCGCCGTCTACCGCGGGGTGCGGGAGCCGCTCACCGCGGAGGACGTGGCCGACACCGTGTCGTGGGCCGTCACGCGGCCGCCGCACGTCAACATCGACCTGCTGGTGGTGCGTCCCCGCGCCCAGGCGGCCAACCACAAGGTGCACCGGGAGGGTTGACCCCGACCTGCCGGGGCCGGGGCCGGGCAGGCGGCGCCGTGACGCTCGCACCCCGCGGCATCGCGGAGAATGCGGGTGCCGCACCGCGAAGGGCGCCCCGGAACGGACGCCCGCGCCGCCGGTGCGGTAGACATTGTGTGCTGCCGGCCCCTGGTGCCGGCGACACGTTCTCGGCCGACCGGCCCGCGGGGCCCGGCCGGAGGTGCGCGGTCCGGCCCCGGCCGGACCGCTGCCCCACCCCGCCGTGCACCCACCGCCCGGCGGCGGGCGAGAACCTGTGAGCGGGCCCGGACGTTGGACCGAGGGCAAGCCCAGGAACAACCGACGGGGCCCGCACGCCGACGGCGGTCGGCCCGGACCAAGAGGAGGCCATGTGCAGCGGAAGGCGTATCTGAGGGGTGTCGCGACGGCTGTCGCGCTCACCGCCGGCCTCGTCGCCTGCACGACCGGCCCGGAGACCACCGGAGCCGGCGGGGACGCCAAGCCGGGCGGAACGTCCTCGGCGGACGACGTCGCCGAGCCGGGCACCTACCGGACCCTGCCCGAGCCCTGCGGTGCCGTCCCACCGGAGACCCTGGTCGAGCTGCTCCTCCCGGACGGCGCGGACAGCGAGGGCGGACCCGACTTCGAGGGCGAGCCGGCCGTCACCTACGACACCGACCGCCGGGTGGGCTGCGGTTGGCACAACGCCACCAGCCTCGGCAGCCGGCACCTGAACGTCGACTTCGAACGGGTCGTCTCCTACGACACCGCCGTCAGCGACAACGACCGCGCCGCCGAGATCTACGACCTCCGGGCCGCCGAGGACGAGGTCCCGGACGCGACACCGGAGGGCACCGAGCAGCCCTCCTCCGACGCCGGGTCGGGCACCACCGGTACCGAGGGTCCCGAGACCCCGGACGGAACCGGGCCCGACGGCGACTCCCCGGACGACGGTGAGGGCACGGAGGGTACCGACGGCGCCGACGAGCAGTCGGGAAGCGCGGACCCCTCCGCCGGGGACGACTCCGGCGCCCCCGGCCCGGACGAGTCCGTGCTGGCACCCCGCCCGCTGGACGGCATCGGCGACTCCGCCTATCTCGACGACGAACTCCTCACCGAGGACTCCGGCGTCCACCGGGACGTCACACTCGTCTTCCGGGCGGGCAACGTCCTCGTCACCGTCGAGTACGAGCAGTGGTCCACCGACAAGCGGCGGCTCCCGGACAGCGAGGAGCTGCAGCAGAAAGCACGCACGGTCGCCGAGCAACTCGCCGACCGGCTGACAAGCTGACCCACGCACCCTGGAAGCGACAAGACATGTTCCGTATCGCCCCGCACGCCACCGTCCACTGCCCGGGCCGCGGCTCCCTCCGCTTCGGCACCGCCCGCCGCGCCCTCGTCCTCGCGGCGGTGCCGGTGCTGCTGGTCGCCGGCTGCTCCTCGGACTCCGACGACGGCGGAGCCGACTCCTCCGACGCCCCCGAGAGCAGTGCCTCCTCGGCGCCCAGCCCGGAAGCGGTGAAGTTCACCGAGCTGCCCGACCCGTGCAAGACGGTGAAGGAGGAGACCGTCGAGTCGGCTGTCCCGAACGCGGAGACGAAGTCCGGGAAGAACCTCGGCACGCAGGACGCGGACTCCTCCGCCGTCTGCCTGTGGAGCGGCCTCGACGACTTCGACTACCGGGCGCTCTCCGTCACGCTGCGCCGCTTCGACTCCGAGAACGGCCTCGGCAGCGGCGACGAGCGCGCCACCGAGCACGCCGAGGAGCAACTGGCGGCCGCGGCGGAGGACAAGGAGCACAAGGACGCCGAGGACGGCTCCCTGGAAGGGGTCGGCGACTCCGCGCGCACGGTGACCTACACCACCACCAAGAAGGACGGCGACGACAAGGAGGAGTACCGCGAGCAGCGCACGGTGGCCCGGACGGCCAACGTCGTGATCACCGTGGACTACTCGGGCGCCGGTCTGGAGGACGCCAAGACCCCGAGCGCCGAGGCGCTGGCCGAGGAGTCCGAGAAGGTCGCCGGAGGAGTCGTCGCCGCGATCAAGTGACGCCCGGGGGCCACCGGTCGAACATCATCTCGACGGGTGTGTCAGGCTGGCGCCGCTCAGTGTCCGACGGTGGGAGGGGTCGCGGGTGGCCGCGATGAGACTGAACCGCACGCACCGCATCCTGGTGGGCGTGGTCGTGGTGGGCGCGCTGGTGATCGCGGCGATCGGTTTCGCCGGGAGCTACTCCGCGGTGCGCGACCTCGCCGAGAGCAAGGGCTTCGGGGCGTTCTCCCCGTTCTTCCCGATCGGCATCGACGCCGGCATCGTGGTGCTGCTGTCCCTGGACCTGCTGCTGACCTGGCTGCGGATCGGGTTCCCGCTGCTGCGGCAGACGGCCTGGCTGCTGACTGCCGCCACCATCGCCTTCAACGGCGCGGCGGCCTGGCCCGACCCGCTCGGGGTCGGGATGCACGCGGTGATCCCGGTACTGTTCGTGGTCTCGGTGGAAGCCGCCCGGCACGCCATCGGCCGGATCGCCGACATCACGGTCGACAAGCACATGGAGGGCGTGCGCATCTCGCGCTGGCTGCTGGCCTTCCCCTCGACCTTTCGGCTGTGGCGCCGGATGAAGTTGTGGGAGCTGCGGTCCTACGAGCAGGTCATCCGGCTGGAGCAGGAACGTCTCGTCTACCAGACGCGGTTGCAGGCCCGGTACGGCCGCGCGTGGCGGCGCCGGGCCCCTGTGGAGTCCCTGATGCCGCTGAAGCTGGCCCGCTACGGGATACCGCTGAGCGAGACCGGTGACGCCGGCCTCGCCGCGGCCGGCATCACGGTGCCGGACCCGCTCGCCTCCCCCGCAGCCCGCGGCACCGCCGGAGCGCTCCAGACTTCCCACCGCGCCGCGGAGCCGATACCCGGGCCCGGCGCCGAGCCCGTTCCGGCGCCGGGCACCCCCGAGCAGACCCCGCACTCCCGTGCCTCCCAGGAGGCCGGACCCGTCCACCGCACCGACACCACCGGCGCCGCTCCCGCCCCGGACACCCTCGACACCCCGCACACCCCGCACACCCCGAACACCACGCACGACCCCCGGGCCACCACCGCCGGAGTGCCCCAGCAGCGGCCGCAGCCCGCCGGCGGACCCGATCCGCAGGCCGCTGCGCGGCCCGCCGCCCAGGCCCCGCGGCAGGCCGCGCAGCCCTCGCCGGAACCCGCCCCGGAGCCTGTGCCGGAACCGCAGCTGACCGTCCCCGTCGGCCCGAACCGGTTCCGTACGCTGGGCCAGGCGCCCGAGCCGGAACCCGAACCGGAACCCGTCGTGGACCCGGTCGGCATCCCGGACGGCATCCCGCGCGAGGACTACTACTTCGGCGCCTACCGCCATTTCGTCGCCGCACAGGGGACGTTCCCCTCCCCGGCCCAGCTCTCCCGTCTCCTCCACAGCAGTTTCGGCGTGACCAACAGCGACGGATCGCAGCTCAGCGAGGGCTATCTCGGCACCTACCTGCGCGAGTTCCGCGAGCGCTACAACTCCGAGATGGGCGTCGCCGGCTGAACCCGCCGGAACACACCGCCCGCACACGTCCGCACGCCCCGGCCGAATCCGGCCGGGGCGTGCGGACGTGTGTCGCTGCTCAGGCTGCGAGCAGCTTGCGGACCCGGTCCGCACCCACCGCGAGCAGTAGGGTGGGCAGGCGCGGCCCGGTGTCCCGGCCGACGAGCAGGCGGTACAGCAGCGCGAAGAAGGTGCGCTGGGCCGTCTTCAGCTCGGGAGTCGGCCTGGCGTCAGGGGCGAGACCGGACTGCACCTTGGGCACGCCGTAGACGAGTGCCGTCAGGCCGTCCAGCGACCAGTGCTCGTCCAGACCGTCCAGCAGCAGCCGCAGTCCCTCACGCTGGGCGTCGTCCAGCGCACCGAGCAGCTCCGCGTCCGGCTCCTCCCGGACCCGGGTACGCTGCTCCGGCGGCACCTGGGTGCTGATCCAGCGCTCCGCCCGGTCCAGCCGCGGCCGGGTCTCGTCCAGGGAGGCGAGCGGCTGCTGCGGGTCGAGTTCGCTCAGGATGCGCAGGACCTGGTCCTCCGCGCCCTGGGCGACGTCGGCCACCGAGGCCAGTGTGCGGTAGGGCAGCGGGCGGGGGGTGCGCGGCAGTTCGGCGGTCGCGGTGCGCACCGAGCGGGCGTGCGCGGCCAGGTCGGCCGGCTGCGCGGCGCTCTCACCGATCCGGCGCTCCAGCGCGTCCCACTCGTCGTAGGTGCGCTGGATCTCCTGGTCGAAGGCGATCTTGAACGACTGGTTCGGGCGGCGGCGGGCGTACAGCCAGCGCAGCAGCGGCGCCTCCATGATCTCCAGCGCGTCGGCAGGGGTCGGCACCCCGCCCTTGGAGCTGGACATCTTCGCCATCCCGCTGATGCCGACGAAGGCGTACATCGGGCCGATCGGCTGGGTGCCGCCGAACACCTCCCGGACGATCCGGCCGCCGACGACGAAGGAGGAACCGGGCGAGGAGTGGTCCACGCCGGACGGCTCGAAGTCCACGCCCTCGTACGCCCAGCGCATCGGCCAGTCGACCTTCCACACCAGCTTGCCGCGGTCGAACTCGCCGAGCCGCACCGTCTCCCGGTGCCCGCACTCGCAGACGTAGGTCAACTCGGTGGTGTCCTCGTCATAGGCGGTGACCGTGGTGAGGTCCCGGCCGCAGGCACCGCAGTACGGCTTGTACGGGAAGTAGCCCGCGCCGCCGTCTCCGCCGTCGTCCTCGGCCGCCGCGCCGGAGCCCTCCGCCGCGGCAAGTTCGGCCTCGTCCACCGGCCGCTGCCCCTGCTTGCCGCCCTTGCCCGCGCCCTTGGCAGGGCCCTGCCCCTGCGCGCCGTCCTTGGCCTTCGTGCGGTAGCGGTCGAGCACCGCGTCGATGGACGCCCGCTCCCGCATCGCCAGCAAAATCTGTTCGCGGTAGGCGCCGGAGGTGTACATCGCCGTCTGGCTGACGCCGCGGAACTCCACGCCCAGCTCGGCCAGGGACCGCGTCATCGCGGCCTTGAAGTGCTCGGCCCAGTTCGGGTGCGGGCTGCCCGGCGGGGCCGGCACCGAGGTCAGCGGCTTCCCGATGTGCTCCGACCAGGACGGGTCGACGTCCGCCGGCACCTTGCGGAACCGGTCGTAGTCGTCCCAGGAGATGAGGTGCTCGCACTCCAGACCGCGCCGCCGGATCTCGTCCGCGACCAGGTGCGGGGTCATCACCTCACGCAGGTTGCCCAGATGGATCGGCCCCGACGGGCTGAGTCCGGACGCACAGACGATCGGTTTCCCGGGCGCGCGCCGCTCCGCTTCGGCGATGACGTCATCAGCGAAACGGGAGACCCAGTCGGTCTCCTCGGTGGTCTGCGCCACTTCCGGTACTTCCTTCGCGTCGGTGTCCGGGGGCCGCCGTCGGTCCGGGCCGCCCCGGACGGTCTGCGGCCTCTGTCCGCGCCCATTGTCCCATTCGGAAAACGGGGTGCGGCCCGTGGGATACTGAGCCGATCCCATGCCACTGCTACGGAACGGCTCAGCACCCATGGCCTCGGTCCCCTCCCTCGCCGCCACCGTCCACCAGCGCCTCTCGGACGCCCTCTCGGCCACCTCCCCGGAGGCCGCGGGCACCGATCCGCTGCTGCGGCGAAGCGACCGGGCCGACTTCCAGGCCAACGGGATGCTGGCGCTGGCCAAGAAGCTCAAGGGCAACCCGCGCGAGCTGGCCGCCCGGGTGGCGGAGCGACTGCCGGCCGACGAGCTCCTGGGCGACGTCCAGGTCTCCGGCCCCGGCTTCCTGAACGTCACCGTCGCGGACGGCGCCCTCATCCGCACCCTCGCGGCGCGGGCCGGGGACGAGCGCCTCGGCGTCCCGCTCACCGAGCAGCCCCGCACGGTGGTCATCGACTACTCGCAGCCGAACGTCGCGAAGGAGATGCACGTCGGCCACCTGCGCTCGACGGTCATCGGGGACGCGGTCGTCCACCTGCTGGAGCACCGCGGCGACACCGTGGTCCGCCGGCACCACATCGGCGACTGGGGCACCCAGTTCGGCATGCTCATCCAGTACCTGATCGAGCACCCGCACAAGCTGGACGACGCCTCCGACCGCACCGGCTCCGCCGGGGACGACGGCACCGAGGACGCCGGAGAGGCCGCGATGGCCCGCCTCAACCGGCTCTACAAGGCCTCGCGGACGCTCTTCGACTCCGACGAGGAGTTCAAGACCCGCGCCCGCGACCGGGTGGTGCAGCTCCAGTCCGGCGACGAGGAGACCTACGGGCTCTGGCAGCAGATCGTCCGGGAGTCGAAGACCTACTTCCACGCCGTCTACGACAAGCTGGACGTGGAGATCAGGGACGTCGACGTCGTCGGCGAGAGCGCCTACAACAACGAGCTCCAGCAGGTGGTCAAGGACCTGGAGTCCGCCGGGGTGGCGGTCCGCTCGGAGGGCGCGCTCTGCGTGTTCTTCGACGACGTCAAGGGCCCGGACGGCAACCCCGTCCCGCTGATCGTGCAGAAGTCCAACGGCGGTTTCGGCTACGCGGCCACCGACCTGGCGGCGATCCGCGACCGGGTCTCCGGACTCCACGCGGACAGCCTGCTGTACGTGGTGGACGCCCGCCAGGCGCTGCACTTCCGGATGGTGTTCGAGACCGCCCGGCGGGCCGGCTGGCTTCCCGAGGGCACCGCCCGGCAGTTGGCCTTCGGCACCGTGCTCGGCAAGGACGGCAAGCCGTTCAAGACCCGCGAGGGCACCTCGGTGCGCCTGGTCGACCTGCTCGACGAGGCCGTTCAGCGGGCGCACGCGGTGGTGAGCGAGAAGGCCAGGGACCTCAGCGAGGCGGAGATCGACGAGCGCGCCGCCCAGGTCGGCATCGGCGCGGTCAAGTACGCGGACCTGTCCACCTCGATGTCCCGCGACTACGTCTTCGACCTGGACCGCATGGTCTCGCTTGCCGGCGACACCAGCGTTTACCTCCAGTACGCGCACGCCCGCCTCCGGTCGATCCTGCGGCTGGCCGGTGACGCCGTCCCCACGCCGCATCCCGAGCTGCCGCTGGAGCCGGCCGAGCGCGCGCTCGGCTTGCACCTGGACGAGTTCGCCGAGGTGCTGGAACAGGCCGCCGACTCCTGCGAGCCGCACAAGCTCGCCGCCTACCTCTACAGCCTGGCCTCGCACACCACCGCCTTCTACGAGCACTGCCCGGTGCTGAAGGCGGGCGACCCGGCCACGGTCGAGAACCGCCTCTTCCTGTGCGAGCTGACGGCCCGCACGCTGCGGCAGGGCATGTCCCTGCTCGGCATCCGCACTCCCGACCGCCTCTGACGGCGGGCGCCGACCCTGGCTGCACCCCGTCGCCACCGGCATCAACACGCCGCAGGCGACGGGGTGTTCGCATATGCCTGCACCGGCGGGACCGCCCGGGGGTACCGTCTCAGCGTTCGTCGCAGGAACGCCGAGAGGATGCCCCGCATGCGCTTTCCGGTACCGACCCGCCGCACGGCCCTGCACGGGCTGGCCGCCGCGGCGGTGGTGATCGGCTTCGATCCGACGGCCCGTG
The DNA here is from genome assembly GCF_000424845.1 of Streptomyces sp. TAA040. Classification (NCBI taxonomy): domain Bacteria; kingdom Bacillati; phylum Actinomycetota; class Actinomycetes; order Kitasatosporales; family Streptomycetaceae; genus Streptomyces; species Streptomyces sp. TAA040. The sequence goes on along the minus strand of NZ_AUKR01000012.1, from coordinate 18,137 downwards.
CCTGGGCCACCGCTGAGGGCCGGCCCGCCGGTTCCGGGTTCGCCGCGACGCCCCCGCTGGACGGCACGCTGCTGACCGACGACGCCTCCCGCACCGCGGCCGCCGACGACTACGGCCACATCGTGCACCGCCGGCCCGCCGCGGTGCTGCGTCCCGGCTCGGTCGCCGACATCGTGGCCATGGTGCGCTTCTGCCGCCGTCACGGGATCGAGGTCGCCCCGCGCGGCGAGGGGCACGCCACCTACGGGCAGGGGCAGGTGTCCGGCGGCCTCGTCGTCGAGACCGGGCCGCTGGACGGCATCGGCCCGGTGCGCGGCCGCACGGTCGAGGTCGGCGCGGGCGCGAGATGGAGCGACGTCACCCGGGCCACGCTCGCAGCGGGGCTGACACCGCCGGTCTTCACCGACTACCTGGAGCTGTCGGTGGGCGGGACCCTGTCCGTCGGCGGGATCGGCGGACAGACCCACCGCCACGGTGCCCAGGTGGACACCGTCACCGAACTGCGGGTCGTCACCGGCGCCGGCGAACTGGTGCGCTGCTCGGCCACCCGGTGCCGCGACCTGTTCGACGCCGTACGGGCCGGGCTCGGCCAGTGCGCCCTCGTGGTCGGCGCGACGCTGCGGCTGGTCAGGGCACCGGAGACGGTACGGCACTACCTGCTGCCCTACACCGACCTCGGCACCTTCCTGGAGGACCAGCGGCGGCTGGCGGCCGAGCGCCGGTTCGACTACCTGGAGGGCCAGGTCGCCGCCGACGACTCCGGCGCCTACCGGACGTACCTGATCGAGGCCGTCGCCTACGGACCGCCCGCGGGGCCGGCGCCGGAGGACGCCGAACTGCTCGCCGGGCTGCGCTTCGAGCCGTCCGGCCCGACCGTCGAGGACCTCGGCTACTACGCCTTCATCGACCGGCTGGCCCCGGTCGTGGCACTGCAGAAGGAGACCGGGCTGTGGGACTGGGCGCACCCGTGGCTCAACCTGCTGCTGCCGGGTGACGAGGTGGAGCCGCTGGCCGCTGACCTGCTGGCCCGGCTGGCCCCGGAGGGCGTCGGTCCGGCCGGGGTGGTGCTGCTGTACCCGCTGAGCGGCGGCCGGCTGCGCACCCCGCTGCTGCGGATGCCGGACGACCCGGTGCCGTACCTGCTGGCGGTGCTGCGCACCTGCCCGCCCGAGGACACCGGGACGGTGGACCGGATGGTCGCCGCGAACCGGGCGGCGTACGAGACGGTGCGGGCCCGGGGCGGGACGCAGTACCCGGTGGGCTCGATCCCGTTCGACCGGTCCGACTGGCGGGACCACTTCGGGCGGCTCTGGCCGCGGCTGCGCGCCGCCCGACGCCGCTTCGACCCCGACGGACTGCTGACACCGGGCCAGCGCGTCTTCTGACGCACCCGTCGTCCCCGGCTCCGGCGGGGCCCAGGCACCCCGCCGGAGCCGGGACACGGGAGCCGCCGCGGCGGGACCGGCCGGGGGCCGGGGTCAGCGGCGCTCGCGGAGCAGCGTCGCCGCCTCGGTGGCCCAGTAGGTGAGGATCATGCTCGCGCCGGCCCGGCTGAAGCTCGTGAGCGTCTCCAGAATCGCCCGCTCCCGCTCGATCCACCCCTTCTCCGCGGCGGCCTCGACCATCGCGTACTCACCGGAGATCTGGTAGACGCCGACGGGCACGTCCACCCGCTCGGTGAAGGCGCGCAGGATGTCCAGGTACGGCAGCCCCGGCTTGACCATCACCATGTCGGCGCCCTCGGCGAGGTCGAGGGAGAGCTCGCGCAGCGCCTCCCGTGCGTTGGCGGGGTCCTGCTGGTAGGTGGTGCGGTCGCCCTTGAGCGAGGAGCCGACCGCCTCGCGGAACGGCCCGTAGAAGGCCGAGGCGTACTTCGCGGTGTAGGCGAACAGCGCGACGTCCTCGTGCCCGGCCGCGTCGAGCGCCGCGCGGACGTGCCCGACCTGGCCGTCCATCATGCCGCTCGGGCCGAGCACGTGCGCACCGGCCTCCGCCTGCACCCGCGCCATCTCGGCGTAACGTTCCAGCGTCGCGTCGTTGTCCACCCGGCCGAGAGCGTCCAGCACCCCGCAGTGGCCGTGGTCGGTGTACTCGTCCAGGCACAGGTCGGACATGAGGACGAGTGCGTCCCCGACCTCCGCGCGCACGTCCCGCAGCGCGACCTGGAGGATGCCGTCCGGGTCGGTGCCGCCGCTTCCGAAGGCGTCCTTCTCGACGGGCACCCCGAACAGCATCAGACCGCCGACCCCCGCCTCCGCGGCCTCCACCGCCGCCCGGCGCAGGGTGTCCCGGGTGTGCTGGACGACGCCCGGCATCGAGGAGATCGGCACCGGAGCGTCGATGCCCTCCCGGACGAACGCGGGCAGGATGAGGTCGGCCGGACGCGTACGGTGCTCGGCCACCATGCGCCGCATGGCCGCCGTGCCGCGCAGGCGCCGGGGCCGGGCCGCCGGGAAGCCGCCGTAGGTGCTCACGAGCGCGCCCTCCTGCGGGTCGGCCGCTTCTCGCTCGGCCGCTTCACGGTCTCGCCCGCCTCGACGGCCGCCGCCCGGCGCTCGGCGCCGAAGTCGGCCAGCGCGGCGGCGAGCTTGTGCACCGAAGGCTCCGGCGACATGACGTCCACCCGCAGGCCGTGCTCCTCCGCGGTCTTCGCGGTGGCCGGACCGATGCAGGCGATGACGGTGACATTGTGCGGCTTGCCCGCGATGCCGACCAGGTTGCGGACCGTGCTGGAGGAGGTGAAGAGGACCGCGTCGAAGCCGCCGCCCTTGATCATATCCCGGGTGGCGGCCGGCGGCGGCGAGGCCCGCACCGTACGGTACGCCGTGACGTCGTCCACCTCCCAGCCCAGCTCGATCAGCCCGGCCACCAGGGTCTCGGTGGCGATGTCGGCCCGCGGCAGGAACACCCGGTCGATCGGGTCGAAGACCGGGTCGTACGGCGGCCAGTCCTCCAGCAGCCCGGCCGCCGACTGCTCGCCGCTGGGCACCAGGTCGGGCTTCACGCCGAACTCGACCAGCGCGCCCGCGGTCTGCTCGCCGACCGCCGCGACCTTGATCCCGGCGAACGCGCGGGCGTCCAGCCCGTACTCCTCGAACTTCTCCCGGACCGCCTTGACCGCGTTCACCGAGGTGAAGGCGATCCACTCGTAGCGGCCGGTGACCAGACCCTTGACCGCCCGCTCCATCTGCTGCGGGGTGCGCGGCGGCTCCACCGCGATGGTCGGCACCTCGGCCGGCACTGCGCCGTAGGAGCGCAACTGGTCGGAGAGGGAGGCCGCCTGCTCCCGGGTGCGGGGCACCAGCACGTTCCAGCCGAACAGCGGCTTGGACTCGAACCAGGCGAGCCGCTCGCGATGGGCGGGCGCGCTGCGCTCGCCGACCACGGCTATCACCGGCTGGCTGCCGTCGGCCGAGGGCAGCACCTTGGCCTGCCTGAGCGTCTGGGCCAGCGTACCCAGCGTGGCCGTCCAGGACCGCTGCCGCGTCGTGGTGCCCGCGACGGTGACCGTCAGCGGGGTGTCCGGCTTCCGGCCGGCCGCCACCAGCTCGGAGACAGTGGCGGTCACCGTCTCCAGCGTGGTGGAGATGACGACGGTGGCGTCGCTGGCGCCGATCTCCGTCCAGCAGCGCTCGTCCGCGGTGGCCGCGTCCACGAACCGGACGTCCGTGCCGTGCGCGTCGCGCAGCGGCACTCCGGCGTATGCCGGAACCCCGACGGCGGTCGCGACGCCCGGCACCACCTCGAAGGTGATGCCGGCCGCAGCGCAGTCGAGCATCTCGTTCGCGGCGTCAGCGTCGAGCCCCGGGTCGCCGGTGACCGCACGGACCACCCGCTTGCCGCTGCGCGCGGCCGCCATGACAAGATCTGCTGCACCGGCGACTGTGGCCGAAGTCTCCTCGTCCACAGCCTGCAGGGGTGTGTCCACGCCTGCCCGTGCGTGGGCCCGCACAACGGCGTGGACCTGGGGATCAGCGACCAGTACATCGGCCTGCGTCAGCGCCTCGACGGCGCGAAGTGTCAGCAGTCCCGGATCACCGGGCCCGGCGCCGAGGAAGGTGACGTGACCGTGCGCGCCGTACAGGTGAAGCTTCGCGGCCGGCACGCCGGCCGAAGCTTCGACGGCGCTCGTGCTGTGGGCGGTGGTGGGGCTCAAAGTGCTCGCTCCCCCATCAGACCGGCTGCTCCCTTGGCGAGCATCGCATCGGCGAGTTCACGACCCATTCTCTCGGAATACGTCATCACCTCGTCGACGGAGGCCGGCGTGGGACCGGTGGCGGACAGTTGCACCAGCGTGGAACCGTCGGTGGTACCGACGACTCCGCGCAGGCGCATCTCGGTGACAACCTGCCCGTCGACGAGCATGTCGGCCAGCGCACCCACGGGTGCGCTGCAACCGGCCTCCAAGGCGGCGAGCAGGGTTCGCTCGGCATGCACGGCGGCCCGGGTGAACGGGTCGTCGAGCTGCGCGAGCCGGGCGGCGAGCAGCGTGTCGGTGCCGACACACTCCACAGCCAGTGCCCCCTGGCCGGGGGCGGGCAGGACTGCGTCCGGGGCGATGAGCTCGGTGGCCTCGCCGATCCGTCCGATGCGGGTGAGTCCGGCGGCGGCGAGCACCACGGCGTCAAGCTCTCCCGAGCGCACGTACCCGATTCGGGTGCCGACATTCCCCCGGATCGGCACCGTCTCCACCTGCCGGCCCAGCGCCCGCGCCCAGGCGTTGAGCTGCGCCATCCGGCGCGGCGAACCGGTGCCGATGCGGATCGGCCGCCCCTCGCCCCCGGAACCGGACCGCGGCGCGGCGGCCGACGGCTCGTTACCTGGTGCGGGCCGGTCCGGCAGGGCCGGAGCCTGCGCGACCAGCTGCTCGAAGCCGAGCCCGTCCCGGGCGACGAGAGCGTCCCGGGGGTCCTCGCGGCGCGGCACGGCGGCCAGCGCGAGTTCGGCGGGCTGCGCGGTGGGCAGATCCTTCAGCGAGTGCACCGCGAAGTCGATTTCCCCGTTCAGGAGCGCCTCGCGCAGCGCGGAGACGAAGACCCCGGTGCCGCCGATCTGGGCGAGTTGCTCCTTGGAGACGTCCCCGTACGTGGTGATCTCCACCAGCTCGACGGGCCGCCCGGTCGTCTGCCGTACCTGCTCGGCCACCTGCCCGGACTGCGCCATGGCGAGCTTACTGCGGCGGGTGCCCAGCCTGAGTGGGCCTTCAATCGCGCTCATTGCCGCTCCTGTTCGGCTTGCTGACAGCGGCGACCGTCGACGGATCGAGGTCGAAGAGTTCCCGCAGCGCGTCGGCGTAGCCGGCGCCTCCGGGTTCCCCGGCGAGCTGCTTCACCCGCACGGTGGGGGCGTGCAGCAGCTTGTCCACGACACGCCGCACGGTCTGGGTGATCTCGGCGCGCTCCCGCTCGCCGAGATCCGGCAGCCGGCCGTCCAGCCGGGCCATCTCACCGGCGACCACGTCGGCGGCCATGGTGCGCAGGGCGACCACCGTCGGGGTGATCCGGGCGGCGCGCTGGGCGGCACCGAAGGCGGCGACCTCGTCGCCGACGATGCCCCGCACCGCGTCGACGTCCGCGGCCATCGGGGCGTCCGCGGCGACGTCGGCGAGGGACTCGATGTCTACCAGCCGGGCGCGGTCGAGTCGGTGCGCGGTGGCGTCCACGTCCCGCGGCATGGCCAGATCCAGCAGCGCCAGCGGCCGCTCCCGGCCGTCCGTCGCCGCCTCCAGCGCCGCCGCGGACAGCACCAGACCGGTCGCTCCGGTGCACGAGACCACGATGTCCGCGTCGACGAGCTCCGCGTCGACGCCGGTGATCGCCGCCACCCGGGCGCACAGGCCGGGGCCCGTCTGCTCGGTGAGCGACTCGGCCAGGCGGCGGGCACGTTCCGACGTCCTGTTGGCGATCACCAGTTCGGTGACACCGGCACGGGCCAGTGTCGCCGCCGCCAGCGAGGACATCGAGCCGGCGCCGATCACCAGCGCCCGCTTGCCCTCGGCCCAGGCGGCGACCTCGGCGCCCTCCGCGAGTTGTTCGAGTCCGAAGGTGACCAGGGACTGGCCGGCCTTGTCGATCCCGGTCTCGCTGTGCGCTCGCTTACCGACCCGGAGCGCCTGCTGGAACAGGTCGTTCAGCAGCCGCCCGGCGGTGTGCTGCTCCTGCGCGACGGCGAGCGCGTCCTTGATCTGGCCGAGGATCTGGCCCTCGCCGACCACCATCGAGTCCAGCCCGCAGGCCACCGAGAACAGGTGGTGGACGGCGCGGTCCTCGTAGTGCACGTAGAGGTGCGCGGTCAGCTCCTCCAGCCCGACGCCGCTGTGGTGCGACAGCAGGGTGGAGAGTTCGGCGACCCCGGCGTGGAACTTGTCCACGTCGGCGTACAGCTCGATCCGGTTGCAGGTGGACAGCACCGCCGCCTCGGTGGCGGGCTCGGCCCCGAGCACGTCCTGGAGCAGCTTGCCGCGCAGCGCGGGGGCGAGTGCCGCCCGCTCCAGCACGCTGACCGGTGCGCTGCGGTGGCTCAGTCCGACGACGAGGAGACTCATGCCGGCATCACCGCGGGGATGTCGCCGTCAGGGCCGGAGTCCCGGCCCGAGTCAGCGCCCGTGGCCGACGCGGAGTCCGCGTACGGGGCGGAGCCGGGGCCGGGCTCCGCGTCCGGGGCGCGGCGCTTGGTCACCGTGGCGGCGGGCGGCGCGGCGGGAGGCGCGGTGTCCTCCTCCGGCGCGTCCTCCCCGGCCTTGCGCTGCTCGTGGAAGGCCAGGATCTGGAGTTCTATGGACAGGTCGACCTTGCGCACGTCCACCCCGTCAGGGACGGCGAGCACGGTCGGCGCGAAGTTCAGGATCGAGGTCACCCCGGCGGTCACCAGCCGGTCACACACCTGCTGCGCGGAGCCGGCCGGGGTCGCGATGACCCCGATGGACACCCCGTGGGTGCTGATGATCTGCTCCAGTTCGTCGCTGTGCTGCACGTCGATCCCGGCCACCGGCTTCCCGGCCATCGCGGGGTCCGCGTCGATCAGCGCCGCGACCCGGAACCCCCGGGAGGCGAATCCGCCGTAGTTGGCGAGGGCGGCGCCGAGGTTGCCGATACCGACGATGACGACCGGCCAGTCCTGGGTGAGGCCCAGTTCACGGGAGATCTGGTAGACGAGGTACTCCACGTCGTAGCCGACCCCGCGGGTGCCGTAGGAGCCCAGGTAGGAGAAGTCCTTGCGCAGCTTGGCCGAGTTGACCCCGGCCGCAGCGGCCAGCTCCTCCGAGGAGACCGTGGGCACCGAGCGCTCGGAGAGCGCCGTGAGGGCCCGCAGATACAGCGGAAGCCGGGCGACGGTGGCATCGGGGATCCCCCGACTACGGGTCGCCGGTCGATGAGTTCGGCCAGTTGCCACGGTGCTCCTGCCGTTTACGCGAGAAGATGGGCTACCGCGCGTGCCCCGCACACCGGAAACGCCCCAGCGGTCCCAGGCTATGCCTTTGTGAACGCGTGCACAAAGACGGTGCCCGATTTGTCCGGGGGAAGTGACCGGCGCCACAGGCGGCGATGCGGACACGCGGCCACACTCCTCACGAATATGCCCCCGACTGGCAAAACGACCTCGATGGTAGTCGAGTACCGGTCAACCTCCCAGCGCTGCGCGCAGCCGCTCCGGGTCCACCCGCCAGAAGTCGTGCTGGGCACCGTCGACCAGCACCACCGGAATCTGCTCCCAGTAGGCGCGGTGGAGCTCCGCGTCCTGCTCGATGTCCTTCTCCTCCCAGGCCGCACCCGTCTCCGCGCAGACCCGGACGATCACCTCGCGGGCGTCGTCGCACAGGTGGCAGCCGGGTTTGCCGATCAGCGTCACCGTTCTCATGACCTCACAGCCCTCGCAGTCCTCGCGTCCTCGGACAGCCATTGTCCCGCGCTTTGGGGCCCGGCCATCCTCCGGTAACGGCGCATCCGACCGGGGTGACTATGCTCGCACCATGGGCTCACTGGCTTGGCTCACCCCGCGTAGACGCGCCACCACCGCCCGCAGCGTGCTGGCCGGCGAGGCCGCCGCGGAGGCGGCGCGGAAGGGCGAGCAGCACCGGGATGCGGACGTCGCGGCACCGGAGTTCCCCGTCAGCGGGGACCTCAGGGCCGCAGCCTTCTTCGACCTGGACAACACCGTGATGCAGGGGGCGGCCCTGTTCCACTTCGGCCGCGGCCTGTACAAGCGGAACTTCTTCCACAAGCGCGAACTCGCCCGGTTCGCCTGGCAGCAGCTGTACTTCCGGATCGCCGGATCGGAGAATCCCGAGCACATGGCGGACGTCCGCACCAGCGCACTCTCCATCGTCGAGGGGCACCGGGTCTGCGAACTGACCGCGATCGGCGAGGAGATCTACGACGAGTACCTCGCCGACCGGATCTGGCCCGGCACCCGGGCCCTCGCGGAGGCCCATCTGGAGGCCGGGCAGAAGGTCTGGCTGGTGACGGCGGCGCCGGTCGAGACCGCGACGATCATCGCGCGCCGGCTCGGGCTGACCGGCGCGCTGGGCACCGTCGCCGAGTCGGTGGACGGCGTCTACACCGGGCGGCTCGTCGGTGAACCGCTGCACGGACCGGCCAAGGCCGAGGCGGTGCGGGCACTGGCCGTAGCGGAGGAGCTCGACCTGGAGCGCTGCGCGGCGTACAGCGACTCCGCCAACGACATCCCGATGCTCTCGCTCGTCGGATATCCGTATGCGATCAATCCTGACAGCCGGCTGCACGCGCATGCCCGCCGGAACGGCTGGCGGCTGCGCGACTACCGCACCGGGCGCAAGGCGGCCAAGGTCGGCATCCCGGCCGCGGCGGGAGTCGGCGCCGTGGTCGGCGGCGCCGCGGCCGCCGTGGCACTCCAGCGCCGCCGGCGCTGAGCCCTTGCGGCTCCCCCCGCACGCGTCCCACCTGCAACGCAGCCCCGCCGTACGCGCACCGCGACCGGCGCCGCGCCTGAGCCCGGGGGCGTCGCCGGAGCCCCCGGCGCCCACCGCGGCCACCCGATGCCCCGGCGCGCCACGCGGCGGGGCATCGGCGTTCCCTACCCCGGCCGAGCGGCGGCCAGTCCCCGCATAGCAGATCAACCACAACTCGCATCGGAACCGACCGGAAGACGTGTCGAAACGATCAATTCGCGGCATGCGTTCGAGTTGCTTTCGACCAGCAAATCGCAAGAGAACAAACCGAAACGGCGATTTCGACAACTGGGCGTAGCGCGGCCTATACGAAGCGTTATTCTCCTCAGACGCATTCGGGCACGCATACGTCCCACCACCGGACGGTCGGACGGTCGGTCCCGGACTGCACGTGATGAAAGCTCTGCCTCTGGGAGTCCCGTGTACCCACACGTCGGGGTTGACGCCTCGGGCCTGGCTACGCTGCGCACGACGGTCGTCGACCACCTGTGCGCGCTCGTCCACGTCCCCACCGTGAACGCCATCCCGGCTTTCGCCGCGCCCACACCCGTAGGCCCTGCCTACGCCCTGGCCGACGGAGCCACCAGCGCCGCGACCACCCCGGCCGTCGGCAGGCGAACCCGTGCCGGCTCGGCCGGCACCTCAACCGCCCGTCGGCCGGCCGCCGACAGCGACAGCCGCAGAATGATGGACCTCGTCGAACGCGCGCAGAACGGCGAGAGCGAAGCGTTCGCACGGCTCTACGACCAGTACTCCGACACCGTCTACCGCTACATCTACTACCGGGTCGGCGGCCGGGCCACCGCCGAGGACCTGACCAGCGAGACCTTTCTGCGCGCCCTGCGCAGAATCGGCACCTTCACCTGGCAGGGCCGCGACTTCGGCGCCTGGCTGGTCACCATCGCCCGGAACCTGGTCGCCGACCACTTCAAGTCAAGCCGGTTCCGGCTGGAAGTCACCACCGGGGAGATGCTCGACGCCAACGAGGTCGCGCGCAGCCCGGAGGACTCGGTGCTCGAACACCTCTCCAACGCCGCACTGCTGGAGGCGGTGCGCAAGCTCAACCCGCAGCAGCAGGAGTGCGTGACCCTCCGGTTCCTGCACGGCCTCTCGGTGGCCGAGACCGCCCGCATCATGGGCAAGAACGAAGGCGCCATCAAGACCCTCCAGTACCGGGCCGTGCGTACGCTGGCGAGGCTGCTGCCGGATGACGCCCGGTAGGGACCGCCGCCCTCGTGGCCACGGGTCCCGACCAGGGCGCCGTGCGGCAGCCGTCCCGCGGACGGCACCGGGCCGCCCGCGTCACCCGCCAGCCCGACGGGCGCACGCGCCCCCGACCGAGACCCGCAGGACGCACCACCGCACACACCGCGGCACCCCGCCCGAGGGAACCGGGCACACCGGACACCACCACCGGACCCCTCGACCGGGCGGACCGGCCGACCATCGAAAAACACCCCCGGTGCCCGGGTGCGGACCCGGGGTCACGCCGCGCACCCGTTCGGCAGTCACATCATCGCCAGTCCGTAACCCGAGTGCGCTGCCGATCGTTGAGGTCTTTGCAGACTCCCAGCGGACTCTGCCGGCTCGCTCACCGGATCATTCGACCGGGTGGGCGGATCGGCTCCGCGCAACCTTGCCAAGAAGGCCGGGGGTCACCCGTGCTGACGAGAGGAGGTGCCGCCCGTGATCGGATCCGTGTCGACGAACCGGCGAGCCAATGCCTTCGCCCAGGCCCTGGAAGAGCGCGACACCGAGGGCCCTGCTGTCCGGACCGAGGACACCGCCATCGGCGGTTCCGGTGGTTCGGTCGGATCGGACGAGCCGGCGGACGAGAACGGGCAGGCACTGATGCTCGCGCTCGCCGACGGCCTGGGCGGACTGCCCAAGCCGGAGCTGGCCGAGGAGGTGAAGGCCGTCCAGCGGGCGCAGCTCGTGGCCGCGATGGAGACGCAGTTCGCGTCGGGTGCCGCCCAGGTGCCCGAGCAGCGCTCCACCGGCAGGGGCGCCCACCGCGCGACCCCGCTCGGACCGCTGGGCAGACTCCGGCCGCGGTCCAGACTGAGCAAGGGCCTGGCCGCGGGCGGACTCACGGTGGGGGTGGCGGCCGGGGCCTTCGGCGGCGTCGCTGCAGCCAGCACCGAAGCCCTCCCGGGGGACACCCTCTACGGCCTCAAGCGGGGCATGGAGGACCTCAAGCTCGATCTGGCGGGAACGGACTCCGACCGGGGGGTGGTCCATCTCGACCACGCCTCGAACCGGATGAACGAGGCCCGCCGGCTGATGGAACGCGGCCGCTCGGGACCCCTGGACCACGAGTCGCTGACCGAGGTGCGCAAGTCCCTCGACTCCATGTGGAGCAACGCCGCCGAGGGCCGCAGGCTGCTCAGCAGGGCCCACGAACGCGACGGCAGCATGGGTCCCCTCCAGTCCCTGGCCGCCTTCACCGAGTCGCACCGCACGGGCTGGGGGCAGCTCCGCGAGCAACTGCCGGTGCAGTTGGCCGACCTCGGCGAGCAGGTCAACTCGGTCTTCGAGGCCATGGAGCAGGACGTCGTCCCCCTCGACGCACTGCTCCCTGACGACCGCAGGCCCGCAGGGCAGCCGGGCGGGAGCCCCTCGGGGGACGCGCCCGGCACACCGGAGCAGGGCGGCGAACCGGCCGCTCCCTCCACCGGCACCGACCCCTCGGAGTCCGGCACCACCGGCTCCGGCGAGGAGACGGGGACCTCCCCCGGCCCCGACCGCTCGCAAGAGGAGGAGGAGGAGGAGGGCCTGCTCGGCGGCGGGGGCCTGCTGGACCCGCCAGGAGGTGAGGAGAGCCCCGGCTCCGGCAGCAGGGACACCGAGGAGAAGGAGCCGCGGCTCCCCTCCCCGGACATCACCATCCCGCCGCTGCTCCCCGGCGGGCTGCCGGGCCTCGGCCTGGAGACGGAGGACAAGGGCTGACGGCCCGTCCCCCGCCCCGCGCTGAGGGCCGGCCGGCAGTGGTCGTCAAACCACTGCCGGCCGGCCCTCAGCCCGCTCCGCCCCCGCCCGGCGCGATCCGCCCGGCGGCGGGCGCGAGGCGCTGCCGGAGCGCGCGGGGCGCAGGCGTCAGAAGAAGACCGAGCGGCGCTGTACCAGCAACTTGTACAGGGTGTGCTGGATCGTCTCGCGCACCTGGTCGGTCAGGTTGAACATCAGCATCGGGTCGTCCGCCGCCTCCGGCTCGTAGCCGTCGGTCGGGATCGGCTCTCCGAACTGGATCGTCCACTTCGTCGGCAGCGGCACCGCGCCGAGCGGCCCGAGCCAGGGGAAGGTCGGCGTCAGCGGGAAGTACGGGAAGCCGAACAGCCGGGCGAGCGTACGGGCGTTCCCCACCATCGGGTAGATCTCCTCCGCCCCGACGATGGAGCACGGCACGATCGGCACCCGGGCGCGCAGCGCGGTGGAGACGAAACCGCCCCGGCCGAAGCGCTGGAGCTTGTACCGCTCGGAGAACGGCTTCCCGATGCCCTTGAAGCCCTCCGGCATCACCCCGACGATCTCGCCGCGCTCCAGCAGCCGCTGCGCGTCGTCCGCACAGGCGAGCGTGTGGCCGGCCTTCCGCGCGAGTTCGTTCACGACCGGCAGCATGAAGACCAGGTCGGCCGCGAGCAGACGAAGGCGCCGCTCCGCCGGATGCCGGTCGTGCACGGCGACCTGGAGCATCAGCCCGTCCCAGGGCACCGTGCCGGAGTGGTTGGCCACCACCAGGGCGCCGCCGTCGGCCGGGAGGTTCTCGATCCCCCGCACCTCGACCCGGAAGTACCTCTCGTACATCGGCCGGATCATCGACATCAGGACCTGGTCGGTGAGCTCGGCGTCGTAGCCGAAGTCGTCGACCGCGTAGTCGCCGGTGAGCCTGCGGCGGACGAAGGAGAGGCCCTCGGCCGCCTTGCGGTCCCAGCTGCTCCCCAGCACCCGCTCCAGGAGTCCCGCGGATCGCTCCGTGCCCGGCGGCACCGCCCCCTGCCGCGGCCCGTCATCCCGCGCATCGCCACCGGGCTCCCGCGACCCGCCGTCGGTATGCTCGGGCACCGGAGCCAGCGGCGCGGCGCCCGTACGACGGCGGCCGGTACGCGCCCGGGACGCGTCCGGGCGGGCGGCGCGCCCCGCCCCGCTGGCCCCGCGGGACCGGTCGTCGTCGAAGGGGATGACCTTGGCGTCAGCCATGGCGGACAGCCTCCTGAATCCGGTCGACGGCGCGGGCCAGGCTCTCCGGCGGCAACAGCCCCGGACCCTGGCAGCGGGCGAAACCACTGAACGCGCCGACGGTGCTGTGCTTCGGGGTGAAGCCCAGCACCTCGCGCATCCGGGACGTCTCCACCACCCGTCCGTGGGTGAGCAACCGGATCTGTTCCGGCGAGAAGTCGGTCACCCCCACCGTACGCAGGGCGGTGCCGGCCCAGCGGATCGCCGGCAGCAGCATCGGCACCGTGGGGCGCCCCAGCCGTCGTGCGCACTGGGAGAGCAGCAGCACTCCCGTGCCCGCGATGTTGAACGTGCCGGCGGTCAGGCTGCCGCGGCGCGGCGCGCCCGCAGCGAGCGTCAGGACGTCCACAACGTCGTCCTCGTGCACGAACTGGAGCCGGGGGTCGTAGCCGAACACGGTCGGCAGCACCGGCAGCCGGAAGTACTCGGCGAGCGGCGAGTCCGCCCCTGGTCCGAGGATGTTCGCGAACCGCAGCACGGTGACGGCGACATCGGGGCGCCGCCGGGCGAAGCCGCGGACGTAGCCCTCGACCTCGACCGCATCCTTGGCGAACCCGCCGCTGGGCAGCGCCTTCGGCACGGTCGACTCGACGAAGACCGCCGGATCGCGCGGCGCCGAACCGTAGACGTTGGTGCTGGACTTGACCACCAGCCGCTGGACCGAGGGCGCCTTCTGGCAGGCCCCGAGCACCTGCATGGTGCCGATGACGTTGGTCTCCTTCACCGGCGTGCGGCCGCTCCGCGGCGCCAGCGGAGCGCCGTTCACGTCCATGTGCAGCACGGTGTCGACCCCGTTCTCGGCGATCACCCTGCCGATGGCCGGGTCCCGGATGTCGGCGCGGAGGAACGAGGCGCCACCGAGGTCGTGCTGGGGCGCGACCGCGTCCACCGCGATCACGCGTTCCACGTCCGGCTCGCGCTGGAGCCGGCGGGCCAGGCGTCCGCCGAGCTGCCGGGCGGCTCCGGTGACGAGTACGACTCTGCTCAAGGCCCCTCCCTCACCGTTGCGTCCGCGACCGCGGGCCGGTTTCACGGCCACCGTATCGGCTGCCCATGCCGATGTCGTCGTCCCCCGGTGTCCTGCGGTCCCCGCGCCGCACCACGCCGGGTGCGCGGACGCGGCGGGAGAAACACCTCGGCCCTCCCCCGGAGAACCGGGGGAGGGCCGAGGAAGAAAGGTCCTAGGACCGGTGCGCCACGCGTTCGCTCACTTCTTGTTGCGACGCTGCACACGTGTCCGCTTCAGCAGCTTGCGGTGCTTCTTCTTCGCCATCCGCTTGCGCCGCTTCTTGATAACAGAGCCCACGACTACCCTCGCTCACTTCGATTCACTCGGTGCGGGGCGTCCGAGCCCACACTACCTACGTCGGCCAAGCCTACCCGGCACCGAGTGCTGCTCGTTACGAAGGTGGGGTTCGGACCGCCGTCAGGCGCTCTCCACCCCCACGTAGGACTGTTCGAGGTACTCGTGCACGGCGTTCTCGGGGACCCGGAAGGACCTGCCCACCCGGATCGCCGGCAGATGACCGCTGTGCACCAACCGGTACACGGTCATCTTGGATACACGCATCACCGCGGCGACTTCCGCCACGGTCAAGAAGTTGACCTCGCTGAGAGGCTTCTCACCAACAGCCATGTCACACCTGACCTTCCGCACATGTCGGGCACCGGCTTCCCCTCCGGTGACTCCAGCTCGCATGCGCGCTCCTCCCCAGATTAGGGGCGGGTGATGCAAGTGGGGAAGAGGAGTAGCGATCGGTCTCCTACTGTGACAGACATGCCTGATTGAGTACATAGCGCGTGAGCGGTCGGTAGCACTCGGACCGCACAGCGTCATCGAGCGGAACAGCGACCACGACCTGCCCCTCCGCCTCTCCCACGAAGACCGCCGGGTCGTCGGCATCCGCCGGCCCCATCGCCTCGAAACCGAGCTGACCTGCGCCGCAGAGCCAGCCGTGATCACCGATCACCAGTGCGGGGAGCGGTCCGCCGCACGCGGCCGCGGCACCGAGCGCGACCCGCACCGGGAGCGGGGAATGAGTGTGTGCGCCCGGCGCACCGGCACCTTCCCGTGCGCCTGCTTCGTGGACCAATGCGACGCCCCGTACGTAGGAGAGCCCGTACGCACGTACGCCGAATCGCGTCGTCATGTCGACACGTTCCCCGTCCCCAGGGGTCAGGACGGGGCACCCGGCCGACCTCAGCCCGGCGGCCAACCCGGCGTAGAACTCCAGGAGTCCACCGGGGTGACCGGTACCCAGCAGCACAGGGCCGCGCGCGGCCGCCGCCCGTCCGAGCCGGGCGGCGAACCGGTCCAGGGCCCGGATCGTCCGGTCCGGGTCGATGGTGACGGGACCGTTGACCGCGGTCGCGGCCGGCTCTCCGCAGGCCTCCGCCAGCAGCGCCAGCAGCGCGGCCGGCGACCAGTCCCGAGCGGGCTCCAGGCCCAGCAACGCCCGTGGGTCCCCCGCGGCGAACTGGCGGCACCTGCGGAGCACCTTCTCCCGGTCCCCGGACACCCGGCCGGCCACTCCGGTGGAGAGCAGGTGCGCGCGGAGTTCCGGCGCGGTCAACGGTTTCGGCATCCTCCGCCATGATGGCCGCCGCACCCGAAAACGGCACGGCGAACGCCCGGAGGCCACCCCTCGCACAGAGTTCCGCGCCGTCCCGGTGCCCGCACCGGCCCCGGATCCCCGCCGGGCGACGCACCCGCTCTCAGGGCAGCAGGCCGTGGAAGGGGAAGACGGCCCGGCGGGTTGCCAGCACCGCCTGGTCCAGGGCGTCCGCCGGGTCGTAGCCGGAGTCCTGCCATGCCCGCCACTCCGGCTCCCTGCCGTCGGTCATCCGGCGGGGCCCCTGAATGCCGGTGCGCGCATACACCTGCTGCCGCCACTCGGCCGGGGTGTCCTCGGCAGGCGGCATCGGCACACCCGCCGCGATCGCCACCAGATGCGTCCAGCTCCGCGGCACCACGTCCACCACCGCGTATCCGCCGCCGCCCAACGCCAGCCATCGGCCGTCGGCGTAGTCGTGGGCCCAGTCGTGCAGCGCCGACGCCGCGGCCCGCTGGGCGTCGACCGTGACGGCGAGGTGGGCGAGCGGATCCTCGATGTGGGTGTCCGCGCCGTGCTGGGTGACGAGGACGGTCGGCCGGAAGTCCGCCAGCAGTTCGGGCACCACGGCGTGCAGCGCGCGCAGCCAGCCGCCGTCCGCCGTGCCGGGCGGCAGCGCGACGTTCACCGCGGACCCCTCGGCCCCCCGGGCGCCGCATTCCTCGGGCCACCCGGTGCCCGGGAACAGCACCCGCGGGTGCTCGTGGAGCGAGACGGTCAGCACCCGGGGATCGTCCCAGAAGGCGGCCTGCACCCCGTCGCCGTGGTGGACGTCCACGTCCACGTAGGCCACCCGCTCGGCGCCCAGTTCCAGGAGTCGCGCGATCGCGAGCGCGGCGTCGTTGTAGACGCAGAAGCCGGCCGCGGCGCCCGGCATCGCGTGATGCAGACCGCCCGCGAAGTTCACCGCGTGCCGGGCCTCTCCCCGCCACAACGCCTCCGCGCCGCCCACGGACTGGCCGGCGATGAGGGACGACACCTCGTGCATCCCCGCGAAGGCCGGGTCGTCATCGGTGCCCAGACCGTACGAGCCGTTCGCCAGCGAGGGGTCCGCCGAGACCCGCTTGACGGCGTCGATGTAGTCCGCGCGGTGCACCAGCCCCAGTGTCGCCTCGCCCGCCGCGCGCGCGCCCGCGACGGTCAGCTTCCGGTCGAGGCCGAAGGACTCGACGAGCCTCATGGTGAGGTCCAGCCTCACCGGATCCATCGGATGCTCCGCGCCGAAGTCGTACCCGAGGACGGCCTCGTCCCACATCAGTTGCGCACTGCAGCTCATACCGGCCACCGTATCCGCCGGTCACCGCGACCGGTCAGGCCAGCAGCGCAATGAGCTCGCTCATACGCGTGAAGACGCTTTTCGCTCCGGTGAGTTGCTCCGCCGGAGTCATCGCGGCGAAGGCGTGGACGTCCATGCCCGCGGCCACCCCGGCCCGCACCCCCAGCGGGCTGTCCTCGACCACGGCGCAACGCTCCGGAACAACCCCCATGCTCCGGGCCGCGTGCTGGAACAGGTCCGGAGCCGGCTTGCCACGGCCCACGTCCTCCGCCGAGAAGATCCGCGCCTCGCCGAAGAAGTCGTACAGCCCGGTCTTCCGCAGCGCGACCCTGATGCGTGCGTGGGTGCCCGAGGAGGCGAGGCAATACGGCACGCCCGCGTCGGCACAGACCGTGAGTACCTCGGCGACGCCCGGGACGGGTTCCAACTCGCGGCGGAACGCCTCGAAGGTGCGGGCGTGCAGGGTGCTGTCGAAGTCGTCCGGCAGCAGCTTCCCCGTCCGCTCCCGGACGAGGTCGTGCACCCGGTGCACGGCCGAGCCCTTGTAGTCGTCCAGCGAGTCCTGGTAACTCGTGGGGTGCCCCAGCTCGGTGAGGTAGGCCGCGAGAACGCGGTTCGCTATCGGCTCACTGTCCACCAGGACACCGTCGTTGTCGAATATCACCAGGTCGTAGCGCATCGGTCCAGCTTACGGCCGCCCCTCGGGGCGGCCCCGAGGTTGTGGCGGGTCGGGTGCGGAGAACGGGGGTGCGGGCGGAGGTAGTGGAAAAAAGGGGGGCCGGGGAAACGAGAAAGAGCCCTGCCGGATGACCCGGCAGGGCTCTTCACTCAAGAATTGTTCGGCGGCGTCCTACTCTCCCACACACTCCCGCATGCAGTACCATCGGCGCTGAAAGGCTTAGCTTCCGGGTTCGGAATGTGACCGGGCGTTTCCCTCACGCTATAACCACCGAAACACAATGAAACACACACCACCCGCACACACACCCCACCCACCCGAAAACGGGGAATGACATGTGTATGGGGTCTGGTTGCTGTCTCAGAACCAACACAGTGGACGCGAGCACCTACGGACAAGCCCTCGGCC
>NZ_AUKR01000011.1:0-198531 GCF_000424845.1 Streptomyces sp. TAA040 | reverse complement strand
ATCGACAGCTTCGTCGACCTCCAACGCCGCATCCGCCGCCACCACGACGCCATCCGTGCCGCCTTGACCACCGGCATGAGCAACGGCCTGATCGAGTCCACGAACACCAAGACCCGCCTGATCATCCGCCGCGGCTTCGGCTTCCACACCGCAGACGCCATCATCGCCCTCGTCATGCTCCCCCTCGCCGGTGACAACCCCCCCCTCCCCGGCCGCCAACCCGCCACAGAGTGACCCACACATACGGCAGGAGAGCCTGTTATGGCCCGGTCAGCGAACGGATCGGGGCCTACGCGAGAGACACGCTGGCGTCCGCCGTGCAGGGGAAAAATGCCGCAGACCACCATGGCCTGCTCAACCGACTGCGACAGGCTGCTCGCACTGCACCGTCCGACGCCGCCTCGTGGGCGGTCGGCGCGGTCGACTGCGCAGCCTGGGATCTTCACGGTCGCCTCACCTCGTGCTCTGTGGCCGATCTCCTCGCACCCGGGACGCCGCAGCCATCCGTGGCGGCCTATGCTTCGTGGCTCACGCAGGACCTCACCAGCTGCGACGACCTGAATGTGCTGCGTGGAGTCGCGGCGGGTGGCTGGCGATTCACCAAGTGGGGACTTCGCCGAGCCCCGAAGGACCCCGCCGGCGAGGCCGCTGAGCGAATGGCACGGGCTGTGGAGCGCGGCTCCGAGGCCATCGGCGCCCCCATCGCCGTCGACGCGGTCGGCACCTGGACCCCAGCCGTGGCCATGGCCTTCGCACGGAGGGTGGACGCCGCCGGTCTGTGCTGGCTGGAGGATCCGCTGCCGCACCACGACTCGGACACATACGAACTCCTCTCAGCTACTCGCCTGCCCCTGGCCGTCGGCGAGCGCGCGCACTGCGACGAGGACCCCGCCGGGCTCATCCAGTACGTGCGGCCGAGTGCTCTGACCCTCGACGTCGTCGGCTGCGGCGGGCTCACCCGCGTGATGCAGATCCTCGATCTGGCCCAAGCCCAGGCCATATTCATATACCCGCACGGCCGCTCGATCGTTCCCGGACTCCATCTCGCGGCAGCCTTCCCCGACGCTGTGCCGGCTGTCGAGTACCGGCTCCAGTGGGAGCCGCGCCGCCAGCGCCTGTACGAGACCGGACACTCCAGGTCTCGGCACGACCCCGAGGAGCACAACATGCCCGGCAGATCGCTGAACCTTCCCGTTACCGGCACAGTCAGCCATGGCCCGGACGGACCGCTGCTGGTTCTCTCCGAGCGGCTCGACGGACATGACACCTTCCTCAAGGGGATCCTCAATACGGGGAGTTCGACGGTGCCCGTGCGGATCCTGGCCCTTGACGACGTCACCGTGCTGCGTCCGGCCGGCCGTGATGCTGTGCCCGATCTGGGCACAGCGTGGCAGGGGACGCTCCGCCTGCCGCACGGACTGCGTCCGCGACCCATTCCGTCCGACCTGCAGGAGGTGGCCGCGTACCAGGGGCGCTCTCTGGGGGCGCTGGACGAGGCGGAGCTGCGCTACGTCCTGACCTTCCTGTCCGAGTCCACGACCACCGCCATCCGGCAGGCACGGGTGGAAGCGATCGTCTCCGCCTTGCCGACGACCACAGAGAGGCCCTGATGACCACCGAACTCTCGCTCCTGGTAACGGTCGACGTCGGCGGAACCCTCGGCACCGCTGACGGCCCTGGCCTGACCATGCGGCTGGCCGAAGCCTCCCCGCTGCCTGCGGCTCAGGCTCGGGCGGTCATGCGGGCCGGTCTCCACACGCAACCAGCGCTCACCGACGCCGTGGTGGCGGGGGTCTGCGAGGCGTTGGAGATGCCAGCGGAAGCCTTTCCTCGCGACCTTGCCCCGGCCTCGTTCCGTCTCTTTCCCGGCACCACGGAGGCCCTGCGCCGGATCAGTGCCGTGGCGAATGTGGTCACGCTGTCCAACGTCACGTGCGTCGACGCCGACACCGAGGGACTGCGCAGTCTGCTCTCCCCTTGGGTGAGCGACTTCTTCCCCTCCTGCCGCATCGGCCACACCAAGCCGGACCCGCGCGCCTTCCACGCCGTAGTCGACCAGCTCGGTGTCGGCGCCGATCATGTGATCCACGTCGGCGACGACTGGGCCTGCGACATCGTGGGGGCCGTCGAATCAGGCTGCAGGGCTGTCTGGATATCCCGCGGGCGCCGAGTCCCCGATGAATCATTGGTCGTTGACCACGGTGTGCTCGTCGCCATCGACCTGGCGGCAGCCGCCACGCACATCGAACACCTCGCAGCAGGGAGCGTCGCATGAGCCTCTTCACCGGAACCACTTCGTACTACCGCCGGTTCCGTCCCGGCATCCCCGACGATGTGGCAGCAGTACTCGACCACGCCGCCCCGGCACGTCCCGACGGCCCCCGCCGACTCCTGGACGTCGGCACAGGGACCGGCCTTGTGGCCGAGGCCCTGCTCGACCGCTTTGACGACATCGTCGCCGTCGACAACGACGCCGACATGCTCGCTGCGGCCGAGTCGGCGCTACGGCCGAAGCTCCCCGAGGGCTCCAGCCTGTCCCTCGTTCAGAGCACGGCAGAGGACTTCACCCCGCCCGCCGGCTGGCAGGCCGAACTCGTCACCATCTGCCGGGCATTCCACTGGCTCGACCAAGCTGCCGTCCTGGCCCTCCTGGACGAGCAGGTTGCTCCGAACGGCGTCGTCGCGATCTTCGGGGACAACAGCTTCTGGGCCGCCGGCAGCCCCTGGAAGGAAGCCGTTCGGGACGTCGTGAAGAGCTTCCTCGGGGAGCAACGACGCGCGGGCTCTGGCACCTTCCAGCACCACAACCGCCCCTACAGCGAGATCATGGAGGAATCGCCCTTCAACGAGGTCGAGGAAGTTCGCGTACCGGTCCACCGCACCTGGACCGCCGAGAGCATCCTCGGCTACCTCTACTCCACGTCCTTCGCCGCACCCCACCTCTTCGGCGACCGGTTGAAGGAGTTCGAGGCCGCTCTGAATCAGCGGCTGGCCGACTTCAGCGACAACAACACCTTCCCCGAGGAGAACGAGTTCCTCATTCGCCTCGGACGGCGGGGCGGGAAATGACAGATGAAGGCGAGGAGAGGGCGGACGGCAGGCTGACAGCCTTGCGCGTCGCGGCCGAGCTGAGTGAGCAGTCGACCCTCTGCCTGCCGGTCGGGTCCCTGGAGCAGCACGGCCCGCACCTGCCGCTCGATACCGACACCGTCATCGCCGATGCTTCGCCGCTCGGCTGGCCACGCACGTCGTGGACCGGCACGACCTCCCCTGCGTGGTCAACCCCGGCACCGAGCTCCCAAAAAGTACGGCCAGACACTCGTCGCCGCCGCCCTGAGCGCGTGCGCGGATGTCCTCGACCGGCTCGTCCCACCCACCTCCAACGAACCGACCGACGCACGGAGGGCCCATGTGTATTACGGCTGAGGAGAAGATGACCTTCAAACGGGACGGCGTCCTCATACGACGCGGGCTGGCCGAACCCGACCAGGTCAAGCGAGCCGTCTCCCTGATCGACGCGTCGTACCGGAAGGAAATGACTTCGGACGACATCCCCGCGTACTCCCGGCGCACCTTCGCCCCGGAACTGGGAGATCGCGCAGAGCTGCTCTCCTTGTACACGGACACCGGAGCGGCCGGGCTCGTGGGCGACTTGCTCGGTGACGCCGACCCGGTCACGACCGCCCAGGTCCAGATCCGTGTGCCCGAAGGCGAGTTCCCCGGCGTGCAACCGGAGAAGGCCATGCACGTCGACGGGGTCTCCTGCCCCCACTTGGACCCGCGAGAGCTGCGTACGTTTTCGCTGCTCGTCGGCGTCGTCCTGTCCGACATCAGCGACCCGCGGTGCGGGGCACTGCACTACCTTCCCGGCGGGCACATCACCATGGCCCGCTGGTTCGCCGACGAGTGGTCGCTCGGAATGACTGAGCAGGTTCCGCCAGAGATCGGCCGCGAGCGTGGGACCCCGTTCCTCGGCACACCCGGGGATGTCCTGCTCATGCACCACCTCGTTCCCCACACGGTGGCCCAGAACCTCATGCCGTTCCCCCGAGTGATGGCGTACTTCCGTGTCTCCCACCCGGCCCACGCGGGCCGTCGCCTCGAAGCCCTCCGTGACCCCTGGATCGACTACCCGCCTCTCGTGGATGTCTCCGCGCCGACCTCCCAGGAGTAGTTCCATGCGTACCGTCCACCCCGGCGAACTCGACGCCGCGGCCCGCGCCATCGAATCCGGCGAACTCGTCATCGTCCCCACCAACCGCTGGTACATGATGTGCGCGGATGCGAGCAACGCGGACGCATCCGGCAGCATCTTCAAGGGCAAGCGGCGCCCCAGCGGCAAGTCCCTCGCCTACGTCGCTCCCTCACTCGCCGTCTGCGAGCAGCGCTTCCAACTCGGAGCCGAGGCACGGAAGCTCGCCCAGCAGTTCTGGCCCGGTGACCTCGCGCTCCTCCTGCCCTGGCGGGACCCCAAGGACGCCGTACGCCACGCCGCCGTCGGCTCGCCAGCGCTCACCACTGTGGCCCCCGGCATCCTTGGCGAACTCGCGGCGCGGGCCAAGGTTCCCGTCGCCGCGACGACGGCCAACATCTCCGGCGATGCCGGCCCGGACGACCGTGGCCCCGCCGTGACTCTTGACGAGGTCCACGCCTTCCTCGCGGCCTCCTGCCTCGCGGTGTCCGTCATCGTCGACGGAGGAGTATGCCCTGCGGCCAACCACATGACGATCGTGGACTGCTTCACCCCGGAAGTGAAACTCGTACGCACCGGCCTCGTCCACCAGCGAGCGGTCACCGCGGTTCTTGGCCGGGAAGTGCGGCCCTCCTGATGAAGTTGTCGAGCCGCGTCACGCGAAGACGGACGGCCGAGTCCCGTAGACCGGCGGTCGAGGATACTTCAGCCGTCTACTGGGATTCCCAGCCTGAGTGATCAGCCCGACCAGCAGACCAAGAAGCCCTTCCTGTACGTCGTCGTGTCCGCCTCCGGCATTGCCGACGACGTCAGCAAGCTGATCACCACAGCCCAGGAAGCGAACCGGGATGTGGGCGCGGTCGCCACCCCGCAGGGCCTCGGCTTCATCGGCGCCGAGGAAGTCGAGGCCCAGACCGGCTACCCGATCCGCTTGGCCTGGCGCTGACCCGGCGACCCGCGTCCGTTGCCACCCGCCGACGCCATCGCGGCGGCCCCGGCCACCTTCAACATGATGAACGAGTGGGCCGCGGGGATCTCCGACACTCTCGTCTTGGGCATCCTGTGCGAGGCGTACGGCTTCGGCATCCCCACCGCCATCCTCCTGTATCTCAACTCCGCCCAGGCCGCCCATCCCGCGTACCGGCAGAGCCTTGACCGGTTGCGCGAGATGGGCGTCCTGATCGGCTCCTACGAGCCTCACCGGCCGAAGGCCGGCGGCGGGGCCGACCGCTTCCGACCGCTTTCGATGGGAGGAGGCGCTGGCACTGCTCGCCCCAAACTGTCAACGCGGCCGTGATCATCGCCGCCGTGCTGGTGGAGGCTGCGGCGGCGAGGCCGGGGCGGCCGTCGGCGCCTGCACCGGTGCGCTGGGGCGCTGTGCCGTGCTCCGGGCCTGGGCCGCACGCGCGCGGGCACTGGGTGCCGGCCGTGCGCTTAGGCGTTCGATGCGCCAGACCAGGACACGTGCCGGGCGGTGGGCGTCATCCAGGGCGCGCTGGTCAGCGGCTTGCTGGAGGAGCTGCTCTGGGTCATGGCCTGCGTTCTCGGCATCGGCGAGGACGGCTGCGAGTGCGTCGAAGGCTGGGTCTTCCAGGACCTGTTCCGCGTTGTCGTGCACGTTCTGCCGGACGAGAAGGATGTACCGCTCCACTACCTGCTGGGGAGGCCGGCGCTGGGCGAGAACGATCAGCGGTGCGGCAGTCGCCTGCTCGTAGGCGGCTTGGAGGTGGAGCAGGGTCTGGTGGGCGGCGGCGACCTGCTGGTCGTGCTGGCGGAACTGGTGCCAACGGGCGGCGGCGATGACGACGAGGATCGCGACGTCGAGGAACATCGCCAGCAGGGCACCGTCCCTGGGGGCGGGCTCGCGGACCATGGTCCGCACGGCGCCGCGCAGAGTGCGGGCGTGTTGGTGCTCGGCCTGGATGCGGGAGCGGGTGACAGGCTCGAACATCTCCGCTACCTGACGGAGTCGGGGGCCAACGCTCTCGGGTGCGAGGAGAGGAAGGGCGTCGAGGGCTTCGCCGAAGGCGGCCAGGTGGGCCTGGGCAGCCCCGTCGTCTGCCTGGTCGAGATGGTGGGGGATGCGTTCCGCGGCGGCGGTGGCCTGGTACCAAGGGTTCGCCCGGCGCGGGCCCTGCGGCTGTTCGGTGGTGCCGAGGCGCTTCCGGATCTTGGGGAAGGACAGGTCGGGGGAGAGTGCGGAGCCGGAGTACCAGATGGGCTCCTGTCTGCCGTTGGTGTCGCCGGCAAGGGCGATGGTGTAGCCGCGCACGTCGCCGGAGGGGAAGTGCTTGACGTCGACGAGGACGCCGTTGGTGTGCTGCAGCAGGCGGATGAACTCCTCGGTGCTGGTGGCGGCGGCCACAGCAGTGCGCACTGTAGTGCGCAGCCGTTCGCGAGCGGTTCGGGCCTGCCCGGCGCGATGGGCTTTCTCCTGCTCGGCGCGTGTGGGCCGT
Organism: Streptomyces sp. TAA040; assembly: GCF_000424845.1. Classification (NCBI taxonomy): domain Bacteria; kingdom Bacillati; phylum Actinomycetota; class Actinomycetes; order Kitasatosporales; family Streptomycetaceae; genus Streptomyces; species Streptomyces sp. TAA040. The sequence goes on along the minus strand of NZ_AUKR01000011.1, from coordinate 191,883 downwards.
TTGGCGGCGGTGCGGTCACCGCGGGCGACCTGGAACAGGCCGTATTTCTTCTCGACGGCGGCCAGTTCGTGGTCGGCGGTGAGGAAGTCGTTCCAGTGCCGGGCGGTGCGCAGATCGGCGCGGACCTTTGTGGCGGCGATGTGGATGTGGTCTGGCGCGTGCCGGACGGCGACCCAGCGGCAGCCGTCCGGATCACCGTTGGGGGCGATGCCGGTGGCGGCGACGACGCGGCGGGCGATGTCGCCCCATTCGTCGTCGCTGAGGTGGTGGTCGGGCTTGGCGGCGCGGATCGAGCAGTGCCACACATGCTGCTCGGGTGCGCGGCCGAGCCGCTCGGCCTGCTTGACATGCAGGTCCAGGTCGGCCACGAGGCGCTTCTTGGTGGCGTCGAAGTCGTCAGATGTGCGGCCGGGATCGAGGGCGAAGCCATCCCAGGTGGTGACCAGATGCGGGTCGGTGTGGTCCTTGGCCTTCTTCGTGTCGTACAGGTACCGGATCAACTTGGCGGTGTTCTTGCCGCTGCTGATCTTCGCGATCATCGGGTCGCCTTGTGGCTGACGGCCTGGTTCGCGGCTGCCGCGACGTGTCCGACAGCCGTGCCGACGGCGTTCAGGGTGTGCTCGGTCTGGGTCAGCAGGGCGCTGTCCCCAGGGTGGGGAGGGCCGCCGGAGTTGAGCTTCCTGGCGATCTGGTTGACGTTGTGCCCGATGGCGGCGACCTGCTGACGCAGGGTGTTGAGTTCGTCGATGTAGTCGTCCAGCTCGGTGCGCTGGCCGGGCACGGTGAGTTCGCCGTGCACGTGGGCCAGGGTGACGAGGGCGACGTAATGGGCGCCGCTGATGTTCAGCGACTTGGCCTTGGCGAGGATGCCGGCCTTCTCTTCGTCGCTGTATCGGGCATCGACACGCCCTTCACGCCGACCGTTGGGGTCGGGCTTGCGGCGGCGGGCGACTCGGCGCAGGGCGGCTACGTCGGCGGCACGCGGCAGCGACACAGCAGCGGCGGCGGGGTCGGCGTCGGCGGGCTGTTCCTCCTCGGGCACCCCCTGGTGCCCGAGAGCCTCCGCCACCCCCGGGGCGAAGGCTTCCCCGTGGGACCGGCCTGTGGACGGTCCAGCGGGATACCTTGCTGCGCTGTTGAGGTCGGTGGTCATATCCCATTGAGGGACAGGGAGTTCGCGGTGTGGGCCGTGCATGGATCGGTTCTCCGTGGGGTGCTGGTGCCGGGTGTTCGCTGCGCTCGGCCCCCGTACTCCGTCCTGGTCTGCATGGGGCACGGGGTGAGCCGGAAGGGTGGGCGATCGGTGCGTTTGCGGGAGTCAGGAGGGGCCGACGGGGGCTGTGTCCGGTTCCCGCTGCTGCTGGGAGGCGGCTTCGCCGAGTCCGTCGAGAGGCTCGGCGAAGCCGTTGTACCCGACGGGCTTGGCCTGGCCGGTGCGCTCGGCCCGCAGCTGGTCGCGCAGGGCGCGGGCGCGGTTCTGGGCGATCCGTAGCTCGTTGCGCAGGCGCTCGGCGGTCAGCCGGTCGTCGCTCCAGTCGGCGGTCAGGAGTCGGGCCTGGTCGAGGATTTCGGCGTCGGTGCGGGTGCGTTCGGCGGTCGACTTGGCGGCGGGGGCGCGACCGGTCGCCCGACGTGGGGCGGCTCCGGTCGGCTTCGTCACGGTGGCCGACCGGGGCGGTCGGGCCGCGGGGGCGGGAGCCGACTTGTCGGCCTCGGTCGGCCTTGTCACGGGCGTCTCGGTGACCTTCACGGGAGTCGACTCGGTCGGCTGCTCGGGGGCCGTTCCGGCCTGGTCAGACCTCGACTGTGCGGCCTGCTCGCCTGCTTGCCGGCTACCCGACTGGGCGGAGGCTGCTTCGGCGGAGTCGGCCGACTCGGGAGTGTGGTGCAGCACCTTCGCCACGAGGTCCGACCCGAAGTAGATCGCCCCGATCGGGAGCGAGGTCGCTACCAGTACGAGGGCCCAGTTCGCAGGGGCGAAGTCGGTCAGTCGGCCCCACTGGCCCGACGGGGTGTGCAGGGCCGGTATGAGGCCGTGGACGTAGTTCAGCAGGAGGCTGGCGATTGTGTAGGTCGCCAGTACGCGTAGCGCGAACGTTCGGTCGGTACCGGTGAGCACGAGGGTGGCGATGAGCGCGAGGGCCATCAGCCCGTCGACCACGATCGGGTAGAGCAGGGCGGCAGTGGAGTCGGCGCCGATGGCGCGGGCCACGTCGGACAGCGCGTTCCACGAGACACGGAAAGCCATGATGACGACGGCCACCAGGCCGAAGACGAGCAGGACGTGTCCCCAGTGGTTCACGCGCCGACGCCCAGCGGGTGCGGATGCGGGTGCTCGGCGAGCATCGCCAGGAACGTCAAGTTGGTCCTCCTCGGCAGCCGGGGCGAGCGGAGCCAGGGCGGTGCCAGCGTGGATGCCGCGGCTGCCGTGTAGGGCTGCCGGTGTGCGTGGGGCAGGGGAGTGCAAGGGCGGGCTCCAAGGTGGGGAAGTGAGGGGCGTTCACGGAGGGGGCGTACACGCGGGCCCCTTCTAAAGGGGGGCCCGCGCGTGATCGCCTGCGTGCGTGTACGGCGTGGACGCTCGCGTGATCGCTTGACCTGCGATTTTGCAGTGGGCGTGTGCGCTGTGAGCGGTTCACGGCGGTGCGCACGCGTGAGGGCCGCGTGTACGGTTCCGTGATTGCTTTGCGCGGACCGTCGGGGGGTTCAGCCGACGGCGGTGAGGTGGCGGGAGGAGGCGTAGTAACGCGCCTGCTGGCCGCCTCCGGCTCCTCCGGCGACGCCGTCGACCTTGGTCGCCAGACCGGTGGCCACGAGGTTCTCCAGGCGGCGCCGCGCCTTCTCCAGGTCGGCGCGTTCGGGCTCGCCCCCACCGATCAGGACGGTCGCCAGCTCGCGGGTGCTCATCCCGTTCGGGGCGGTGCACAGCAGGACGGCGGGGTCCTTGGTGGGGTCGAGGGTGGTGGTGCCGCGCTTGTGGTCGTGGGTGACGTCCAGTGGGCCGACCTCTCCGGTGGGGGTCTTGAGGTGGTGCAGGGTGACGGCGGGATCGCCTGCCTTCCCGGTGACGAAGAGGACGCTGCCCGCGCCTGCGGTGATCCAGGTGGAGCCGTATACCTGGTCCAGGCTGGGGCGCTGGCCGCGCGGGGCGTCGGCGGCGGCCTTGCGCTGGTGGTGCAGTTCCATGATCTCCACGCCGTTGCGCAGGGCACGCATGCGGGCGTTGTGGAAGGTGACTGCGGCGCCGTCGTCGACCATCGTGCTGACCGCGTCCTTGAGGCTGTCGATCACGACGGTGCCGGCCTGGTGCGCGGAGGCGAGATCGGCGAGGAGGTCGGGCTCTTTGTCGAGGGTGGCGGGCAGCGGACCTGCCCAGACCACGAGCCGCTCGCGCAGGGTCTTCTCGTCCGAGGCGAAGACACGGCGGTCCATGGCCCTGGCGATCTGCTTGGGCCGGTCCATGGCCAGGTACAGCACCCGCCTGCTGGGGGTGACTGGCATCTCCAAGACCGTCTCCTGCAAGCCGAGGCGGGCGAAGATCACCTGATGGGCCAGGGTGGTCTTGCCGACCCCGGGAGCGCCGATGATCATCAGGCTCTCGCCGGAGGCCCAGACTGTCTTCTCGCGGGTTCCCCACAGGGGCTCGGCATCTGCGCCGGTCTCCTTGACGAAGGACCACCCGTCCCTGGCGAAGCGGTTAAGGCGCCCCTGGCCCGAGGCGAGGGCGCGCTCACGCTCGGCGCGTACTTCCGTTTCGACCTCGCTGCGTATCGCCTCGGGGTCGGCACCCGGCTCTTGGGCCCGCTGGAGGATGCGTACCGCGGAGGCGCGCAGGCGGCGGAGGTCGGCCTTCTTGCGGACGAGCTCCGCGTGGTACGCCGCACTGCCGGTGCCGTAGAGCACGTCAGCGAGCTGGAACACGTAGGGGCGACCACCGACACGCTGCAGGTCGCCCTGTTCCTCGAGGAGCTCGGTGAGGGCGATCGGATCGGTCGGCTTGCTCTCGCGGTGCTGCGTGAGCAACGTGCGCCAGATCGTCTCGTGCGCGGGTCGGTAGAAGGCATCGTCGCCAAGGACGGGCCGGGCCGCGTCGATGGCGTCGCTGTTGTGCATGCAGGCGCCGAGGACCGCGCGCTCGGCGTCCACGTTCTGTGGAGGCTCCGCCCCGTCCAGTGGCGACGGCGTGGGGCCTTCTTCGTAGCGGGATGGCGTCTGGGACGGCAGGGTCGTACCCTGGGACATAGAACTCCTCACCCGGCAGGCCACATGGGGCGGCAACCCCGGCCAGGCCGGTCGAATCGTTAGGTATGGCGGTTGTGGGGTTTCTACTTCGCCCCCGGTGTTTCGCAGCGCCGGGGGCTTCTTCGTGTCCACCCCCGTCCGAGGACAGCCACAACACTACCAGCATTGATTCAAATCGGATTGGCTTGCAATGCAGATCGGCTTAGTGTTAGCTATTCGTCATCGGCCACGGCTGTACCGCCAGGTCGAGAGCGAGAGGAGGTGGGAACGACGAGCGACGAAGACGGCGCTGCCCGCGCCGGAACGGACCGGCCGGAACCGGAGACTCACGTGGCCGAGCGCATCAAGATGGAGCGCCAGGTCCGCGACTGGAGTACGGCCAAGCTCGCCGAGGAGATGACCAAGGCCGGCCATCCGATCAACCAGTCTGCGATCTGGCGGATCGAGAGCGGCAAGCCGCGCCGCAGGGTCAACCTCGACGAGGCACTCGGTTTCTGCAAGGTCTTCGACCTGCCCCTTGACGACCTGACCAGCCCTCCCGGCCAGCTCATGAACCCCCAGGTGCGACGGCTCGTCGGTGAGTACGTCGAAAAGTGGAAGGACTGGCACGCCCTGGGCAAGGCCAAAGACCGGATCATGGCCGAACTCGACGATTACGCCAAGGCCCACCCGGAGCATGAGGACATGGTCAAGGTCATGCTCATGCACGAGCTTGAGGTCGCCTCCGGCGACGATTTCCGCCGCCACCGCGGCTCAACCCACAGGCTTCAGAGCTGGCTTGGTCCCGACCGCATGTCTATCCCTGACAAGACCGACGAGCCTCCGGCCCAGTAACCGCCCGCAGGGGTCACCTCGGCGCTGCGAACGCCGCCGATCCTTCCGTGGCGGACCCCTGCAGTCCCACAACCGCCATACCTAACGATCGACCGGCATTGCCGCCTGGGTTGCCGCCCACGCCCGCCGGTCAAGGAGCCCTCTTGCCTCAGAGCACCTCCCTGCCGCTTGCCCGGATCGCCCAGCTCCTCGACGTCCCCGAGGACTCTCTCCGCGCGCTCATAGCCGCGCGGAGCGGTGACCAGGACGACGCCACCCTCGTTGGCCTCACCGTCGCCGAGGCCGCCCGCCGCATGGGCGTCGGCCGCACCACGCTGTACAAGTACCTCTCCTCTGGCGAGATCCCCTCCGCGAAGGTCGGACGGCTGCGCCGCGTCCCGGTCGAGGCGGTGAACGACTTTCTCCAACGTCGCCTCAGCCGCGAAGGCTTCGGCACCGCGGCTTGAGGGGCGTACATGAGCTCAACCAAGTCCCGTCAGCCCAACGGCGCCTCGTCGATCTTCCAGGGCAAGGACGGCCGTTGGCACGGCTACGTCACCGTTGGCGTCAAGGACGATGGCACCCCCGACCGCCGCCACACCAGCCGCAAGACCCGCACCGCGGTCACCAAGGCCGTACGCGACCTGGAGAAGCAGCGTGACTCCACGGGCGTTCGCAAGGCCGGCCAGACCTGGACGGTCGAAACGTGGCTGACTCACTGGGTGGAGAACATCGCCGCGCCGAGCGTGTCCGAGAACGCCATCGACGGCTACCGCGTCGCGGTGTACCATCACCTCATACCCGGCCTGGGCGCCCACCGCCTGGAGAAGCTGGAACCCGAGCACCTGGAGCGCTTCTACAAGAAGATGCAGGCGACCGGTAGTTCCGCCGGCACCGCCCACCAGGCGCACCGCACTGTGCGCGCCGCGCTCAACGAGGCCAAGCGCCGCCGTCATCTCACCACCAATCCGGCTTCCATCGCCAAGGCGCCCAAGGTGGAAGAGGAAGAGGTGGAGCCGTATTCCCTGGAGGAGGTGCAGCGCCTCCTCCTCGAAGCGGACAAGCACCGCAACACCGCCCGCTGGGTCATCGCCCTCGCGCTCGGCCTGCGTCAGGGCGAAGTCCTCGGCCTCAAATGGGCGGATGTCGACTTCGAGGCGGGCGTGATCCTCGTACGCCGGGGTCGCCTGCGGCCCCGCTACCAGCACGGCTGCGGCGACAAGTGCGGTCGCAAGCCAGGCTATTGCCCGCAGCGGATCAGCGCCCGGCGCGAGACGAAGGACACCAAGACACGCGCAGGCAAGCGCCCCATCGGCGCGCCCGAGGAACTCCTGCAGCTGCTGCGCGTGCACAAGGAACAGCAGGACCGCGAGCGGGCCCTTGCCCGTGACCTGTGGGTGGAGAAGGGGTACGTGTTCACGTCGCCGACCGGCGAGCCGCTCAACCCCAACACCGACTACCACAAGTGGAAGGACCTGCTGAAGGCCGCGAAGGTCCGCGACGCTCGCCTCCATGACGCCCGCCACACTGCCGCCACGGTCCTTCTGATCCTCGGCGTCCCCGACGCGGTCGTCGACCGCATCATGGGCTGGGAGCCCGGCAAGTCCGCCCGAATGCGCAGCCGTTACCAGCACCTCACTGGTCCCGTGCTCCAGCAGACGGCCGCGAAGATCAGCGGCCTGCTGTGGGGCCCGAAGCCGCACGTGCTCGAACCGGCCCCTGGAGGTCCAGTACCTGGCCCGAGCAAGACCTCCGTTCCGGCGGAGCCGACGGTGTACGTGGCTCTCCTCGGTGAACGCAGCATCCCGTTCCTGCACCGTGAGCACGCGGATGCGGTGGCCTCGCAATGGGGCACCGACCATCCCGCCCACTCGGCAGAGGTGGAAGAATGGGACCGGGAGAAGTGGGAGCACAAGGGCCCAGGTGGAGCACGGGCAATCCGCGACCGCATGCCCGACCGCCGGATCGTCCACCACGCCCACGCCGTGTTCCTGCCCGGCGGCGGGCGGCTCAACATCGGCCGCGATGACCAATGGTCCGTCACGGCCTGGGAATTCGAGAGCGACCTCTACACCGACCTCCCGGTGCGCTGGCACACCACCCGTCGTCCAGGCCAGGAGATCGAGGCCCAGGTCCGTGGCACGGGCCAGAAGGCCGTTGCTGCCGCATTCGCTGAGGCTTGCGCACAGGCTGTGGACCGAGCAAGGAACCCGGGAAGGTACGGAGACCTCGACGCCTGTTAGACGAGGCGCGGCGGGTTGCACCAGTCCCTGGTGCAACCCGCCGCGCACTCCGCAGAGATGGGCGCAGAGCGAAGCCGCCTCGGTGCCCTGTGGACGCACTGTCAGTCCCACCCCTCAGACTTGGGTCAACTGAGGTGCGTGAGTTCGAGCCAGTGGCGTATGCCGAGCGACGAGGATGGGTGACGTGAAGCCCGAGGTGATTCAGCAAGCAGTCAAGGACTTCTGGTCCAAGGGTGAGCAGAGGGGCCACCAGGAGGACGGCGGGAAGGCTGGCGGCGAGGCTCGCGCCAATGGGCACATCAAGGGCTTCGAGGACGCCGTGAAGGGGATCTTCCTCGACTGCGGTATCCCTGCGGGAGACATCCGGACGGGGAAGCCCTACCTGCCGGGCTACTACCGTGTTCGCAAGCAATGGGATCTGGTCGTCCTCTACAAGGAAGTCCTTGTTGCCGCCCTTGAGTTCAAATCGCAGGTGGGCAGCGTGGGCAAGAACTTCAACAATCGCTTCGAGGAGGCGTTGGGTAGCGCCACTGACCTGGCGGCCGCCCAGAAGAAGAACGGGCCCTTCGGGGCTGTACCGCCGTGGCTGGGTTACGTTTTCGTCCTCGAAGAGACGGAGGAGACCGAGAAGGTGATCAGGCAGTCTCATGCGCTGTTCGAGACCGATCCGGCCTTCAAGGGGATGTCGTACACCCAGCGCTACCAAGAGATGATCAGCCGCTTCGTGGGTGAGAACGTCTATGACATCGGGTGGTTCATCACTACGCAGAGGGCGGAGGGCGGCAGCATCACCTACAAGGAGCCTCTGCCGACGGCGACCGCGCGAACCTTGCAGGTGGCCATCGAAGGCCGGATCAAGCTGGTCAAAGCCATGCTCGGTGAGTGAGTCGTAGGTCCCTTTCCTCCAGAGGGCACCTGGAGGAAAGGGACCTACGTGCGCCGGCATACCTCCCGAGAGCTGTTGATCGCTCTAGCCGGGAAGCCCGAGGTCCTTCAAGTACGTGAGGCGCGCATTGATTGCTGCCGAGAAGTGCCTCCAATCGAGGCTCTCCACCAGCTCGATGGGCTTGGGGTCCTCAGCCGACGATGTGACGTAGCACGCGGCGTCGTAGAGCTGCTCGGCCATGAGGCGCTCGCAAAAGATCCCGAACCGGTCCTGGTACGAAGTACCGTGCCAGATCTCGTCAGATGGCAGGGCGCCCTTCGCGGTCTTGACCGGCCTCCGGGACCCTTCCCCGTCCTGCATGATGAAGAAGTAGCCGAGCCAGGGCTTCTCCTTCGGATACAGCTCGGCGATAGCTGCGCGGCGGAGGTCCACCGCGCTGCCCAGCGCTTCCTCGACCCGGTTGTTGTAGTTGTTGCCGTACGAGGGCCCGCCGAGCGCCTTCATTTCGAAGGCCGCGACGAGTACGCCCTCATGCACAACTACAAGGTCCCACTGCTTCTGTGGCCGGTAGTAGCCGGGTAGCTCCAGCCCCTGGGACTTGCTGACGCGGATGCTCTCGGCCGGGTAGCCGGCTTCGAGGAAGAACTTCGCCAAGAGGGCCGCGATCACGTCGAAGTGCTTGCCGCCGCGCACCGACCCAGCCGTGCCGGCCCCAACCGCGGCCTTGATCGCTGCCTGCTCGCTCTGTAGCTGCTTGGCGCCCCAGTACGCAGCTATGGCGTCCTCGAAGTCTTGGCGGGTGACCGTCAAGATCCGTTCCTCCTAGTCGGGCAGCTCGGCCAGTCCGTAGACGCGCAAGGCGGCTTCTGTGGCGGCCTTCACGTCGCGCTTGTCGAAGGCATCTGCGAGGGCAGCTCGGTCACTCTCGCTGATTGCTGCCGGGTCGGGCACACGGATCTTGCGGAGGTACTGTGCCTGGAATCGGAGGGTTCCCCCTCGCATCTTGACCGCGTACGCCTCCACGAACGCTTCCGCGACCTTGGACAGCAGCAGACCACCGAGTACGCGCATGTCCCAGACATCCGAGACGATGAAGTACAGGTTGTGGTGAGGGTACAGTGCGCCTTCGTCGAGGACCGGATGGATCGTCAGCTTCATGTCCGGAAACAGCAACTTGGGACGCCGCGCCAGGCGGTGGTCGACTTTGTCGATCGTCTTGTACCAGCGCCGAGGCTGCTTGACCGCCACGTACCGCTTGCGAAGTGCGGCCCCGTGCTCCTTGAAGTACGCGGAGAGCTTCGGGTAGACCGTGAGGTCGACCAGGTCGCCTTCGGCTGTCCACGGGTTGACCAGGTAGGTGCCGGTCCAGTTCAAGGTGCCGCTGGTGGTGTCCCGGACCATGGCCATGGGCAGGAGCCGGTCGTTCTCGACCAGGGCGTCGTCAGCAGTGAGGAAGACCTTGTCGGCGCCTGTGGCGATGCCGATACCGACGCGGGTCCCGGTCTGGTCGTCCTCCAGGAGCCGGAAGCGTTCGGTGAGTTCTTCGAGGAGGGCCAGCCTGGCTGGCGAGGCTGCTGGCCATGAGTCCTCGTCGGGGAACCAGTGCGGCATGCGGGCAGCCTGGAACGCAGTGGTGGTGATGGACTCCGCCGCGTCCTTCGCGTACCAGGCGGCGAAGTCGTCGGCTTGGGTGCTGCCGAATGCCCGAGTGGTGTCAGCTGCCACTGCTTCGCTCTGGGGCCGGTTCGAGATGATCGTGATCGCCGGATAGGCCGAAACCTGATCCTCGAAGGCATTTACGTCGTGCATGACCAGGGCCAGGTCCATGCTGAAGCGGCTGGTCACCATCTGTCGGAGGCGGCGGCCGTACTGGTTGCGCATCCAGCGGTCGGCGCAGATGAAGCCAAGCCGCCCCTCAGGATTGAGGCTGCGCAGCGCGACCTCGTAGAAGCCGATGTAGATGTCTGCCCTGCCGCCCATCGTGGCGCAGGCGCTGCGGTAGGCCGCCATCCGGTCGTCGGGGACGTCTTCGAGGCGGATGTACGGAGGATTGCCGACCACGTAGTCGGCTCGGTGGTCTGCATCGGGCTGGAGCAGGTAGTCACCTTGATCGACCCAGGCGGCTGCCACCTGGCGGGCTTCCTTGGCCTGCCATCCTTCGCCTACCAGCTGCTTCTCGATGACTGCGCGGCTCAGATGCACGTTGCGGTCCAGCAGATCCAGAGCGCGCACGGCCGCAAGCGCGTCCCCGAGGGGGCGATTGTGGGTACGGCAGGAGGTGCTGATCCGGGACGCGACAGCGACCAGGAAGGCGCCTGAGCCGCAGGCCGGCTCGACCAGCTTCACCTCGCAGAGGTCCTTGTCGGCCGTGTACCCGAGGAGGTCGAGGATCAGGTCGACCACCCAGCGTCGAGTGAAGACCTCGCCGTGTTCCACGGCCTCCGCGGGCAGGGCGGGAAGGTCGTGCCAGTCGATGTCAGAGAGCAGAGGAGTGGCCACGTCCATGACCCTACTAGGGCAGGTTCCGGCCACGGGTTCTGTTCACGAACGAGCGGTGTGCGCGCCGAGCCTCCCTCGGACAGTTCTGTTGCCCGAAAACGCCGAGTCTCTGCTCGACTCACTGCGACCTTGCGCCGAACTGCGCCGGAAAACGGCGCCGAAGCGCGCCGGATGTGCTTTACTTGGCATGCGACAGGTGATGGGGGTGTAGCACGTGACGGGATCCAAGCTGCCGGACTGGACCGACAAGAAGATGTCGTCCAAGGTTCGGACAGCTCTGTGGCTCGCCAGCGAGGTAGGCGAAGGGAACGTCTACACCAAGGCGCAGCTGCGCGAGGCTTTCCCCGACGTCGCCCAGATTGACCGCCGGGTACGAGAGCTGCGGGACTACGGGTGGGTCATCGCGACCAACCGTGACGACCCAGCTCTGAGGTCCCACGAGGCTCGGTTCGTGCAGGCCGGCGATCCTATTTGGCAGCCAGGCATCCGCTCCCGCGCTACACGAGAGCCTCACGCGCTCGTCCCTCTCCGTTCAGCCTCGTTCGACCGGGTCTACAAGACGCGCGCCCTACAAGAAGTTCGGCGGGCACCAGATCCGGAGGCGGTCTGGGAGCGCCTGAAGGACCTCTCTCAGGCAGAGAAATCACTCGTACTGGCTTGGATTGCCATGGGGCGCCGACCCAGCTCCCCTGCTGAACTCGCGTGGCGTGCGTTCCGCAGCCTGTCCGAGCGGCAGCGTCGTGAGACGGCCGCCAAACTCGGCGAACTGGTGAGCTCCGAGCTGTACGAGGAGGAGCTGCCGACGGCTGAAGAGCGAGGCGACGACAGCTAGCTCAAATGCTTCCGCCGGATCCCGTGTCACCTTCCACAGATCTCCGGGGTCCGGCGGATGGTCCAACCCATCTGAATGAGGAGGAGAACCATGTCCAGTATGCGCGTCCCCATGGTCGGAAGCGAGCAGCCGCCCAGGTTCGAGATGTTCGTCGCGGCCGTCGCCGTCGGATACGCGGCGGGTTACACCACCGGCATCGGCAACGAGGCCCAGCAGGTGCTCGGATTCGTGACGGTCACGGTGATCGCGTGGCTCTGGGACAAGTGGCGCCGCTGATCACCACCACGGTCAGCCGTTGATCTCCGGCCGACTCCTTATGGCCGGCCCCACGAACTTTGGGGCCGGCTAACGGAGTTCGAGCCCATATGCACCCTGTTGTGTGTCAGTGGTCGTTCCTATGGTGGAGGAATGGCTAATGGGGTGTGGCACACCGGATACGGCATAGAGATCAATCTGTCCCTGCCCGACCTCGGTCACCCGGACCGTCCCGATCTGCTCCAAGAGATCACCGCCAGCGTCTCCGAGCGTGAGCCACAACTGCTCGAATGCTTGGCGCACCACGAGAAGCGCGAGTGCCTGTCGGAGTCGGGCGGCAAGTCGCCCTGGATGTTCATTCGCCGAGGTCGTGTGGGGGGCCGGAGGCCGCTCGTCGCCTCGCACCTGCCGATCACGCACAAGGCGACGCCGGCGGAGAGCGCCCAGCACAAGGCCACCAAGGAACGGATCGTCGAGACTGCCGGACGGTACGGCCTGGAGGCCGAGGCCGAGGTTCTCGTAGCCAACCGGCGGAGCATCTCGGACGCCGTCGTCACCGGTCCCGGCGGTCTCCGGATCGGCTGGGAGATCCAGTACCACCACCTGAGCCCGAGCAGCGTGCACCGGCGCTCGGTCAACGCCGTGGAGCACGGCATCGCCCCGCTCTGGGTGGCGAAGGACCGGACGGCTTCCCTGATCGACCGCGCTCCGTGGGCGCGAGTCGACGACATGCCGTGGAAGGACATCACCGACGGCAAGGAGATGGTGATCCGCGGCGGGTATCGGCACCTCGAAGTCTGGAAGTGCGTACCCAGTAGCGATCGCCACTGCCTGGCCAGCGAGGGCGCCGGTCACTGTAGCGCGATTCACGCGGACTGGTTCGTGCCCGCGCTGTGCCTCCCGCGGCGGAAGCCCGTCCACATCGAGGACCTGGTCCTGCGGAGCGCTACGGGCGAGAGCGTCCCGGTCTACGTTCCTAGCCGAGGGAACGGCCGCGCCGGCCGGTACATGTGGGTGTCGGCCGACGACCGCGCGCTGTGGCAGGAGCTCATCGGCGAGAAGGCTCCTCTCCCGGCGGCCCCGGTCGAGGACGAGGGCGACGTGATCACCTTCGCCGCGCAGGAGGTCGACCGCACCTGCCGAGCGGGGGAGGAGGGCTGGTTCGTCAGCGACGGTCGGCCCGTCCGCGATTTCGACCAGCCGACCGGCGGCTTCACGCTTCCCCGCATGCCGGTCCAGCGCTCCCGCGACCCGATGTGGATCACCGCCGTGGAACGCGCAGCGGCCTCCGCCGCGCTGGGATGCCCGGGGTGGGAACTCGGGCTGTGTGCCGGCTGCGGCCAGCTGATGCGGCGCTACGGGCGGAACGCCGCCATGTACTGCAACGTGTGCCGGGCCGTCCTCAACGGGCGGTAGACGGCAACTGCAACCAAAACTGCAACCACCAACGTCGAAGGCCCCCACCGCAAGCGGTGGGGGCCTTCGACGTTGTGCCCGGTGAGAGCACGGCGGAGGATACGAGATTCGAACTCGTGAGGGGTTGCCCCCAACACGCTTTCCAAGCGTGCGCCCTAGGCCACTAGGCGAATCCTCCGCCGCAGACTGTACAAGACGTGGAGGGGTGCTCGCGAACTCGATCCGGGCCCGGGTGATCGGGTAGTGTGGGCGCAGCCCCTCACGTGGCGCTATCTGACTGAACTCCCCCAGGGCCGGAAGGCAGCAAGGGTAGGTTGGCTCTGGCGGGTGCGTGGGGGGCGTTGACGTTCCCGGGACGTGCGAGGAGCCAGGCGGTACGGGGACCGGGCGGAGCGACGCACGGAGCGGTGATCCCTCGCCCGAGACCCCGCCCCGGAAGCCCGCCTGGAGATCGCCGTGCGAGGGCCCGGCACGGTCCGCCGTCGAAGGTCCCGCCCGTCCTCCGGGCCGGTGCGCGGGGTGCGGTGCCGGACGCGGGCGGTGGGCCGGCGCCGGATGTCGGTCGGCTCCGATACGGTCGTACCCGTGTCGTCCCTCGCCCTGTATCGCCGCTATCGCCCCGAGACCTTCTCCGAGGTCATCGGGCAGGAGCATGTCACCGACCCCCTGCAGCAGGCGCTGCGCAACAGTAGGGTCAACCACGCGTACCTGTTCAGCGGGCCGCGCGGCTGCGGCAAGACGACCAGTGCGCGCATCCTCGCGCGCTGCCTGAACTGCAAGCAGGGCCCGACCCCGAACCCGTGCGGTACCTGCCAGTCCTGCCTCGACCTGGCGCGCAACGGCGGCGGCTCGATCGACGTGATCGAGATCGACGCGGCCTCACACGGCGGTGTGGACGACGCCCGCGACCTGCGGGAGAAGGCGTTCTTCGGCCCCGCTTCCAGCCGCTACAAGATCTACATCATCGACGAGGCCCACATGGTCACCCCGGCGGGTTTCAACGCCCTGCTGAAGGTGGTCGAGGAGCCCCCGGAGCACCTCAAGTTCATCTTCGCCACCACGGAGCCGGAGAAGGTGATCGGGACCATCCGGTCCCGCACCCACCACTACCCCTTCCGGCTGGTGCCGCCCGGCACCCTCCGTGACTACCTGGCGGACGTCTGCGGGCGGGAGTCCATCCCGGTCGAGGAGACGGTCCTGCCGCTGGTGGTGCGGGCCGGCGGCGGCTCGGTGCGGGACTCGATGTCCGTCATGGACCAGCTGCTCTCCGGCGCCGCCGAGGACGGCGTCACCTACGCGATGGCGACGGCCCTGCTCGGCTACACCGACGGTGCCCTGCTCGACTCCGTCGTGGACGCCTTCGCGGCCGGTGACGGTGCCGCGGCGTTCGAGGTGGTCGACCGGGTCATCGAGGGCGGCCACGATCCGCGCCGCTTCGTGACCGACCTGCTGGAGCGGCTGCGGGACCTGGTCATCCTGGCCGCCGTCCCGGAGGCTGCCGGGAAGGGGCTGATCGACGCCCCCGCCGATGTGGTGGAGCGCATGCAGCGGCAGGCGACCGGACTCGGCGCCGCGGAGCTGAGCCGGGCCGCTGACCTGGTGAACACCGGGCTCACCGAGATGCGCGGCGCGACCTCGCCGCGGCTTCAGCTGGAGCTGATCTGCGCCCGGGTGCTGCTGCCCGCCGCCTACTCCGACGAACGCTCGCTCCAGTCGCGCCTGGACCGGCTGGAGCGGCTCGGTCCCCAGCTTCCCGGAGCCGCCGCGCCGATCGCCGGGCCTTCGCCGCAGGCAGGCCACGCCCCGCCCGCCGGGCCTGCTCCCGCACCGGCCGCTCCGGCGCCTTCCGCTCCGGTGCCGGAGCCCACCCCGCAGCAGCCCGCCCCGCCGCTGCAGGCGGCCGACTCCGGGGTGCAGGGCGCCGGGCCCACTCCGGTCGACCCAACCGGGACCGGGCAAGCCGGTGCGCCGGGCCAGCGGCCCGGAGCCTGGCCGACCACCGGGAGCGGCGGGAGCGGTGCCGGAGGTGCCGCTCCCACCGGCGGTCAGCGGCCCGGTGCGTGGCCGACGGCGGGTTCCGCCGCCGCTCCCGCGAGCGGCTCCCCGGCCGCTCCGGCGCCCGCAGCTCCGGGCCCGGTCCCCGGCGGCCCGTCCGCTCAGCCTGCCGCGGCGGGCGGGGGCAACGTCGCCCAGGTGCGCCAGATGTGGCCGGACATCCTGGACGCCGTGAAGAGCCGCCGTCGTTTCACGTGGATCCTGCTCAGCCAGAACGCACAGGTCAGCGCGTTCGACGGGGCGACCCTGCAACTGGGGTTCGCCAACCCCGGGGCCCGGGACAGCTTCATCGGGGGCGGCAGTGAGGAAGTGCTGCGCACGGCGCTGAGCGAGCAGTTCGGGGTGCAGTGGAAGGTTGAGGCGGTGGTCGACTCCGCCGGAGGCGGGACGGGAGGCGGTACGGCCCCGCCGTCCGGACCCCCGGGCGGCGGCTACTCGGGCGGTCCCTCCGGCGGCTACGGGGGCGGGTACTCGGAGGCTTCCGGCAGCCACTCCGGTGGCGGAGTCTCCGGAGGCGGCCCCTCCGCGCCAGCCGCCCCGCCCGCGCCCACCGCGTATCCGGGCCCGGAGACCGGTGCGGGGCCCGCCGAAGGGGCCGCATCCCGTCCGGCCGCGGCTCCGCGCGCCCCCGAGCCACGCCAGGCCGCCCCCGCGCCGCCCGCGCCCCGGGCGCACGTCTCGGCTGAGGACGACACCCCGCAGGCCGACGACCCGGACCTGGACGAGTCCGCGATGACCGGCCACGACCTCATCGTCCGCGAGCTGGGCGCCACCGTGGTGGAGGAGATCACCCACGACTGAGACGGACGCGGAGGGTGCCGAACGCGTAGGCTCAGCACAGCAGGACATGGACCAGACGCAGTCGACACCCAGGAGCTGAACCGTGTTTCCCGGTGGTGGCCAGCCCGATATGCAGCAGTTGCTGCAGCAGGCGCAGAAGATGCAGCAGGACCTCGCGGCAGCTCAGCAGGAGCTGGCCGAGACATCCGTCGAGGGCTCCGCCGGGGGCGGTCTGGTGAAGGCGACGGTGACGGGCTCCGGGGAGCTCAAGGGCCTCGTCATCGACCCCGAGGTGGTGGACCCGACGGACACCGAGACGCTCGCCGACCTGGTGCTCGCCGCCGTGCGGGACGCCACCGGCACTGCGGAGCAGCTGCAGCAGACCAAGCTCGGCCCGCTGGCCCAGGGGCTCGGGGGCATGCCGGGGCTGCCGACCTGACGCCCCGCGGTGGCCGGGCCGGGCAAGAAGGCGCACCCGCGCCCGGCACAGCCGGAACCGGTGCATCCGGGCCGTTCGGGCAGTACGGCTGAGTAGAATCAGCCCCGAAGCAGCGGACCGGCGGGAGCAGGTCGGCAGAAGGAGTCAGCGACCGTGTACGAAGGCGTGGTTCAGGACCTCATCGACGAACTGGGCAGGCTGCCCGGCGTCGGTCCCAAGAGCGCCCAGCGGATCGCTTTCCACGTCCTCCAGTCCGAGACGACGGACGTCCGGCGGCTCGCCCACGCCCTCACCGAGGTGAAGGCGAAGGTCCGGTTCTGCGAGGTGTGCGGCAACGTCGCCCAGGAGGAGCGTTGCCGGGTCTGCCTCGACCCGCGCCGGGACCGCACGATGATCTGCGTGGTCGAGGAGCCCAAGGACGTCGTGGCGATCGAGCGGACCCGTGAGTTCCGCGGCTGCTACCACGTGCTGGGCGGAGCCATCAGCCCGATCGAGGGCATCGGCCCGGACGACCTGCGGATAAGGGAGCTGCTGGCCAGACTGGCCGACGGCGCGGTCACCGAGCTGATCCTGGCGACCGACCCGAATCTCGAAGGCGAGGCCACCGCCACCTACCTGGCGCGGATGGTCTCGGCGATGGGCCTGCGGGTCACCCGTCTGGCCAGCGGTCTGCCCGTCGGGGGAGACTTGGAGTACGCCGATGAGGTCACGTTGGGACGTGCCTTCGAGGGGAGAAGGTTGCTTGATGTCTGAGACCACGCAGCTCCACGGCACGCCCGGCATGTCCAGCCCGGACGACTTCGCGGTGCAGATCTCCGACCAGGTCAGAAGCTTCGTCCTCGCCGTGACCGAGGTCGCCAGGGGCGACGACCCGGACAGCGCGGTGCCCTACCTCCTGCTGGAGGTCTCACAGATCCTTCTCGCCGGCGGGCGCCTGGGCGCACACGAGGACATCATCCCGGACGAGCGGTACGAGGCGGACACCGGTCCGGAGCCGGACGTCGACGACATCCGGCAGCGGCTCGCGGAGCTGCTCGCCCCGGTCGACGTCTACTCGGAGGTCTTCGACCCGTACGTCCCGCGCAGCGCGCCGGTCCCCTGCCGGATCTCCGACGACCTCGCCGACGTGCTGACGGACCTGCGGCACGGCATGGCCCACTACTCCGAGGGACGCGTCTCCGAGGCGCTGTGGTGGTGGCAGTTCTCCTACCTCTCCAACTGGGGACCGACGGCATCGGCTGCTCTCCGCGCGCTCCAGTCACTGGTGGCGCACGTCCGGCTGGCCACCCCGCTGGAGGAGCTGAAGGGCCTCGACACGGACAGCGAGGCCGTGGGGGACGACGGGCAGTTGGAGCGCGAGGCCGGCGAGGTCATGGCCGCCGAGATCGGCCTCCCGCTGGGGCTCAAGCCGACCGACTGACGAGACGTTCCGACCGACCGACGAGGGGCCGCGGTCGGCGCTTCTGAAGCGTCCGTCCCGTCCCGTCCCCGGCCCCTCGTCAGCCGCCCCTCCGGCTTCGTCGTGCCCACTTCCTCAGACCGGCCTGTGCCCCGCGTTCGCGGTCCGCTGTCCGGTCTGCCCGCGCGCCGCCCGATCACCGGATGAACGTACGGTGATGCGGGTACCACAGGTGGTCGAATACGGGGTTGCGCTCGGATTCCCTGGGCTATTCGCCGGTGGAAATCGCGGCATCCCGGGTGGGAAGACAAGTCAGCAGGCGGCATTTCAAGGCAGGTCGCAGCGCTTTCCTCGTTGATGTCGGATGCGCCTCCGCCCCCGCCTTCCTGGATCTTCCGGACAGGCTGCTGGGATAGCGTGAGGGGAATGCTGTTCGCGCCGGTGCGGCGGCGTCCGGCGGATCGCCGCGGCGTCGTTCCCTCTGCGGCCGGTCCAGGATCTCCGGTCGCACCGGAGGGCGTGCGAGGGACTGAGCTGCGGCATCGCCCCGAGGGGACGGGGGCTGTTGCCCGGGGTGGCTCTTGTTGCCCCCCGGTATAGGAAAAGGCGTCCGGCGGGGTAGTGAGGAGCCGCTTTCGGGCTGCGGCAGCGCAGAGGGTGCGGGGTCGGTCTTCCGTGTGCCTTGTGGCAGGTTGTCCGCGATATCAGGAAATTGCGAATTACCCCGTGGGCTGGGCGCGGCACATGCGGAATCGAGCGTTGCCACAATCTCGGTCACTGAGCGGACGGTCACCTGCGGGTTTGCGGTGGATGTGTGGGCAATAGCGGGCACGGGGTTTCGGAGAGCGCTCCCGAGGAATGCGTACCTCGCCAAGTACCAGCAAAGTCCAGGGAGTTGCATATGCCCCGAAGAAACCTCCGCCGAGCGGCAGCAGTGACCTTCACGGTCGCCTGCGGACTCGCCGTCCTGCCGGCCGCCGCTCCGGCCGGTGCCGAGGTCTCGGAGGCCGGCGAGCACTGCATCGGAGGGCTCAACGGCGAGGCACAGCAGTGCTTCGCCACCTTCACCGAAGCGGTGGCGGTCGCGACTGACGGGCAGGTCACCGACGCCCCGGCCTCCGCCCGTGCCGCCGCCACGGACGGCGGCTTCAAGGCCGAGCTCCGCGCCGGTGCCGAGACCGCGGTCAAGTCCGGTGCGCAGGGCGCCCCCAGGGCGCAGGTGATGGGCGACATCATCCAGGGGACCTTCTTCGAGCACGAGGACTACGGCGGCGCCACGTTCACCGTCTACGGCGACGGTCTCTGCGAGAAGGACGGCTGGGTCGACTACAGCTTCACCTTCCCGGACGACTGGAAGAACATCATCAGCTCGGTCCAGCCCTGGGCCGGCTGCTGGCTGTGGCTCTACCCGGAGCCGGACCTCGGCGGCGACCGGGACGGACCATTCAAGGAGAACACCTCCTACATCGGCTCCTTCATGAACGACCGCACCCGGTCCGTCGGCTTCAGCTGAGGCGACGCCGCCTGCGGCACGCCCGCTCCGGTCGGCACCGGACCTGTTCCCCACGCACGGGCCGTGCTCCCACCCGGCGGACCCGGGGGCCGTTCCGAAGGGGCGGCGCCGGTGCACCGGACCGGCGAGCGTCCTCGCCCCGTACCTCCCCGCCTGTGTGCCATCCCCCACCACCCCACACCGGAGGACACTCATGCGCAGCAGAAGAATCCGCACCACACTCGCGCTGACAGCGGTCGCGGCGATCGGCAGCCTGGCCTTCGCCCCCACCGCCAGTGCCGACCACCAGGACGGCCCGACCAATCGCGAGCTGCTGGACAAGTGCGACAACGGCACCAACGTCTGCGTCTTCCACCCCTCGGGTCCGCCGGACGTCTTCATGGGCGACCGCCACCAGGTCGGTGACTCGACCTACAACTGCACCCCGGACAGTCAGCGTTCCTCGGTGAGCTGGTCCGACACCACCGGCGAGTCCAACAGCCTCGGGGTGTCGCTGAGCGCCGAGTACGGCTTCTCCGAGGTCTTCAAGGTCAGCATCGAGACGAGCTTCGAGCACACCTGGTCCAGCTCGCACACCGAGACGGAGACCACGTTCATCGAGGTGCGTCCGGGCGAGATCGGCTGGGTCACCCGGGAGGCCCAGATGCAGCGGGTCGACGGCACCTACGAGATGCACTTCGAGGACCCGTACTACGGGCACTACATCTGGTACCTGCCGTTCACGGCCGAGGGCCCGATGCCCGACGCGCCCAGCACCAAGACCCAGCACACCCGGCAGATGACCGACGGCGAGCGTCAGCAGTACTGCGGCTGACCCCCACTACTGCGGCTGGCACCCGTCCGGCCGCGCGGACAGCCGAGGGCCTGACCACCCCCCACGGGTACGCACGGGGTCGGGCCCTCGGCGCCTGCGCGGGGCCGTTCCGCGCGGTCAGAGCCGCAGCCGCTCACCGCGGAACCGGCCGCTGAGCGCCCGGTCGTGCGACACGACCACCACCGCACCGCCGAACGACTCCAGCGCCGTCTCCAACTCCTCGACGAGAGCGGGCGCGAGGTGGTTGGTCGGTTCGTCGAGCAGCATCAGCCGCGGCGCCGAGGCCAGCAGGCAGGCCAGGCCGAGCCGGGCCCGGTTGCCGCCGGAAAGGCTGTGCAGCGGGCGGTCCCGGTCGAGTCCGCCGAGGCCGAGGGCGTGCAGCGACCTCTCCGTCCGCGCGTCGGCCTCGTAGCCACCGCGCTCCTCGAAGACGTGGAGGAGCGCACCGTACTCGGAGAGCAGCGGAGCGGCCGTGGCCGCCGGGTCCTCGGAAGCGGCGGAGTCCTCCAGGAGCGTCGCCGATCGGCGCAACCGGGTCTCGATCGTGCGGAGTTCGGCCAGGGCCGCGTCGATCGTCCGCTGCACGGGGAGGTGGCCGGGCAGGTCGATGGTCTGCCCGAGGTGACCGGTGCCGCCGCCTCCGTCCGAGACGGTCACCGTCCCGTCGTCCGGCGGCTCCGCTCCGGCGAGCAGCCGCAGCAGGGTGGACTTCCCCGAGCCGTTGTCCCCCACGACGCAGAGCCGCTCGCCGGGGCGGACGGTCAGGCTGACGTCGTCAAGGACGAGGTGGTCCGCGTAGGACTTCGAGACGCCTCGCAGGGCGAGTTGGACGGGCAAGGGAGACCTCCGTGCGGCAGGACGGGCGGGGCGGTACGCGACACGGGTCTCGCCTCATCGCTGCGGCCCTCCTGGGTCGGGGATCCTTGCCGCGACCACGGTGGCACGGTGCGCTCCGGGCGGCAACCGGATTCCGCCCCGGACCTCGGCCGCGCCGTTCGGAGGGCGCTCCCGGGGCGCCCGGGTCCGCCGCGTGCTGCTCCGGCTGCGGCGGATGCTGCGCGGAGCGCGGACCGCGTCGCGCTCCGTCCCGCGAGAATGATCGTGTGGCATACGCCAATGGCATGAAGGGCGTCGACGGCATGGACAGGCCAACCGGACGCCGCCGCGCACCCCGCCCGGCGGCCGTGCGATGCAGGCACCCGGGGAGCGCTCACCTGCGCGGAAGCCCGGGGGCGAACCCCCTGCGGCACTCTCCCGGCTGGGGGGCCGCTGCATCGGCGCAGGACAGCCGGTCGTCGAGAACGGCCTGATCTGTGCCCCGGGCACCTGCCGAACGCGGATGCGCGCGCACTTTAGACAACAGAGGAGGCCGTGCGTCGCAAAACGGCAGAACTCACTCGGGAGTGCAGCACGTTCCGTAACTTCTCCCTCACCGGTACTCCAGCGGGGAGTGCGGCGACGCGGAGGGGGCGGCGTGCCCGGAATCGACGAGTGCCTGCTGGAGGCCATGGTCCTGCCCGGCGCGCGCGGTGCCGCGGTGGTGGACTGGACGAGCGGCCTCGCGCTCGGCACCGTCGGCGAGTCGCCGGTGGGAGACCACGAGGCCACTGCCGCGGAGACCGCCGAGTTCGCGAGGATGGCCACCGAGCACCCCTCGTTCGCCGCACCGGAGGGCTCCGCCGGGCGCCGCGAGGGGCCCGGCGCCCGGAGCGGACGCGGGACGGCCTTCTCGGAGGCGCTCGGCAAGGGCCTGCCGGTGGAGGACGTCATCGTCACCTCACGGGCCGGCTACCACCTGCTGCGGTTCGTCGAGACCACCTTCGACAGCAGTGTGTTCCTCCACCTCTGGCTCGACCGGGACGAGGGGAACCTGGCCCTGGCCCGGATCCGGCTCGGGGAACTCGCCGACCGGTTGGTGCTGGTGTGACCACGATCGAGGCCGAGGCCCCTGTGACCATCGACAGACGTCCGGACCCCGCCGGACGCCACGCCGAACCGCCGAAGCCCACCGCGCCCCCGCCCGCACCCCCGGCCGCCGCTCCGCCCCCGCCGTCCGCCCCCTCGACGCCCCCGCGTCCGCGGTACCGCCCCGGCGCCCCGTCCCCGGACGCCGCGCCGCCGGAGGCCCCGTCCCAGGTGCGGGCGCCGGCGACCGACCTTGCGGACCTGGCCGGGCAGCGCGCCACCGGGGCGGTCCTGAGCGATGCCGGCGCCCTGTACCTCGTCGACGGCGAGGTGGTGCACGCGGAGAGCGCGGCCACCCCCGATCTGGAGGTGCTGCTGGTCCGCACCGGACGGCTGGCCGCCACCGGTTGGCAGCAGGCGGTGGACGCCGGCGGCGCGGACTGCCGTGTCGGTCAGGTGCTCGTGGAGTCCGGCCTGGTCGGCCGGGGCGAGCTGGAGATCTGCCATCTGTGCGCCCTGTTCGACGCCGCGTTCTTCGTCCTCACCTCGTCCGGCAGACCGGCGCGGTTCCGCAGCGGTGTCCGCCACTGGCTCGGCACGGTCCGTCCCGTCGGGGTCGCCCGGGTGGAGCGGGAGAGCCTGCGCCGCAGCCGACTGCTCGCCCACCTCTGGCCGCGACCGGACGTCGACGACGCCCCGGTCCGCTGCCCGCCGCCCGAGCCCGCGGACTCCGTGGACGGCGCGGGGCCGCGCCACGGGCGCCACAGCGCCGGCGGGAGTCCGGGGGCGGATTCCGCGCGCACCGGCGGGGCGGCCACCCGTCCGGCCGGCGTCAGCCGGCGCCAGCAGGAGGTGCTCGACCAGGCCGACGGTACCCGGACGGCCTCGGACATCGCCCGCGCTCTCGGTCGGCCCGCCTTCCACACCCTGGTCGAGGTGCGGCGCCTCACCGCGGCCGGCCTGCTCGAAGCGCCGCGCGCACCGGACCGGCAGGCCGCCGCCCCGTCCGTGCCGACCTGGGTCGCGGAGATCCCGACCGACCCGGACACCGCGCTGCTGCGCCGTATTCGTGACGCCCTGGAGGCAAGTCTGTGAGACCTCGTCCCACCCGCAAGGCACCCTCCGCGGCGTCATGAGGCGCACCTTGCGACAGCGCGCCGAAAGGAGACAGCTGATGGCCGCGGAACCGGAGGTCCTGGAGGAGCTGCGACGGTTACGGGCCCGGGTGCCCCAACTGACCGGAGCTCTGGCAGCCAGCATCGACGGACTGGTACTGGCCCAGGACACGCCGACCGTGGAGGCCGAGCCGATGGCCGCGCTCACGGCGGCGGCACTCGGTGTCGCGCTGCGGCTGAGCGACACGGCGGGGCAGGGCGGCTTCCGGGAGCTGGTGGTACGGGCCGAGCACGGCTATGTCGCCACCTACGCGGCCGGGTCCGGCGCCGTCCTCACGGTGATGGCGGAACCGCGCACGAACGTCGGCCGCATCCATCTCGAAGCACGCCGCTCCAGCGCGCGCATCGGCTCGCTCGTCGCCGAGGCGCTGGAGCGCAGGGACCACCTGTGAGCCGCTCCCGCCGTCCTGCGGGCCGGTCGTCCCGCGGAACGGGGGGCCGCCCACGGCCGATCGCGGGACTGCCACCGAGGCCCGTCCACATCCGAACGAAAACCGTCACGGAAGGAACCATCCGATCATGACCAATACCGAAACCGCCCTCAAAGAAGCGATGACCGCCATCGAGGGCGCCGTCGGCGTCGCTCTCGTCGACTACGGCAGTGGAATGGCGCTGGGCACCCTGGGCGGCGGCAAGGACCTCGACCTCAACGTCGCCGCGGCCGGGAACACCGACGTGGTCCGTGCGAAGGTGCGCACCATGGAGCACCTGGGACTCCAGGAGGACATCGAGGACATCCTCATCACCCTCGGCGGCCAGTACCACCTGATCCGGCTGCTGAAGGGCCGGGACAGCAAGGGGCTCTTCCTGTACCTGGCGTTGGACCGCGGGCGGTCCAACCTCGCGATGGCCCGCCACCAGCTCACCAGGATCGAGGGCGAGCTGGAGGTCTGAGCGGAGGCCGGTGGCTCCTCCCCGCCACCGGCTTCCACCACCACGCCGCGGGGGCCACCGGTCCCGGCGGTCGCACGCACCGCGGACGGGCCCCGCACCACGGCGCCCGTCCGCGGTGCCGTCGCGCGAGACGGGCGCGTACCGCGACCCGCGCGGGGGCGAGCCTGCGGGGGAGCGCGGCGGGCGCGCTGTGCCTTCAGGGGCCGGGCATCCACGCACGCCACGGGCGGGTGATGACCTCGCGGTAGATGTGGTGCTCCGGGTTCCCGCCCGCGTGCCGCAGGGTCCACGCCCTGGCCTCGGCGGCGTCGACGCTGGGCCCGGACTCGGCATGGCACACCGCGCACTGTATGGCGTGCGTGATCGGCTCGGCGTCCGGCTCCCGGTCGGGCGCAAGGGTCCAGCGGACGAAGCGCATGACGGTGCGTACGGTCATCGCGTACCGCCTCGGTGCGGCAGCGGGCGCGCCCGTGGTGGCGGAACGTTTCGGCCGGCCGGGCCCGGCGGTGCGGCGGAAAGGAGGGGCCCGAACGGTCGCCGCGCGGCGACCACGGAACGCGTGGGCACGGGGGCGATGGGGCGCAGGTGGGGCTCCGTGCTGCTGTCTCGGCTCGACCGCACGCGGTGGGGGCCGCCGGACGTGGCGCGGGATGCGGTCCTGCTCAGGGCTGAGCAGAGGCATGCCCAGGTCGGGACGTTGCCACACACATCGGCGGGAGCCGGTCCGGTACCGCGCCGAATAAGCGGAGTGACCTACTCCGAGGGCTGTGCCGATCCACCGCGGCGTGATGGGATCTCCGGGTGAACTCCCGTCCGGTCCCCTGGAAGCCCTCCTGCGCCCAGCTCCGCCCCCGTCTTCCGGAAGATGTGGCCGCCTGCGCCCGGGTGCTGGCGGACGTGCACGCGCGGGACGGGTATCCGCTCCACTGGCCGGCGGACCCGGCGCAGTGGCTGGACCGTCCCCGGACCCTCGGCGCCTGGGTCGCCACGCTGGACGAGCGGATCGTGGGCCACGTGGCCCTGTCGGGCAGCGCGGTGGACGACGCGGCCCCCGGCGTCCTCGCCCGGACCGCGTCCTCGGACCCGGACACCACCCCGGTGCAGGCCCCCGAGGCGTGCGCGGAGCCGGACGCCGAGCCGGGCCCTGTGTTGGGCGCCGACCGGGTGGACGGCCCGGCGTTCGACCTGCCCCTGCCCCTGCCCCCGCCCCCGTCTGCGCTCCCGGACCCGGTTGAGGACGCAGCCGACCCGTCCCCCGCGGGCCCGACCGCGGGGGTGGTCAGCCGGCTGTTCGTGGCGCCCGAGGCCCGCGGCCACGACTTCGGCCGCCTGCTCCTCGCCGAGGTGCGGCGGGCGGCGGAGTGGCACGGTCTGGTGCCGGTCCTGGACGTGAGCGCGGCCGACACGGCCGCCGTGGCGCTGTACGAGCGCCTCGGCTGGCGGCGGCTGGCCACCGTGGAGCAGGAGTGGCGCCCGGGGGAGCGGGTCCCGGTGCACTGCTACCGGGGCCCGGTCGGCTGACCCGCCACACCGGCCGCCGCCCGCCCCGACCTCGGCCCGCCTCCGTCCCGCCCCGACCGCCGGCCGGGCGGTCGGTGTGCGCCGGGAAGCGGGGGCCACTCGTGTGAGCTGCCTTACGTTCCGTGTTTCCCGGCGGTTACCGGGCAGGGTTCCCCGCTGGCGAGCACGGTGTCTCAGGTTGCGGCACCGGCGGGTCGAAAGACCTCCGCTCGCTAAGATGAGCCGACCGAGGGCCCCGGCCAAAGGGTCCGGTGAGACTGAGATACGAGGAGCGCACGTGAGCCTTGTCGTGCAGAAGTACGGCGGCTCCTCCGTTGCCGATGCCCAGGGCATCAAGCGCGTTGCCAAGCGAATCGTCGAGGCCAAGAAGAGAGGCCACCAGGTGGTGGCCGTGGTGTCGGCGATGGGTGACACGACGGACGAGCTGATCGATCTCGCGAGTGAGGTGTCCCCGGTCGCGTCGGGGCGCGAGTTCGACATGCTGCTGACCGCCGGAGAGCGGATCTCCATGGCCCTGCTGGCGATGGCGATCAAATCCCTGGGACACGAGGCGCAGTCCTTCACCGGCAGTCAGGCAGGGGTGATCACCGACTCCGTGCACAACAAGGCACGGATCATCGACGTCACACCGGGCCGGATCAAGGACTCGGTGGACGAGGGCAACATCGCCATCGTCGCCGGTTTCCAGGGCGTGTCCCAGGACAGCAAGGACATCACGACGCTGGGCCGCGGCGGCTCGGACACCACCGCGGTCGCGCTGGCGGCGGCACTGGACGCCGAGGTCTGCGAGATCTACACCGACGTCGACGGTGTGTTCACCGCGGACCCGCGTGTGGTGAAGAAGGCGAAGAAGATCGACTGGATCTCCTTCGGCGACATGCTGGAGCTGGCCAGCTCCGGCTCCAAGGTGCTGCTGCACCGCTGTGTCGAGTACGCACGGCGCTACAACATTCCGATCCACGTCCGGTCGTCCTTCTCTGGTCTGCCGGGCACCTGGGTCAGCAACGAACCGCGAGGGGACGAGCCGATGGAGCAGGCGCTCATCTCGGGTGTCGCGCACGACACCTCCGAGGCCAAGGTCACGATCGTCGGGGTCCCGGACAAGCCGGGCGAGGCGGCGGCGATCTTCCGCACGATCGCGGACGTCGAGCTGAACATCGACATGGTGGTGCAGAACGTCTCCGCCGCGACCACCGGGCTGACCGACATCTCCTTCACCCTGCCGAAGACGGACGGCAAGAAGGCGATCGACGCGCTCAAGAAGCAGCAGAGCACCATCGGCTACGAGTCGCTGCGCTACGACGACCAGGTCGCCAAGATCTCCCTCGTCGGTGCCGGCATGAAGACCAACCCCGGTGTCACGGCGACCTTCTTCGAGGCCCTCTCCGACACCGGCGTCAACATCGAACTGATCTCCACCTCGGAGATCCGGATCTCGGTCGTCACCCGGCAGGACGACGTGAACGAGGCGGTCCGCGCCGTGCATACGGCGTTCGGCCTGGACAGCGAGTCCGACGAGGCGGTCGTCTACGGCGGCACGGGCCGCTGACCCGACCGGTCCCGTCCGCGGCCGTGGCCGGCGGCGGGCGACAGCACGCACGGCGCAGTACCCGCCCACCGCGGGTGCTGCGCCGTTTCCGTGCCGGCCCGCGGGCCGGCGTGCCGTACGGGAGGACCCGCGGCGCACGAGTCAGAAGACGATCGCTCTTCGGACCGAACAGGGGCTGTTCGTGATGGAGTCGTGCTGGTCGCCGCTTGATCTGGACCAACGGTCTGAACGACCATTCCTCTCTCGGCTCCCGCGCAACCGGTGCGGGGGCGGTCCGCGTCTTCGCTTCCACTGTCGCGAGTGGCAGATACCGGCACAGCGGCGCGGCAGGGATATTCCGCGGAGAGGGGGTGCGCATGAGGACGTTTCGACCGATCACGACCCGTACAAGAATGACCTCGCCCGCGTACAACCCTGACAGGGGGGAACGTGTCCAACAGGCGTGGCAGACGTACTGGAAACGGCAGCGGCATCAGTCGGGCGCACGTACGGGAGCGGAACTCCCGGCGGGGACATGCCCGTGATCGCGCCGTGGACGGAGGGTCGTCCCGCGCTGGTCCCGGCCCGTCGCGGGGATGCTGAGGAAGCGATGGCCGCCGGCACCACCGTCGATCAACTGACCGAGACCTACCGCACGCACTACCGCTCCCTGCTCGGACTCGCCGCGCTGCTCCTCGACGACACCGCGTCCTGCGAGGACGTCGTGCAGGAGGCATTCATCCGGGTGCACTCCGCCCGCTCCCGGGTCAAGGAGCCGGAGAAGACGCTGGCCTACCTGCGGCAGACCGTCGTCAACCTGTCGCGTTCCGCGCTCCGCCGCCGGATCCTGGGCCTCAAGCTGCTCTCCAAGCCGATGCCGGACATGGCGAGCGCCGAGGAGGGCGCATACGAGCGGTTGGAGCGCGACGAACTCAAGCGCGCCCTGCGCGGACTTCAGCGGCGCCAGCGCGAAGTACTGGTGCTGCGATACTTCGCGGACATGACCGAGGAGCAGGTGGCGGAGACTCTCGGGATATCGCGCGGCTCGGTGAAGGCCTACGGCTCGCGCGGTATCGCCGCCCTCCGGGTGGCGATGGAGGCACCGGCATGAGCAGCGAACAGCGCGACGCGGACCGCCCTCCGCAGGCGGACGCCGCCCGCGAGGAGGCCCCCCGGGCGGAGGCACCCGGGGACGGGGCGGAGGACGACGGCCGGGGGCGCTCGGAGGGGTCCTTCGAGGAGGCCGCCGCGCTGCGCCGGCTGATGCGCGACGTCGTGGACGACCTCGACATCGCACCCGACCCGGAGGCCCTGGAGCGCATCCGTCGCGGGGTGCCCGCCAGACGGGCGCGTCGGCGCAGGGCCCTGGTCGCCGCTTCGGCGGCGGCCCTGGTCGCCGTCACGGTCCCCGCACTGATGCAGACGGGCGTGGTCCCCGGCCCGCTGAACGACCGCAGGGCCAACACCGCCGTCGGCGAGGACGCCGGGACGGAAGACGGCTCGCGGGAGGTGCACGGCGAGGGCGACATCGAGTCCGCGGGCCGCAGCGGCGATCGGGACGGCGGGGCGGACGACCGGAGCCGGGACGGCACCACGGCCGCGCCGAGCAGCGGGGCCGGCACCGCTCCCGGGAACAGCGGGGACGTCGCGGCGGGTGCGCCGCGCTGCACGCGGGACCAGCTCGGCGACACCGTCGTCGAGGTCGGCGAGCCCGACGCCCTGGGCCGCGTCTACGGTTCGTTCCGGTTGGCCAACGTCTCCGGCGGCACCTGCCGGGTCAAGGGCAGTGACGCCCTGGTGGCCTCCGCACGGGGGCAGATGACCGCCGCGGCGAACGCCGTCCAGGTGCTCGACCACACCGAGGGCGGCAAGGCCGAGCAACTGCCCAGCCCCGCCGAGGCGCGCAGCGAGATGGTGCTGCGCAGCGGCGAGGCGTACCAGGTGCGGTTCGCCTGGATCCCGGACGCGCAGCGGGGCGCCTGCGCTCCCGACCCCGGCTCCGGTCCCTCCCCCGATCCCAGTCCGACCGGTCCGGGGGACGGTGGCGGGGACGGCGAGGGGGACGGCGGGAACGGCGGCTCCCAGGGCGATGGCAGCGGCACCGCCGGCGGCGAGGGCGGCGGTGACGAGGGCGGTGACGAGGGCGGCAGCGGCGGCGACGACGCCGGGACCCCGGGCTCGTCCGGCGAGCACAGCGGCATGACGACGCAGGGGGAGGCCG
Organism: Streptomyces sp. TAA040; assembly: GCF_000424845.1. Classification (NCBI taxonomy): domain Bacteria; kingdom Bacillati; phylum Actinomycetota; class Actinomycetes; order Kitasatosporales; family Streptomycetaceae; genus Streptomyces; species Streptomyces sp. TAA040. Next base: position 162,453 of record NZ_AUKR01000011.1, on the reverse strand, counting down.
ACGAGGGCGGCGGGGCGGCGATCGTGCTCCGCTACACGCCGGCGGCGGGGGAGCCCCAGGTCCCCAGCGCCTTCCTCGACAACGCCTGTAGCGGGACCGTCTACCGCACCGGCGTCCTGCCCGCGGCCTGACCCGGCGGACACCCGCCCGGCCGGGCGCACCGGCCACCGGGCGGTCCGACCGGCGGCCGGTGTGCCCGGCCGGCGCGGCCCCGGTGGGGGAGGAGACGGTACGGGGGCGGGCTCAGCGCGCCGGGCCCGCCCCCGTACCGTGGGGGCGTGTACCGCTTTCTGCTGACTTCGCGCTGGTGGGCGATCAACCTCTTCGTCGTGCTCGCGGTCCCGTTCTGCCTCTTCATGGGGACCTGGCAGCTCGGCCGCTTCGAGGACCGGGTGGACACCCACCGCGAGCAGCGCGACCAGGTCGAGCAGGTCGCGGAGCAGGAGGCCCGGCCGCTCGCCGAGCTGCTGCCGGTGGACAAGGAGACCTCCGGCCGGATGGCCGCCGCCACCGGCCGCTACGACACCGACGCCGAGTACCTCGTGCCCGACCGGGCGCTGGACGGCGAGCACGGCTTCTACGTCCTGACCCTGCTGCGCCCCGGGCAACCTTCCACAGGGGACCGCGGCGCCGAGGCGCTGCCCGTGGTCCGCGGCTGGCTGCCGGGGGCGCCGGACCCCGGCCGGGTGCCCGCGCCGCCGTCCGGCGAGGTGACCGTGACCGGCGCGCTCCAGGCCTCCGAGACCGGCGGGAGCACGGGGCTGCCGCAGGGGCAGCTCGGTACCGTCAGCGCCGCCGCGCTCGTCAACCTGGTGCCCTACGAGGTGCACGACGGCTGGATCACCGTGCAGGACCCGCAGCGCCCGCTGACCGCGGTGCCGCCCGTCGCGGCGAAGGGCAGCGGGCTCGACATGAAGGCCTTCCAGAACCTCGGCTACACCGCCGAGTGGTTCGTCTTCGGCAGCTTCGTGGTCTTCATGTGGTTCCGGCTGTTCCGTCGCGAGGTCGAGAGGGAGCGGGACGCCGCCCTGGGCCTCCTCCCCGGCGACCCCGGCACTCCCGGCGGCTCTGCGGCTCCCGCCCCCGACGACGCCCCCGAGGGCAGCGAATCAGCCGGGGGCCCTGAGAGCAGCGACACCGCCGGGGACGAGAGCGCCGCTACGGGCGGAGGTGCCGCTGGGCGAACTCCAGCTCCAGCGCCACCTGCTTGATCCGCTCCTCCACCACCAGCGAACCGTGCCCGGCGTCGTAGCGGTAGACCTCGTGCGGGTGGTCGCGCCGCTTCAGCCGGTCCACGTAGTTCTCCACCTGCCGGATCGGGCAGCGCGGGTCGTTCACCCCGGCCGAGAGGTAGACGGGCGCCGTCACCTCGTCGACGTAGGTGATCGGGGAGGAGGCGGCGAAACGCTCCGGTACCTCGTCGGGGGTGCCCCCGAGCAGGGTGCGGTCCATCGCCTTCAGCGCCTCCATCTCGTCGTGGTAGGCGGTCACGTAGTCGGCGACCGGCACGGCGGCGATTCCCAGCGTCCAGGCGTCCGGCCGGGTGCCCAGGCCCAGCAGCGTGAGGTAGCCGCCCCAGGAGCCGCCGGTCAGCACCAGCTTCGCCGGATCGGCCAGCCCCGAGGAGACCGCCCAGTCGCGTACCGCCCCGATGTCCTCCAGCTCGATCAGGCCCACCCGGTGCTTGAGCGCGTCCGTCCACGCCCGTCCGTACCCGGTGGAACCGCGGTAGTTGACCCGCACCACGGCGAATCCGTGGTCCACCCACGCCGCCGGCTGCGCGGCGAAGGCGTCGCTGTCGTGCCAGGTGGGCCCGCCGTGGATGTCGAAGACGGTGGGGAACGGACCCTCGCCCGCGGGCTTCTGCACCAGCGCGTGCACCTGCCCGCCCGGGCTCGCCACCCAGACGTCCTCGACCGGCACCGAGACGGGGGCGGTCATGCCCGGCGGGTCCAGCACCACGCCGCCGGCGGTCGAGCGCACCGTCGGCGGTTCGGCGGCGGAGGACCACAGGTACTCCACCGAGCCGTCGGGCCGGGCCGTCGCGCCGGAGACCGTCCCGGGCGGCGTCTCCAGGCGGGTCAGCCGCTGGTCCGCCAGGTCGTAGCGGTACAGCTCGCCGCGCGCCCGGTAGTCGTGCGAGACCAGCAGCGCGGCACCGTCCGGATACCACTCGGCGCCCACGTCACCCGGCAGGTCGATGTCCAGGCCGGAGCTCTCGCCGGTGAGCGGGTTCCAGATCACCGGCTCCCAGCGGCCGCGGCGCTGGTGGCCCATCAGCAGCCGCGGATCGCCGTCCACGGGGGCGAACCCCAGGACCGTCAGCCCCAGCTCCTCACGACCGCCCTGGGTGTCGTCCAGCTCGGCGACCGTCGTCCCGTCCGGGCGGACCACGCGTACGGCCGAGTGCATGGCGTCGCCGTGCTCGGTGTGCTCGATCGCGATCAGCGACCCGTCGTACGACAGGTCGGCCACGCCCGCCGACTCGCGGTGGCGGTAGATCTCCACCGTCTCCGCACCGGGCCGCGCGAGATGGACGGTCGAGCCGTCGGTGTCGGTGGAGCGGCCGACCACGGCGGTGCCGTCCCGGCCGAGTGCCAGACCCGCCGGGTAGGAGGCCTCCAGGTCGGTGATCGCCGGTACGTCCTCGCCCCCCTCGAAGGGCTGCCGCATCCAGCGGCCGAACTCGTCGCCGTCGGTGTCGGAGAACCACCACACGTGGGCGCCGTCCGGGGTCAGCACTCCGTCGGTGGTGCCGTTCGGGCGGTCGGTCACCTGGCGCCGGCTGCCAGTGGCGCGGTCCCACGCGTACAGCTCGTAGGTGCCGGTCGCGTTCGACACGAAGAGCGCGCGCTCCGGCGCGTCCTCGGCCCAGTCCGGCAGCGACACCCGCGCCGCCCGGAATCGCTTCTCCCAGTCCGGCATGGTCCCGGTGGTCCCGTTGTTCTCAGTCATGCGCCCCATTGTGCGCATGACCGAGAAACCCACGGGGCGTTGCGTCGAACACGGCCGGTACCCGACGGCCGGTACCCGACGGCAGGTCCCGGCCACTCCCGGTGGCCCCCGCCGTCGGCACCGGCCGTCCGGGCGCCCGCCGGTTCAGTCGGTGAGCTCCACCTGGATCTCGACCTCCACCGGTGCGTCGATCGGCAGCACCGCCACGCCGACCGCGCTGCGGGCGTGGACGCCGCGGTCGCCCAGCACCTCGCCGAGCAGCTCGCTCGCGCCGTTGACCACGGCCGGCTGCCCGGTGAAGTGCGGCACCGAGGCCACGAAGCCGACGACCTTGACCACCCGGGCGATCCGGTCCAGGTCGCCGGTGACGGACTTCACCGCGGCCAGCGCGTTCAGCGCGCAGGTGCGGGCGAGCTCCTTGGCCTGCTCGGGGGAGACCTCGCTGCCGACCTTGCCTGAGGTCGGCAGCTTGCCGTCCACCAGCGGGAGCTGGCCGGCGGTGTACACGTACCGGCCCGTGCGCACGGCCGGGACGTAGGAGGCCAGCGGCACGGCGACCTCGGGCAGTTCCAGCCCCAGCTCGGCGAGCCTGGTCTCCACGGCGCCCTGGCCGCCGGTCACTGCTTCTCCCGCTTCAGGTAGGCCACGAGCTGTTCGGGGTTCGGGCCCGGCACGACCTGGACGAGTTCCCATCCGTCCTCGCCCCAGGTGTCCAGGATCTGCTTGGTCGCGTGCACGAGCAGCGGCACTGTCGAGTATTCCCACTTCGTCATGGCCTTGAGGGTAATGGGTGCGGCGTCTGGTTAGGCTTCGGAGGGTGAGCAGGCTCCATGTGGTCACCGGCAAGGGCGGTACCGGCAAGACAACGGTCGCCGCCGCACTCGCGCTCGCTCTGGCGGAAGCCGGGCAGCGCACACTCCTGGTCGAAGTGGAGGGACGACAGGGCATCGCGCAGGTCTTCGAGACCGAGGCGCTGCCGTACGAGGAACGCAGGATCGCCGTCGGACCGGGCGGCGGCGAGGTGCACGCGCTGGCAATAGACGCCGAGCGTGCCCTCCTGGACTACCTCCAGATGTTCTACAAGCTCGGCTCCGCCGGGCGCGCGCTCAAGCGGATCGGCGCGGTCGACTTCGCCACCACGATCGCCCCTGGAGTCCGGGACGTGCTCCTGACCGGCAAGGCGTGCGAGGCGGTGCGGCGCCGCACCAGGAGTGGCGCCTACGTCTACGACGCCGTCGTCATGGACGCCCCGCCGACCGGCCGGATCACCCGGTTCCTCGGCGTCAACGACGAGGTGGCCGGGCTGGCCAAGGTCGGTCCGGTGCACAAGCAGGCCCAGGCGGTGATGCGGGTGCTGAAGTCGGCCGAGACGGCCGTGCACCTGGTGACCCTCTTGGAGGAGATGCCGGTGCAGGAGACCGTGGACGGCGTCCGCGACCTGCGGGCGGCGGGGCTGCCGGTCGGCGCGGCGATCGTCAACATGGTCCGCCCGGTGCTGGTCGAACCCGTCCTGCTGGACGAGGCCGAGGGGGCGCACGCCCGGCTCGCGCAGGCCTTCGCCTCGGCCGGTCTCGGCGGCGCCCGGCGCGGCGGCAAGGCCGAGAGGCTCGTCGCCCCCCTGCTGGAGCAGGGCCGCGAGCACGCCGCGCGGCTGGAGCTGGAACAGGAGCGGCGCGCCGAGATCGCCGCACTCGAGCTGCCGACCCACGAGCTGGAACTGCTCGGGGAAGGCGTGGACCTGGCCGGTCTCTACGAACTGGCCGCACGGCTGCGCGGCTGCTGGGCCGACGCGGAAGTCGTCGAAGGAGCGGGCAAGTGAGTCTGGGTGACGCACCGGTACTGGAGATCGATCCGCTGATCGACGATCCGGAGACCCGCATCGTGGTGTGCTGCGGCTCCGGCGGCGTCGGCAAGACCACCAGCGCCGCCGCGCTGGGCGTCCGGGCCGCCGAGCGCGGGCGGCGGGCCGTGGTGCTCACCATCGACCCGGCCCGGCGGCTGGCCCAGTCGATGGGCCTGGCCGAGCTGGACAACACTCCCCGGCCGGTGCCCGGCGTGGACACCGCCAAGGGCGGCGAACTGCACGCCATGATGCTCGACATGAAGCGGACGTTCGACGAGATCGTCGAGACGCACGCCGATGAGGAGCGCGCCCGCGCCATCCTGGAGAACCCCTTCTACGCCTCCCTGTCGGCGGGCTTCGCGGGCACCCAGGAATACATGGCCATGGAGAAGCTCGGCCAGCTCAGGGCGCGCGACGAGTGGGACCTGATCATCGTCGACACCCCGCCGAGCCGTTCGGCGCTGGACTTCCTCGACGCCCCGAGCCGGCTCGGCTCCTTCCTGGACGGCCGGCTCATCCGGCTGCTGACCGCCCCCGCGAAGGCCGGCGGCCGGGCCGGCATGAAGTTCGTCAACCTCGGCATGGCCGGGCTGAACATGGTCACCGGCACCCTCGGCAAACTGCTCGGCACCGGACTGCTGCGGGACGTGCAGACCTTCGTGGCCGCGATGGACACCATGTTCGGCGGCTTCCGCAAGCGCGCCGACGCCACCTACCGGCTGCTGCAGGCGCCGGGCACAGCCTTCCTGGTGGTCGCCGCACCGGAGCGGGACGCCCTGCGCGAGGCGGCGTACTTCGTGGAGCGGCTGGCCGCCGACCGGATGCCGCTGGCCGGCCTCGTACTGAACCGGGTGCACGGCAGTGCAGCGGACCAGCTGACGGCCGAACGCGCCCTGTCCGCCGCCGAGGCGCTCGCCGAGCGCACCGGCGGCGACCCTGACGCCGACGAGCACTCCGAACCGTCCGAGCGGTCGGGCCGGGCAGGCGTGTCCGCCGAGGGTGCCCAGGCTCCGCCGGAGGGCGGCGCGAATCGTTCTGAAAATCTTGGCGCGGACGGCATTGTGGATCACCGGGGCGGGAAAGCTACGGGAGATTCCGGTGGTGACGGCTCCCCCGCAGCGTCGGACTTCCCCCTGCCCGATCCCCCTGCCGGTCGCGCGGCGAGTTCCGCCGCCCGGTCCGAGGGGGAGACCCCGCCCGCGTCCGCGCAGCGCGCGGGTGTCCGCGGCAAGGACGCCGCTGTCGGCGATCCGGACCTCGGCGATCCGGAGATCGAGCTGCTCGCGGCCGGCCTGCTGCGGCTGCATGCCGAGCGCATGCGGGTGCTCGTGCGCGAACGGCGCACGCGTGACCGCTTCGCCGCGCTGCACCCGGAAGTGCCCGTGGCGGAAGTGGCCGCACTGCCCGGAGACGTGCACGACCTGGCGGGACTGCGCGCGATCGGTGAGCGGCTCGCCGCCCAGTCGCGCCCGGGTCAGCCGGCGGCCGCCGACAGGCCCTCGTAGCTCTTGCCGGCGCCGTCGCGTCCCAGCGAGCCGAGGGCGTCGATGTCCGACTCCTCACCGGCGTAGGACGTGCTGTAGGCCTCGTACTCCGTACGCGCCGTCTCCAGCAGCCGGCGCCAGGAGGTGACCGTGGGCCGGCGGCGCAGCAGTGCGCGGCGCTCCCGCTCGGTCATCCCTCCCCACACGCCGAACTCGACGCGGTTGTCCAGAGCGTCGGCCAGACACTCCGTCCGCACCGGGCATCCGGTGCAGACCGCCTTGGCCCGGTTCTGGGCCGCTCCTTGCACGAACAGTTCATCCGGATCAGCAGTACGGCAGGCGGCCTGCGTACTCCAGTCGGTTACCCAGCTACTCATGCTGGTGCCGTCCTCTCCCGAGTTGAGGCTCCCCCACGGCGACAAACGGCATATGCACCGTCGCCAGTTGAGGACGTTACGGAAGGCAGGGCAGGAGGCAACACCCCCGACGGGCCCAATCTTGAATGGTCCGATTGGACTATGCGTGCGCGTGAGATCACCCACCGGAGTGAGCGCGCGACAAGCCGGACAAGTAAATCGAAGGCGACATCTCGGGTGTCGGGGGTGTTCGTTATGTCGGAGTCTCCTGGCATATGACGCCATTTCAGGGCGTCTCTCATCACTCACAGGAGTGATGAGACGGGTCATGCCGAACTGACCCTGTTACCAAGGTGTGAAGCAGCGTAGGCGAACAGATGCACCCCTGTCCGGGGTTCGGGCACGTACGCTGGCCGACATGGCAAACAAGCGCTCGGGCGGCGGGCTGTCCGCGACTCAGCAGGTCGCCAAGTTCCTCGGAGTCAGCGTGCTGTCCGGGGCCGTACTCGCCGGGATCGCGCTGCCTGCGGTGGGAACCTTCGGCCTGGCGGCCAAGGGGACTGCCGAGGGCTTCGACGACATCCCGGCCGTCATGAAGCGCCCCCCGCTGAGCCAGAAGACCCGAATCCTCGACTCCGAGGGCGGTCTCATCGCGGACGTCTACTTCAGGAACCGCACGGTGGTCTCCCTGGACGAGATGTCGCCGTGGATGGAGAAGGCCATCATCGCGATCGAGGACGAACGCTTCTACGAGCACGGCGCGGTGGACCTCAAGGGCGTGCTGCGCGCACTCAACCGCAACGCCCAGACCGGCGAGGTCTCCGAGGGTGCCTCGACCCTCACCCAGCAGTACGTCAAGAACGTCTTCGTCGAGGAGGCCGGCGACGACCCCACCGCGGTCGCCCAGGCCACCCAGCAGACCATCGGGCGCAAGGTGAAGGAGCTGAAGTACGCCATTCAGCTCGAACAGGAACTCAGCAAGAAGCAGATCCTGGAGAACTACCTCAACATCACCTTCTTCGGTCAGCAGAGCTACGGCGTCGAGGCCGCCGCGCAGCGGTACTTCTCCAAGCCCGCCAAGGACCTGGAGGCACACGAGGCGGCGCTGCTCGCGGGCATCGTCCAGTCGCCCAGCCGCTATGACCCGGTCAACGACGAGCAGGAGGCCACCAAGCGCCGCAACCTCGTCCTCCAGCGGATGGCCGACACCGGAGCGCTCAGCGCGAAGGAGGCCGAGGAGGCCCAGGAGAAGCCGCTCGGACTGAAGGTGAGCAGCCCGCAGAACGGCTGCATCACCGCCCGGAACGACGCCGGCTTCTTCTGCGACTACGTCCGCAAGGAGTTCCTGCGCAACGAGGCGTTCGGCAAGACGGACAAGGAACGCACGCAGCGCTGGCAGCAGGGCGGCCTCACGATCCGCACCACCCTCTCGCCCACGGCACAGAAGGCGGCGTCCGCCGCCGCCGCGAGCAAGGTGGACAAGGACGACGACATCGCCGCCTCCGTGGTCTCCGTCGAGCCGGGCACCGGCAAGATCCTCTCGATGGCGCAGTCCCGTCCGTACGGGAACGACCCGGAGCAGAACCAGACGGTCCTCAACCTCGCGGTCGAGAACAGCATGGGCGGCTCCTACGCCGGCTTCCAGGTCGGCTCCACCTTCAAGCCGATCATCGCCGCCACCGCGCTGGAGCAGGGGTTCGATCCCGCCGAGACCTTCAGCAGCGACTGGAAGACCGAGTTCGAGATGAAGAAGTTCCGCACCTGCGAGAACAAGCCGTACGGCGCCGGCGAGTACCCGGTGCAGAACGAGCTGGAGTCGGAGGCCGGGACCTGGGACCTGACGAGCGCCCTGGGCAAGTCGATCAACACCTACTCGATCAACCTGCTCCAGGAGACCGGCATCTGCGACACCGCGGAGATGGCCACGAAGATCGGCGTCCGCAGCGGTACCGGCAAGACCCTCGAACCGAAGCCGTCCATGGGCCTGGGAGCCCTGGAAAGCACCCCGCTGGCGATGGCCAACGCCTACGCGACCTTCGCGAACCGCGGCACCTACTGCACGCCCGTGGCCATCGCCAACGTCGAGGACGCCCAGGGCAACAAACTCAAGCCGCCGGGCAGCGAGTGCTCCACGGCCATGTCGGAGAAGACCGCTGACACCATCAACCAGATGCTCAAGGGCGTCGTCGAGGACGGCACCGGCACCACCGCCGGCCTCACCGACGGCCGTGACAACGCCGGCAAGACCGGCACCACCGAGCGCCGCCGGGACGCCTGGTTCGTCGGCTACACCCCGAACCTTTCCACCGCCGTGTGGGCCGGTTCGGACGGCGCCGAACGCATCGACATGTACGACATCACCATCGGCGGCCAGTACTACGACAAGGTCTGCGGCGGCTGTCTGCCCGGCCCGATCTGGCGGACCGCGATGACCGGGGCGCTGGAAGGCGTCGAGCCGACGCCGTTCAACGACATCGACGTCCCGCGCGGCAAGGACGAGGACGACGGGGAAGGCGACGAGGACGACGGGGAAGGCGACGAGGACGAGGGCGACCGCCGGAACCGCGCCGGCGACGACGACGGCGTCCCCGGCGAGAACCCGCCCGGCGACACTCCCGGCGTCATCGTCGGCGGTGACAACGGCGGCGGTGACGCCGGCGGCGGCACCGGCGACCCCGGCGGCGGCAACGGCGGCGGAGGCGGCTGGACCGAGGGAGCCGACGGCGGCGGGGAACCCGGCTGGCCCGGCTGGCCGCCCCCGCGCTGACCCGCGTCCCAGCGGCGCAGACGACACGGCGGCGGCCCGCCCTCCCACGCGGAGGGCGGGCCGCCGCCGTACGTGCACGGTGACGCGACGGCTCAGCCGGCCAGCGCCCGCTTCACCGCCGCCGCCACCCGGCCGCCGTCGGCCCGACCCGCGATCCGCGGGTTCACGCTCTTCATCACCGCGCCCATCGCACGCGGCCCCTCGGCACCCGCGGCCTTCGCCTCCCCGACCGCCTCCGCGACCAGTGCGTCCAGCTCCCCGTCCGTCAGTGGCTTCGGCAGGTACTCGGCCAGCACCTCGCCCTCCGCGCGCTCCCGCTCGGCCGACTCCGTACGACCGCCGCCCGCGAATGCCTCGGCGGCCTCCCGGCGCTTCTTCGCCTCGCGGGCGATGAGCGTCTCGACCTCGGCGTCCGACAACTCGCGCGCCTCGGTTCCCGCGACCTCCTCCTTCTGGACGGCGGTGAGGGTGAGCCGGAGGGTGGAGGAGCGCAACTCGTCGCGCGCCCTGATCGCTGCCGTCAGGTCGTCCTGCAGCTTGGACTTGAGCGTTGTCATGCGGTTCAGTCTGCCAGCGTCCCCGCTGTCCCCGTACCGGCGGAATCCCGCCGCTGCCCCGCTCCCGGGCCCGTACCCACCCGTCCACCGTGTCCCGTCGCCCGCTGCCCCCCGGCCGGCATCCCGCAGGGCCGCGTCAGGCCGCACGGTCCTGCCCGGCGTCCGGCGGGCCCTGGTCCTCCCGCCGCCCTGCACGCCCTTCCGCCGGGTTTCCGAAGGGCCCCTTCGGCCCCCCGCCGGGGCCCCTCGGCCGTGAGCGCTCCCCCGTTATGTTTTTTCGTGGTCCTGCAAGAGGGCCGCTGGCCTCCGGGCCCGGCATGACTGTGTCCCCCTGTCGAAGGCATGACCTGGGGGGTGGTGTCACCGGGCCTGGGGGTGTCGTCGGAGACGCTGATGAGAGGTCTGGCTACCGTCCGGTCCGGCGCAATGCCGGGCAGTTCGCGGGCGGCAGGTCTGTATAACGTGGATGCGCGCGCATGACACCACTGCCGGGGCCGGCACCGCCAACCCCCGGGGAGGGCGCGATGTTCGACACCGAAGACGTAGGGGTGTTCCTGGGCCTGGACGTCGGGAAGAGTGCCCATCACGGGCACGGGCTGACTCCGGCCGGGAAGAAGGTCTTCGACAAGCGGCTGCCCGACAGCGAGCCGAAACTGGGGGCCGTCTTCGACAAGCTGGCCGCGAAGTTCGGTACCGTCCTGGTGGTCGTGGACCAGCCCGCCTCCATCGGCGCCCTGCCTCTGGCCGTGGCCCGTGATGCCGGCTGCCGCGTTGCCTACCTGCCCGGCCTGGCCATGCGCCGGATCGCCGACCTCTACCCGGGGGAGGCGAAGACCGACGCCAAGGACGCCGCGGTGATCGCGGACGCCGCCCGCACCCTGCCCCACACCCTGCGCGCGCTGGAACTCACCGACGAGATCACCGCCGAGCTGACCGTCCTGGTCGGCTTCGATCAGGACCTCGCCGCCGAGGCCACCCGCACCAGCAACCGGATACGCGGCCTGCTCACCCAGTTCCACCCCAGCCTGGAACGCGTCCTCGGCCCGCGCCTGGACCACCGGGCCGTCACCTGGCTCCTGGAGCACCACGCATCCCCCGGCCGCCCTGCGCAAAGCCGGCCGCCGCAGACTCGTCGAGCTCATCCGGCCCAAGGCCCCGCGCATGGCCGCCCGACTGATCGACGACGTCTTCGACGCCCTCGACGAGCAGACCGTCACCGTGCCCGGGACCGACACCCTGGACACGGTCATCCCGTCGCTGGCCCGCTCGCTCGGCGCCGTCCATGAACAGCGCCGGGTCCTGGAAGCCCAGATCACCACTCTGCTGGAGGCTCACCCTCTTTCCCCGGTCCTGACCTCGATGCCCGGCGTCGGCGTCAGGACCGCCGCAGTCCTGCTGGCCACCATCGGCGACGGCACCAACTCCCCCACCGCCACCCACCTCGCCTCCTACGCCGGTCTCGCGTCCACCACGAAATCGTCCGGCACCTCGGTCCACGGCGCACACGCACCCCGGGGCGGAAACCGGCAGCTCAAGCGGGCCATGCTCCTCTCCGCCTTCGCCTGCATGAACGCCGACCCAGCCTCACGCACCTACTACGACAAGCACCGCGCCAGCGGCAAAACCCACACCCAAGCCCTCCTCCGCCTCGCCCGCCAACGCATCAGCGTCCCGTTCGCCATGCTCCGAGACGGCACCTACTACGAACCCCGAACCCCCACCATCACCCTCGCCGCACAACCACAACGAAACCACCCACAACGGCCAGCCTCGACTTGACGAAAAACATAGAGGCACCCCCCGGGCCCCTCCCGGACTCTCCCCGAGCCGTCCCGTGCGCAACTCCGGCGGCCCGGTCTCCCGGGCGGCGCGCGAGGCTGTTACCCGGCGGGGTCCGGGCTGTGCACGCCCCCCGACTCTGCGACGATGGACGGATGCGTGCGCGATACGGACTTCCCCTGGCTCTCACGGCACTTGGCGCGGCCGGCCTCGGCTACGCGGCGGTGGTGGAGCCCCGCGCGTTCCGCCTGCGACGCGTCACCGTGCCGGTCCTGCCGACCGGTATGCGTCCGATGCGGGTCCTCCAGGTCTCCGACATCCATATGGTCAGCGGCCAGCTCAGGAAGCAGCGCTGGCTCCACTCCCTGGCGGGTCTGCGACCCGACTTCGTCGTCAACACCGGCGACAACCTGTCCGACCCCGAGGCGGTGCCCGAGGTGCTCGACGCGCTCGGGCCGCTCGTGGAGTTCCCCGGGGCGTACGTCTTCGGCTCCAACGACTACTACGGCCCCAAGCGACGCAACCCCGCCCGCTACCTGCTGGAGAAGGCGAGCGGCCGGCACGGCCTCAACGGCAACGCACCCGTCGTCGGCGCCGTCCACAACCCGTGGGAGCCGATGCGCGACGCCTTCGACGAGGCCGGCTGGGTCGGCCTCACGAACACCCGAGGACGACTCAAACTGGAGAGCGGCGAGATCGCGCTCACCGGCCTGGACGACCCTCACATCAAGCGCGACCGCTACGACGAGGTCGCCGGCGGTCCGGAGTCGAACGCCGACTTCTCCCTCGCCGTTGTCCACGCTCCCTACCTCCGCGTCCTCGACGCGTTCACCGCCGACGGGTACCCGCTGATCCTGGCCGGCCACACCCACGGCGGCCAACTGCGCATCCCCTACTACGGAGCCCTGGTCACCAACTGCGATCTGGACACCGAACGGGCTCGGGGCCTGTCCGCCCACCGAACCGACGGTCACCGCGCCTACCTGCACGTCTCCGCGGGCTGCGGCGCCAACCGCTACACCCCCGTCCGGTTCGCCTGCCCCCCCGAGGCGACCCTGCTCACCCTCACCGAGCGCACCCCGGCCCCCGCCGCCCTCTGACCCCGCCAGCCGGCCCCCGCCCCTCCCGGCGGATGTCGGACCGGCCCTGCGGAGCGCCTCTCCGGCCCCTCCCCGGGCTGCTCCGAGGCCACCGGCAGCACCGCCCGTGAGCGGTCGGGAACCGGATTTCGCATGAGGCCGCAGGTGGGCTAAGGTAATGCTCGTTGCTTCGGGGTGTGGCGCAGCTTGGTAGCGCGCTTCGTTCGGGACGAAGAGGTCGTGGGTTCAAATCCCGCCACCCCGACAGTGAAGTACCAGGTCAGGGGCCTGATCCAGTAAGTGGATCAGGCCCCTGACGGGTTCCTGGAGATCGTTTGGGAGAATTCTGGGAGAAGATCTTGGTCGGCTTCTCCCAGGAACAGTCTCCAGTGCCGCAGGAAGAGCGGCGCTCGCGCGCCCGATGACCTGCGCATTCGCGAATCCGGGCTCGTAGCTGACCAGGAACACCCGTGCGGGCCGCCCCAACGGTCGTTAGGAACACCGCATATGGCAGGTCGTCGCTCAGCTCCTTCTCACGACCGGGCCCGTGCGCTCGCCCAGCGGGTACGTGCGTTAAGGGAAGACCGTGGGTGGACGCGGGAACGGCTGGCAATGGAGGCAGGCATCGCCGTCGGAACGCTGGGCCGCTTGGAGAGCGGGGGAGCGATCCAGCCAGGTTTCCTGACCGTTGGCTCGGTGGCCGAGGCTCTTGCGGTCGCTCTCGACGATCTGTTCCGGGCGACCCAGGTCCCGGCTGTCACACCCGGCCTTTGGTCCGCCGGATACGAAGGGCGGGACATCGACTCGTTCGTCGCCGCGCTCGTCGACAGCCACATCGGTGTCGTGGCGGATGTACGGCTCACACCGATCAGTCGCAAGAAGGGCTTCAGCAAGACCCGCCTCGGAGATGCCCTGGCGGAGGCCGGTATCGAGTACACGCACCTGCGTGGCCTGGGCAATCCGAAGGACAACCGGGAGCCCTTTTGGGACGGCCGGGTCGAGGTGGGACGCGCGCGCTTCCGTGGCCTGTTGCGGTCCGAGGAGGCACAGGCCGACCTTGACCGCCTCGCGGGGCATGCCCAGCAGTCGCGGGTGGCAGTGTTGTGCTTCGAGAAGGACGAGAGCCGCTGCCACCGGCAAGTCGTCCTCGAGACGGTTCGCAAGCGAGCCGCCGTGCCGGTAATTCCCCTGGCCTGACTTCACCCCTCGCTCCTGCACGCGCTCTTGCCTGCATCGCATGCCTCTCCTCCAATCACCAGATCGGGAGATCTATGGAGGGGGCAACCATGGGATCGGGGAGTCGAGAGCGCGCACGGATCATGATCACGGTCAAGACCTATCCGGAACTGTCCGCGAAGTACCACGAGACGAGCTGCGTGGCCGGCATACGGCTCGACCAGGGAACGCCCCAGCATGTGCGGCTTTTCCCGGTTCCGTTCCGGTTACTGAACGAAGATAGCCAGTTCGCCAAGTACTCGATCGTCGAGGTCGACGTGCAGCGACACCCTGGGGACCACCGTCCCGAGAGCTTGCGCCCCAACCTGCAGACCCTCAAGGTCATCGAGCGCCTCGGGACAGCGGACGGCTGGCGCGAACGCTTCTCGCATGTTCAGTCCCTCGTGGCACCGTCCTTGTGCTCCATAAAGCGGGACCAGGAACGGCGAGGGACGTCGCTTGGTGTCTTCCGCCCAGAAGAGTTCACCGGCTTCCGCTTCGCTCCTGCTGAGCCCTGGCCAGCTTCAAAGGCGGCACTGGCTGATCAGTTGGATCTACTCGCGCAGGACCTTCGCCAGCTGGAGTGGGTGCCCCTTGAGTTCCGGTACAGCTTCCGATGCGCGGATCGGGAGTGCGGTGGTCACGACATGGGGCTGAGGGACTGGGAGGCGGGCGAGTCGTACCGCAAGTTCGTTCGCCACTACGGGAAGGACGGCGTGGAGGAGAAGCTTCGCGAGCGCTGGTTCGATCGGATGGTCACTCCGGAGAAGGCCGTGCACTGCTTCGTCGGGAACGTCGCGGCCCGCCCCAAGACTTTCCTGCTGCTGGGCCTGTTCTACCCGCGACGGGATGTCGTCGAGAACTTCCAAGAGAGCCTGTTCGACCTGTGAGGGTGATGACTCAGGGCACTGCCCAGTGGGCCAGCCTCACCGGTGGCCCAGCCGCCGTCCCTACGCCCTCGCCGACGCCGACCCGCGAGCCGTGGTCTTACTCGCGGCCCTGCCCCGGGTGGACCCCCGGCTGATCCTGTCCGGGGCGGAAGCCACCCGGCTCGCACCGGCCGTCGTCCGATGGCTCGCCGCCGGCGTCGAGGTGCCCCGGATCACCGAGTTGCTCACCGCAGGGCTCCCGGACCGGTTTCGTGCCCGCCCAGCAGGCATCCTGGCTTTCCGGCTGCGGGAGGCGCCGCTGCCCGTCCCGCAGCCGACCACGACTGCCGCTGTCTCTCGGCCGGTCGTGTTGCCCTTCCAGACCTGTGACGGCTGTGAGCGAGCGTTCTGCGCGCCACGTCCCGGACGCTGTCGGGACTGCCGCTCCGGGGGCGACCTGCTCCCCGCTGCCGGATGAATCGGTGGGGTCCCGGGGCGCCGGGGCGATGGCGAAGACGGGCGGGAGGGGGGCTGTGAGCGGGCGTTGAGTACGGGTACTCATGCTCTGTCCCCGAACTGCTGTGATTCTCCAGTGGTCGGGGGCGGGAATCGAACACGGGTACGAGAAGAAGCGATGGACGGACACGACGGCGGACGCAGCGTCGGGGCTGCTGCGCTGAGTGGACCGCGCAAGGTCGAACAATGGGGCGTCCAGGATCTACCTCGCCGTCGTCCTCGGGCTGCTGGTGTGGGTGATCGTCGACTCCACCCTGGTCGAGCACCAGGACGCCTCGTTCGCCGGTGTCTGGCCCGTGCTCGCCACCCTGCCGACCAGCCTCGTCATCACGGCGATGCCCGAGGCGCCCGCCGTTGTGCTCGTGCTCTGCATCGCGATTGCCGGCCTGCTGAACGCGTTCCTCCTCGGCCGGGTGGTCCACGCGCTGCGGAAGGACACGAGCCGGGCGTGAGGCGGTCGGCCCGGAGGAGGGACAGGCCGGTGCGGGCCAGGGGCCGCCGGACGGCGCGCTTCACAGGGGCACCTCCCCGGGCTCGTGGAACGACGGTGGCGCCGGGGCCGGGCCGGGGGCGCCCGAACCGGCCCTCGGGGGCGCGGGTGGCCAGGCGTCCGCGAGTGTGAAGGTGACGGCGTTGCCGCCGTAGCGGCTGGGGCCGACGGACCAGGAGTCCGCGAGTGCCTCCACCAGGTGCAGGCCACGACCGTTCGGGTCGTGGCCGCCTGCTGCGCGCAGCAGGACCGCCTCGGGTGGCCCGGGGCTGTGCACCTCCACGCCGAGCGCCTGCCCCTGCCGCCACCACTCCACTCGCACCCGCCACGGGTGTGGCGCCCGCCCGTGCAGGACGGCGTTGGTGACGAGTTCGGACAGCATCAGCAGGCAGTCGTCCAGCGGGCGGACGAGGCCGTTCGGGGCCAGGAACTTCCGGAACCAGCGGCGTGCCTGCGGCACCGATTCCGGACGCGGGTACAGGGTCATCGCCCCCAGCGCCTCGCGGACCGGTTCCGCCCCCGTGCGCTCACCGTCACTGACGTCGTCCATCCGCGCCACTCCTCACCGGTGCCGTCGCAGTCCGGCCAACGCCGCCCGGGTGTCCGCCGGCACCACCGCGCGCAGCGGTGGGGAGCGCCGGGCCGGGTGCGGACCGGCGTGCCTTCCGCTCTGTCCGCGACACCCTCCACGGTGGGATACGGGCGCACAGGCGGCAGCGTTCAGCCCCGCGGCCGAGCCGGCAGGTTGATGCGCGGTGTGCACCCGCCGCGGCCGAGCCGGTGGCCCGGCCTCGGCGCCGGGCTACGGCGGGGGTGCGCTCTCGAACATCGTGGCGCCTGGCCGTACGATCCGGCCATGTCGAAGAACGGACGGCCGGGCGACGCGGCGGACGGGCCACGGGAGAGCCGGCAGCGCGTCCGGCCCGGTGGGCAGTGGTACCCGCCGCAGTGGCCGGATCGCATACGCGCCCTGTCCCGCGGTGAGCTGACGCCGGTCCGCCCGCGCCGGGCGGCGACGGTCATGCTGCTCCGCGACGCTCTTGGCGAAGGAACTCCCGGCGCCCCCGACACTCCCGACGGCGCCGCAGGGAGCTCCGGGGGCGGGCCGTCGGTGCACCTGCTGCGCCGCAGCGCGTCGATGGCCTTCGCCGCCGGGGCGTACGCGTACCCGGGCGGCCGGGTGGACCCGCGGGACGAGATGCCGGTGCGCTGGGCCGGTCCCTCCCGCGAGGCGTGGGCCGACCGGCTCGCGCTGCCGGCCGCGGAGGCGCAGGCGGTGGTCTGCGCGGCGGTGCGGGAGACGTTCGAGGAGGCGGGCGTGCTGCTTGCGAGTACGGACGCCGACGCGGTCGTCGCGGACACCACCGGTGACGACTGGGAGGCAGACCGGGCGGCGCTGGTGGACCGCGAGCTGTCCTTCGCCGACTTTCTCCAGCGCCGCTCGCTGGTGCTGCGCAGCGACCTGCTGGGCGCCTGGGCCCGCTGGATCACCCCGGAGTTCGAGGAGCGCCGCTACGACACCTGGTTCTTCGTCGCCGCCCTCCCGGCGGGGCAGCGCACCCGGCACGCGACGACGGAGGCCGACCGCACGGTGTGGGCGCGCCCGGCCGACGCCGCGGCCGGCTACGACCGGGGCGAACTGCTGATGATGCCGCCGACGATCGCCACGCTGCGGCAACTGGCCCCCTTGCCGGACGTTGCGGCCGCGCTGGCCGCAGCCGGGGACCAGGATCTCACCCCGGTGCTGGCGCGAGCGCGTCTGGAGGACGGTGAGATCGTGCTGACCTGGCCGGGACACGACGAGTTCGAGAAGAGGATCGACCAGCCATGACGAACGCTGCCGCCCCGCCCGGGAACCCGCGCGAAGGAGCGCTCGGGGGGCCCGCCACCACCCGTACGTACTGCGTACTGGCGCCCAACCCGTCACCGATGACGCTCCAGGGCACGAACACCTGGATCGTCGCCGAGCCGGACGCGGAGACGGCGGTGGTCGTGGACCCCGGCCCGTTGGACGAGGGACATCTGCGGGAGGTGATCGCCACCGCGGAACGCGCCGGGAAGCGGGTCGGCATGACCCTGCTCACCCACGGCCACGCCGACCACGCGGAGGGCGCCGCCCGGTTCGCCGAGCTGACCGGCTCCCCGGTGCGGGCCCTGGACCCGGCGCTGCGGCTCGGCGCGGACGGCCTGGTCGCGGGGGACGTGGTCACCGTCGGCGGGTTGGAGATGTGGGTGGTGCCGACACCGGGCCACACCCACGACTCGCTCTGCTTCCACCTGCCGGCGGACGCCGCGCTGCTCAGCGGCGACACCGTGCTGGGGAGCGGCACCACCGTCGTGGCGCATCCGGACGGTCGCCTGGGCGACTACCTGGACTCGCTGCGGCGCCTGCGGGCCCTCGTCGTCGAGGAAGGGGTTCGCACGATACTGCCCGGGCACGGTCCGGTCCTGGACGACCCCCGCGGAGCCGTCGACTACTACCTGGTGCACCGGGCCAAGCGGCTCGCCCAGGTGGAGACTGCGGTGGAGATCGGCTACCGGACGGCGGCCGAGGTGGTCGCGCACGTCTACTCCGACGTGGACCGTGTGCTCTGGCCGGCCGCCGAGCAGTCGGTGCAGGCCCAGCTCGACTACCTCCGCGAGCACGGCCTCACCCGGTAGGGCCCGCCCGGCCGGGGTCACGGCCGCGGGTTGGTGCGCTGCCAGCGGGGGCGCGCCTCCTCGCCGCGGCGCCCCGCGACGGAGGCGCAGCGCGGGCAGATGCGCTGCACCCGGTCGGCGGCGCCACCGGAGTCCGGCAGGGCGTCCGTCCAGGCGATGTGCGGGAACCTGCCGAGCTGCGAGCGGCTCAGAGCCAGTCCGCACACTGTCTCGTTGCGGCCCTGTTCCCAGGCGTGCACCTCGCCGGCGGGCAGTCGGCGGCCGTCCTCGGCGTCCACCCACTGCCCGGAGGCGGCGACCGCGTAGCGCTTCGTTCCTGCCATGTGTGCTCGCTTCCCTCAGCCGTGGCCCGTCATGCGCGTCCGGGTGGCCGGGAGTGCCGCGGCGCCCCGAGGGAGGCGCCGCGGCACGGGCGGGGCATTCCGCCGGTCAGCGACCGACCACCTGCCGCCCGTTCGGCACGCAGTGCGTCATGGTGAGCCCGGAGACGTCCCGCGGCGGGTTGTCACCGAGCCGGGAGAGGCGCTTGCGGTCCTCTTCCGAGAGGTCCTGGCTCGCCAGCGGCTCCAGGTGGGTGACGTCCGCGGGGCGGACGCCGAGTCCCTCGCCCACGCGCAGGCCGAGGTCGTTCTCCACCAGCAGGAAGTGCCAGACCATCCGCTCCTGCACCGCCCGGTCGCACTGGCCGACCAGGTCGACGAAGTTGGCCACCAGGTCGTCCCGCTCCCAGTCCTCCATCAGGAGGTAGCGCTGACCTGCCTGCAGGTAGTCGTTGGTGCGGGAGATCCGCTTCCTGGTCAGCCGGCCGTTGATCTCCGGCCCCTGCTCGTCGTGCGTGGGGTACCGGGCCTCGTGCAGACCGCCGGTGATCGAGGGCTCGTAGTTGACCTCCGGGTTGTCGCCCGCCTCGTCCACGCCGTAGGTCATCTGGCCGTCGCGCTGATTGGTGCGGACCCGGGCGTTCTTGGCGCTGTTCACCGGCAGCTGGAGGTAGTTCGGGCCGACCCGGTACCGCTGGGTGTCGCTGTACGAGAAGGTGCGTCCGACCAGCATCTTGTCGTCGGAGAAGTCGAGGCCGTCGACCAGTACCCCGGTGCCGAAGGAGATCTGCTCGTTCTCGGCGAAGTAGTTGTCCACCGTGCGGTCGAGCACCATCCGGCCGACCGGTTTCGGTGGGAACTGCTCCTCGGGCCAGGTCTTCGTGTCGTCCAGCGGGTCGAAGTCCAGCTCCGGGTGGTCGCGGTCGTCCATCATCTGGACGACCAGCTCCCACTCGGGGAACTCCTCACGCCGGATCGCCTCGTACAGGTCCTTCGTCGCGTGGCCGAGCTCGCCGGCCTGGACGTTGGCGGCGTCCTCCTCGGTCATGCTGCGCACGCCCTGCTTGGGAAGCCAGTGGTACTTCACCAGGACGGTCCGCCCCGATGCGTCGACCCACTTGTAGGTGTTGACCCCGAAGCCCTGCATGTGGCGGTAGTCGGCGGGGATGCCGCGCGGGCTGAAGAGGTTCACGAGCATGTGCATCGACTCCGGGGTCTGCGACATGAAGTCGAAGATCCGGGCCGGCTTCTGCTCGTGCGAGACGGGGTCCGGCTTGAGCGAGTGGATGACGTCCGGGAACTTGATGGCATCCCGGATGAAGAAGACGCCGAGGTTGTTGCCGACCAGGTCCCAGTTGCCGTCCTCGGTGTAGAACTTCACCGCGAAGCCGCGGGGGTCCCGTGCCGCTTCGGAGGAGTCCCGGCCGCCGATCACGGTCGAGAAGCGGACCGCCACGTCGGTGCGCTTGCCGCGCTCCTGGAACAGCTTGGCCCGGGTGTACCGGCTGATGGGCTCGTCGCCCCAGGCTCCGTACGACTCGAAGAAGCCGTACGAGGTCACCCCGCGGGCGTGCACCACCCGCTCCGGGATCCGTTCCCGGTCGAAGTGGCTGATCTTCTCCAGGAACTGGTAGTTCTCCAGCGTCGCGGGGCCGCGCTCGCCCACCGTGCGCTGGTTCTGGTTGTCGTACACCGGGTGGCCCTGCCGGTTGGTGAGCTCCGGCCGGTCGTCGTCCGGTGCCGGGCCCTGGCTCGCTACGTCTGTCACGGCTCCTGTTTCCTTCGACGCTCGGGGGCGCGCTTCGCCGCGCCGCACTGACATGACCCTTATGCCCCCGTGTGCACTGCAATGGACTGCAAGGGCCCACAAGGGCCCACAAGGGGGACGCAGTACCCGGTTCGGGCGTCGGTGATGCTTCGCGCGGCGGGATTCCCGGCCGGCGACGCGTCCCGGGCGCGGCGAAAGCGACGGCCGGCCCGCGTGTCCCGGGCCGGCCGTCGTGGGTGCCGGGTGCTGCGCCTGCCGGCGCGGCGGTCAGCGCGAGCGCTTGGCGAGCCGCTCGACGTCCAGCAGGATCACCGCACGGGCCTCGAGCCGCAGCCAGCCCCGTCCGGCGAAGTCGGCGAGCGCCTTGTTCACGGTCTCCCGGGAGGCGCCGACCAACTGGGCCAGCTCCTCCTGTGTGAGGTCGTGCACGACGTGGATGCCTTCCTCGGACTGCACGCCGAAGCGCCGCGACAGGTCCAGGAGCGCCTTCGCCACTCGGCCGGGCACGTCGGAGAAGACCAGGTCGGACATCGAGTCGTTGGTGCGGCGGAGCCGCCGTGCCACCGCACGCAGTAGCGCGGTGGCGACCTCGGGCCGGATGCTCAGCCAGGGCTGGAGGTCGCCGTGCCCGAGTCCGAGCAGTTTGACCTCGGTCAGCGCGCTCCCGGTGGCGGTACGCGGGCCCGGGTCGAACAGGGAGAGCTCGCCGATCAGCTCGCCCGGTCCCAGGACGGCGAGCATGTTCTCCCGTCCGTCCGGGGAGGTGCGGTGCAGCTTCACCTTGCCCTCGGTCACCACGTAGAGCCGGTCACCGGGGTCCCCTTCGTGGAACAGGGCCTCGCCGCGGGCCAGCGTCGTCTCCGACATGGAGGCACGCAACTCAGCCGCCTGCTCCTCATCGAGCGCCGCGAACAGCGGGGCGCGCCGCAGAACGTCGTCCACGAGTTCTCTCCTTGTCGACCTGCCCACAGGGTTGTCGCCCCCATGATGCCGGACGTTCGAAACAGTGCGATCAGTCACAAGTTTGACTCACCTCGCGAGTACGGGAAGCGGCAGGGCGCCGATTGGTCTGCCAATCGACCACGGACGGGGCGAACGGCGGTCGTCCCCCGTACGCTTGCCGAGTGTCCACTACCCCGGTGAGAGCACCTGAAAAGGGGGCCGAGCGGGTGACGGAAGCGGGTATTTCGCCCTGGGCGAACAGAGGCGCCTCGGCCGGTCGGGTGGACCACGGTAGGCAGTCGGCTGCTGCCGGGCAGCTGACGAGGAGAGCGGCGGAGCAGGCAGTGACCGAAGAACCCAGCGGGACGGCACCCAAGGACGAGTGGACCGCCGTCGAGAAGGCCGGCGCGGAGAAGACCCCGGCCGAGGAGAAGAAGCCCTCCACCCCGCCGAGGAAGGCAGCCGCCGGGATGGCAACCGCCCCGCCGAAGGCGACCACGAGCGGGGAGACGGCCGCGAAGAAGACGGCCGCGAAGAAGACGGCCGCGAAGAAGACGGCCGCGAAGAAGACGGTGGCGGGGGGCGCGGGGCTGGGGTCCCGGCAGGTGCGGGTCGAGCGGGCACGCCGCCTGAACGAGGAGCTCGCCGAGGTCTACTCCTACGCGCACCCGGAGCTCGACTTCGAGAACCCCTTCGAGCTGCTCGTCGCCACGGTGCTCTCCGCGCAGACCACGGACCTGCGGGTCAACCAGACCACCCCCGCCCTCTTCGCCGCCTACCCCACGCCGGAAGACATGGCGGCGGCGGATCCGGAGAAGCTGGAGGAGCTGATCCGGCCGACCGGCTTCTTCCGCAACAAGACCAAGTCGCTGCTCGGCCTCTCCGCGGCTCTGCGGGACCGGTTCGACGGAGAGGTGCCGGGTCGGCTGGAGGACATGGTCACGCTTCCCGGTGTGGGCCGGAAGACGGCTTTCGTCGTGCTCGGCAACGCCTTCGGCATGCCGGGGCTGACCGTGGACACCCACTTCGGCCGGCTCGTCCGCCGTTGGGGTCTCACGGCGCAGACGGACCCGGAGAAGGTCGAGGCGGAGATCGCCGGGATCGTGCCGGAGGACGAGTGGACGATGTTCTCGCACCGGACGATCTTCCACGGCCGCCGTGTCTGCCACTCCCGGAAACCGGCCTGCGGAGCCTGCCCGATCGCCGACCTCTGCCCCGCGTACGGCGAGGGCGAGACCGACCCGGAGAAGGCGGCGAAGCTACTCAAGTACGAGATGGGCGGCATGCCGGGGCAGCGGCTGAAACCGCCGCCGGACTACCCCGGGCAGCCGGCACCGCCGCTGGGCGCCCGGTGAGAGGCCCGCGGAGGGCCTCGGGAGCGCCCGCGCGGCCCGCGTCCGCCCCCGGGCCGCGCCCGGACGGTGCGGACGGTACGGCCCGGCGGGGTCGCGCATGAGGCCTGCCGGGCAGCCCGAGGTCGGAGGCGTCAGCGTCACGGCGGAGGGGTTGCCCGACTGGCTGCGCCCGGTGTCCGAGGCTGCGGCCGGGCTGCGGCCGGAACAGCTCAGCCGCTTCCGGCCGCCGGAGACCGGCGGCCGGCAGTCGGCCGTGCTCGTGCTCTTCGGCTCGGCCGGCCACGGCCCGGAGCTGCTCCTCCAGGAACGGGCGAGCAGCCTGCGCTCCCATGCCGGGCAGCCCTCGTTCCCCGGCGGCGCGCTCGACCCCGAGGACGGGGACCCCGAGGGGGAGGGGCCGCTGCGCGCCGCGCTCCGGGAGGCGGCCGAGGAGACCGGTCTCGACCCCGCGGGGGTGCAGGTTTTCGGGGTGCTGCCCCGGCTCTACATCCCGGTGAGCGGTTTCGTGGTCACCCCCGTGCTGGGCTGGTGGCGCAGTCCGACGCAGGTCCTCGCGGTGGACGCGGGCGAGACTGCGCGGGTCTTCAAGGTGCCGGTCGCCGACCTGACCGACCCCGCGAACCGGGGCACCGCCGTGCACCCCAGCGGTTTCCGCGGCCCGTGCTTCACCGTCGGGGACGTGCTGGTGTGGGGTTTCACCGCCGGAGTGATCGACCGGCTGCTGCACTTCGCGGGCTGGGAGCGGCCCTGGGACGACGGCCGGGAGCTCTCCCTCGACTGGCACTCGTGAGACGGTGGGCCGATATGAATGCCAGTCAGGCGGGCTGCCGTCCCGCTCCCGGCGCCGCGGGGGACGTACCGATGACGACGAGGCGGGGCTGACACGGTGAACGTGCTGGACGTACTGCTGCTGCTCGCCGCCGTCTGGTTTGCGGTCATCGGCTACCGCCAGGGCTTCGTCGTCGGGGTGCTCTCGGTGATCGGCTTCCTCGGCGGCGGGTTGATCGCGGTGCTGCTCCTTCCGCCCCTGTGGAAGGAGGTGAGTGACGGGGCCTCACCGGGTACCGCGGGCGCGGTCCTCGCCGTGGTCGTGGTCATCGTGGTCGCCTCGGTCGGGCAGGCCTTCACCACGCACCTCGGCAACCGGCTCCGCCGGTACATCACCTGGTCGCCGGCCCGGGCGCTGGACGCGACCGGCGGCGCCCTGGTGAACGTGGTGGCGATGCTGCTGGTCGCCTGGCTGATCGGTTCCGCACTCGCCACCACCTCGCTGCCCACCCTCAGCAAGGAGGTCCGCGGCTCTTCGGTGCTCCAGGGCGTCTCGCGGGCGGTTCCGGGCCACGCGGACACCTGGTTCGCCGACTTCAGCACCGTGCTGGCCCAGAACGGCTTCCCCCAGGTCTTCTCGCCGTTCACCAGCGAGCCGATCACCGACGTTCCGCCGCCGGACCCGGCGCTCGCCGACAGCCCCGCGGTCGACCGGGCGAAGGCGTCGATCGTCAAGATCACCGGTACCGCGCCGAGCTGCAGCAAGTCCCTGGAGGGCACCGGTTTCGTCTTCTCGCCCGGCCGGGTGATGACCAACGCCCACGTGGTCGGCGGTGTCCGGGAGCCCACGGTGCAGGTGGGCGGCGAGGGGCGCCTCTATGACGCCCAGGTGGTGCTCTACGACTGGGAGCGCGACATCGCTGTCCTCGATGTGCCCGACCTGCAGGCGCCCGCGCTGCGGTTCGCCGCGAACGACGCGGGCAGCGGTGACGGCGCCATCGTTGCCGGGTTCCCGGAGAACGGCGGCTTCGACGTGCGCCCCGCCCGGGTACGCGGTCGGCTCCAGGCCAACGGTCCGGACATCTACCACCGCGGAACCGTGCGGCGCGACGTCTACTCGCTCCACACGACGGTGCGTCAGGGCAACTCGGGTGGTCCGCTGCTCACGCCGGAGGGACGCGTCGCCGGGGTGATCTTCGCCAAGTCGCTGGAGGACGCCAGCACGGGTTACGCGCTGACCAACGACGAGATCGTCGAGGACATCAACCGTGGCTCGGCCGGGGGAGGCCCCGTGGACAGCCAGGGCTGCGCCATGTGAGCGCGGGCCGCTGCCCTGCCGGACACGCTCAGCTGCGCGGATGGCGCAGCCGGGCACCGACCCAGCGGGCCCGGCGGCGCAGGATGCGCGGGATCCCCAACCGGGGATCGCTCGGATCACGCATCGGGTGGGCGGCCGCGTTGACAGCGGCGCCCTGGTTGCGGAGATTGTGAGACACGTCACGGAAGTCGTGCGTCCAGCCCATACCCCCGAATCTGCCCCCGCCTCATGGTCGGTAACCACCTCACACACTCTCAATCGACCTGTGCGGCGGGCGTGTGCGCGGACGCCGGACGGCTGGGTGGCGGAGTGCCGCCGCGGCCACCGCGGCAGGCCCCCGCCCGGTCGGCCGTGCCGGTGGGTGTCCGGCCGGGCCGGCACCGGCGCCCGGACGAGGGGCCCGGGGCAGGGGCGCAGGCTCGGGTTCAGCGGTCGGGTTCAGCGGTCGGGTTCCGGGTCCTTCAGCCAGTCGACCAGTTCGGTGTTGAACGCCGTCGGGTTCTCCTCGTGCGGGAAGTGCCCCAGGCCGTCGAAGAGCCGCCAGCGGTAGGGCGCCTCGACGTACTCGCCGGAGCCAGCCGCGCTCCGGGTGCGCACTACCGGATCGAGTGAACCGTGCAGGTGCAGGGTGGGCACCCGGACGGGCCGCTTCATCCGCCGGTTGAACTGAATCCCGTCCGGCCTGGCGAGCGAGCGCACCATCCAGCGATAGGGCTCGATCGCGCAGTGCGCTGTGGAGGGGATGCACATCGCGCGGCGATAGACGTCGACGTCCTTGTCCTCGGGCGGTTGCGGGCCGGACCACTCCCGCAGTAGCCGCCCCACCAGCGCCCCGTCGTCGGCGACCAGCTGACGCTCCGGAACCCAGGGCCGCTGGGAGCTCCAGATGTACGCGCCCGCCGCGGTCTGCCGGGCGTCCTTGAGCATCGCCGCGCGCCAGCGCCGCGGGTGCGGCATCGAGGCGACCGCGAGTCGCCGGATGAGCTTGGGACGCATCACCGCGGCAGTCCACGCCAGGTATCCGCCCAGCTCGTGCCCCACCAGGGCGGCGTCCGGCTCGCCGAGCGAGCGGATCACTCCGGTGACATCCATCGCGAGGTTGGCGGGGTCGTAACCGCGGGGGGTGCGGTCGCTGCCGCCGACCCCCCGCAGGTCCATCGCGACCGCCCGGTACCCCGCCTCGGCGAGGGCGGGCAGTTGGTTCCGCCACGTCCACCAGAACTGCGGGAAGCCGTGGAGCAGCATGACCAGCGGCCCCTCGCCCATTTCGGCGATGTGGAAGCGGGCGCCGTTGGCGGCGACGTCCCGGTGCGACCAGGGGCCGTCCAGAATTGCGGAGGAAGGGGCGGGGACCGTCATGTTGCGCAGTCTGTCACTTTTTCGCACCCGCGCTGATCGCTTCGGTGCCCTGGGTGGCCCGCGGGTGCGGCTTGGCCTTCCCGAGCACCGCCGCCGACTCCCTGACCGAGGCGATCGACTGCTTCGGCGCCTGCATCTTCTTCAGCAGCGACCGGGCGACCAGTCCGCAGAGCGCGGCGAACAGCAGCATGATGCCGCCGGTGATCAGGAACGCGATCGCGAGCGGCACGTTCCACCAGACGTGCAGCCAATAGGCGAGGGCGAAACTGAACACCGGCAGGGAGAACAGCGCGAGGACCGCGGCCACCAGGATCGCGCCGGTGCCGGCCACGCCCTTGGACACGCTGGTCTTCAGCTCGGCCTTCGCCAGCGCGACCTCCTCGTGCACCAGAGCGGTCACCTCGGTGGTCGCGGTGGAGACCAGTTGGCCGAGGCTGCGGCCCTCGTCGCTTGCGCTCATCTGCGTAACTCCCTCTGCTCTCGTGTGGCCGTCCCGTCGGCCGGCGCGTCCTGAGCTGTCAGGATGCCGGACCGCTGTCGGAATCGCCGCCGGTGGCGGTGAGCTCGGCACGTCGCCGGTGCTCGGCCGCCTTCTTCTCCAGGATCTCAGCCATGCGCAGGTGGTACTCCGGCCGGTCCTGCTCGTAGATGTCGGGAATGCCGTCGCCGTCCTCGTCGCGGCTCTCGTCCTGGCACAGGCGCCGGTAGTGATTGTTGCGGAGCTTGAGCAGCACCGCGGCCAGCAGGGTGGCGAGGAAGGTGCCGATCAGCACCGCCGCCTTGATCTGCTCGGACAGCGCGGTGCCTTCGAAGGCGAGGTCACCGATCAGCAGGGCCACCGTGAAGCCGATCCCGGACAGTGCCGCGACGGCGAAGACGTCCGCCCAGGCGAGGTCGGGGTTGAGCTCGGCCTTGGTGAAGCGCGCGGCCAGCCACGCGCCGCCGAACACGCCGACCGTCTTGCCGACCAGCAGTCCCATGACCACGCCAAGGGTCTCCGGCTGGGTGAACACGTCGCCGATCGCGCCCCCCGACACCGCCACACCGGCCGCGAACAGGGCGAAGAGGGGCACGGCGAGACCTGCCGACAGCGGACGCACCCGGTGCTCGATGTGCTCGGCGGGCGAGGTCTCCTCGCCGTCCTTCAGCTTGCAGCGCAGCAGCAGGCCCATCGCGACACCGGCGACCGTGGCGTGCACGCCGCTGGCGTGCATCAGGGCCCAGATGGTCAGGGCCAGCGGCACGTAGACGTACCAGCCTTTGACGCCCTTGCGGTGCAGGAGCCAGAAGAGCACCAGGCCGCCGACCGAGGCGGCGAGCGCGCCGAAGCTGATGCTCGACGTGTAGAAGATGGCGATGATGGTGATCGCGCCGAGGTCGTCCACCACGGCGAGGGTGAGCAGGAAGGCGCGCAGCGCGGAGGGCAGCGAGGTGCCGAGCACCGCGAGCACTCCCAGTGCGAACGCGATGTCGGTGGCCATCGGGATGGCCCAGCCGCTCATGTCGCCGCCGCCGCTGAGCACGAAGCCCACGTAGACCAGTGCAGGAACGATCATGCCGCCCGCCGCGGCCACGATGGGCAGAGCGGCCGCGCGCGGGTCGCGCAGCTCACCCGCGACGAGTTCCCGCTTCAGTTCGATACCGGCGACGAAGAAGAAGACCGTGAGCAGCCCGTCCTTCGCCCAGTCGGCGACCGAGAGGTTCAGGTGGAGCGACTCCGGGCCGAAGCTGAAGTCCTTGACGTCGGAGTAGAAGCCGCTCAGGCCGGTGTTCGCCAGCAGCAGTGCGAGGACCGCCGCGGCGAGGAGCAGCATGCCGCCGACGGTCTCGGTGCGGAGGATGTCCGCGAGGACACGCGTCTCCTTGAGGTCGGGGCGGTGCAGGAACTTGGGGTCCTGCTTCTGGGGCGCGGACAAGACTGGTACCTCCAACAGAGGGGCGGTGCGTGTACACGGATTCCGTGTGCCGACCAGACTTCCCGGCTCGCCCTGATTCTCTCCACGATCTCTGCGCGGCGCCCTCAGACTAACCAATGCGGGTGAAGGGCACCGGGACCGGCGCCCGTGCCGGTGCCCCGATGCCCTCGACTGCCCCGTTCCGTCCGCCCGAGTGCTGTGTTGTCCCATGACCGGCGACGCCCGGTCGTCCTCGCGGTCTCCGCCGCGCCGGCCCGGCGGCCGTGCCGGGCCGGTCCTCGCGCCGGGCCGGGGCCTGTCCTGCTCGGCTCCGCACCGGTGCCGTTCCCGTGCCGGGTCAGGCCTCGTCGGACCCGGAGGACGGCAGCTTCGACTGGATGAGGTCCATCACCGAGGAGTCGGTGAGCGTGCTGACGTCGCCCAGCTCCCGGTTCTCCGCGATGTCCCGCAGCAGCCGCCGCATGATCTTGCCGGAACGAGTCTTGGGCAGCTCCGCGACCGGCAGGATGCGCTTCGGCTTCGCGATCGGCCCGAGCTGCTTCGCGACGTGCGCGCGCAGTTCCTCGACCAGCCCCTCGGTCTCCGACGCGGTGCCGCGCAGGATCACGAAGGCGCAGATGGCCTGGGTCGTCTGTGGGTCGGCCGCACCGACGACCGCCGCCTCCGCGACCGAGGGGTGCGAGACCAGGGCGGACTCGACCTCGGTGGTGGAGATGTTGTGGCCGGACACCAGCATCACGTCGTCCACCCGGCCCAGCAGCCAGACGTCGCCGTCCGCGTCCTTCTTCGCACCGTCGCCGGCGAAGTAGCGGTGCTCGAACCGGGACCAGTAGGTGTCCCGGTAGCGCTGGTCGTCACCCCAGATGGTCCGGAGCATCGACGGCCACGGCTCCGTCAGGACCAGGTACCCGCCGCCTCCGTCGGGCACCTCCCGCGCCTCGTCGTCGACGACGGTGGCCGCGATGCCGGGGAGCGCCACCTGGGCGGAGCCGGGCTTGGTCGCGGTGACCCCGGGCAGCGGGCTGATCATCATGGCCCCGGTCTCGGTCTGCCACCAGGTGTCCACGATCGGGGCCCGGTCGGCACCGATGTGCCGCCGGTACCACATCCAGGCCTCCGGGTTGATCGGCTCGCCGACCGACCCGAGCACCCGCAGCGAGGAGAGGTCGTACTTCGCCGGGATCTCGTCGCCCCACTTCATGCAGGCGCGGATCGCCGTCGGGGCCGTGTAGAGCAGGCTGACGCCGTACTTCTGCACGATCTCCCACCAGCGTCCCTTGTGCGGGCTGTCGGGCGTGCCCTCGTAGAGCACCTGGGTCGCGCCGTTGGCCAGCGGGCCGTAGACGATGTACGAGTGCCCGGTGACCCAGCCGACGTCCGCCGTGCACCAGTAGACGTCCGTCTCCGGCTTGAGGTCGAAGACGGCGTGGTGCGTGTAGGCCGTCTGGGTGAGGTAGCCGCCGGTCGTGTGCAGGATGCCCTTCGGCCTCCCCGTGGTGCCGGAGGTGTAGAGGATGAACAGCGGATGCTCGGCGCCGAAGGCCTCGGGGGTGTGCTCCTCCGGCTGCCGGTTCACCGTCTCGTGCCACCAGACGTCGCGGCCCTCGTGCCACGCGACCTCCTGCCCGGTGCGCCGCACCACGAGCACGCTGCGCACGTTCTCGGTGCCCGGCCGGGTCAGCGCCTCGTCCACCGCGGGCTTCAGTGCGCTCGGGGCGCCCTTGCGGTAGCCGCCGTCGGCGGTGATCACGACCCGGGCGTCGGCGTCCTGGATGCGGGTGGCCAGCGCGTCGGCGGAGAAGCCACCGAAGACGACCGAGTGCGGGGCCCCGATCCGGGCGCACGCCAGCATGGCGATCAGCGCCTCCGGGATCATCGGCATGTACACCGCGACCCGGTCGCCGGTGGCCACACCGAGTTCGGTGAGCGCGTGGGCGGCCCTGGAGACCTCGCGCCGGAGCTCGGCGTAGGTGAGCGAGCGGCTGTCGCCTGGCTCGCCCTCGAAGTGCACGGCGACCCGGTCGCCGTTGCCGGCCTCCACGTGGCGGTCGACGCAGTTGTACGCGACGTTCAGCTTCCCGTCCTGGAACCACTTCGCGAACGGGGGGTCGGACCAGTCGAGGGTCTCGGTCGGCTCGGTGTCCCAGCTCAGCCTGCGGGCCTGCTCGGCCCAGAAGCCCA
This sequence comes from Streptomyces sp. TAA040, assembly GCF_000424845.1. Lineage (NCBI taxonomy): Bacteria > Bacillati > Actinomycetota > Actinomycetes > Kitasatosporales > Streptomycetaceae > Streptomyces > Streptomyces sp. TAA040. The sequence goes on along the minus strand of NZ_AUKR01000011.1, from coordinate 131,955 downwards.
ACCGGTCGGCCTCGGCCCGCTCGTACGCCTCTGCGGTCACGTTGGCCTTCTCGGCCAGTTCGGCGGGCGGCTCGAACCTTCGCTCTTCCTTGAGCAGGTTGGCCAGGCTTTCATTGCTCACGACATCTCCCTTTCCAAAGGGTGTGCGCTGTGTCCCAGCTCATACCTCAACAGCTCGCCACCTGCTCTGACAAGGGCCGCCACCATATTGGTTTAGACCTCTTGCGGTGAACGGTGGAAGCCCTGCGCCGAACGGTCGTCGGACGGGCAGCAGGCGGTTCTCCGCGCCCCGCGCGGCCGTCTCGGCCGGTTCATCCGAACGGGTCCGCCGAGGGTTCCCCCTCCGGCGGACCCGTTCGCTCCCCGCAGGGCGGGCGCCTCAGTCCGCGTGCACGGGGACGAAGACCGGAGGCCGCTGCTCGTCGGCGTCCGCCGTGTCGGAGGCGTCCAGCACGTAGGTCTGGGCCTCTCCCACGTCGAAGTACATGCCGTGCAGTTCCAGGGTTCCGTCCGCGAGGCGCTTGGCGACGGACTCGTGGGCCCGCAGGTGCTCCAGCTGCTGGAGGACGTTGCTCAGGCAGAGCGCCTCGACCCCCTCCACCGGGGCCCGTTCGGCGATCTGCGGGGCGCGGCCGTCCCGGGACGCCAGCCGTTTCAGGCTCGGTTTGCCGTGGCCGAGCCACCGGGAGAGCGAGTCGGGGAGTTCGGCCGGGTCCGAGCCGCTGTGCAGCGTCTGCATGGCTCCGCACCCGGAATGCCCGCAGACCGTGATCGAGCCGACCCGCAGGACGTGCACGGCGTACTCGATCGCCGCGGCCACCGAGTGGTCGCCGCCGTCCTCCCCCGGCGGCGGCACGAGGTTGCCCACGTTGCGCACGGTGAACAGATCGCCCGGGCCGCTGGAGGTGATCATGCTCGTCACCAGCCGGGAGTCCGCACAGGTGAGGAAGAGGTGGGACGGCTGCTGGCCGTCCCGCGCCAAGCGGGCGAGCTCCTTCTTGACCGTTGGTGCGATGATCCGCTGGAAGTTCCGCACCCCGCCGAGCAGTTGCCCGCGGCGCTCCGGCTGTGGGCCCGGGGCGCGTCCCGCCTCGGATTGCGGTCGGGTGCAGTGGTGGTTGCGCCAGGGGGTCCACGGGGTGCAGTGGTGGGTGGTGGTCGGCTCGGCGATCCGGGCCCCGGCCCGGCTGGCGATCCGCACCTCGCCGCCGCGTGCACAGTGTGCGGCCCGCCAGTCCTGGAGTGCCTCGTACGCGGCGTGGTCCATGAAGGAACCGTCCAGTTCCACCACCGCGCGCGTCCCCTCGGGGACCAGGTGGAGGGTCCGGCTGAGCCGGGGCACCGCGAGGAAGGTCAGCTGCCCCCGCACCACCACCCGGTGCTCGTCCGCGGCGTCCGGGACGCTCGGCTCCGCGCTCTCCGCCGACGCGGTGGCGGCTTCGTCGGGCCGGTCGGTCCCGGCGTTCCCTGCGACGCCGGGGCGGGGCTCCCCGGCGTCGAGGTCGTCGCCCGGCCTCGCAGCTGCGATGCCTGTGTCGACGGGTGCCGCAGCGCCGGGATCGGCCGAGTCGAGGCCGTCGGAGCCGAGGCGAGGGACGTCCGCCGCCGGGGGGCCGGCGTGCGGGGCGGCCCGCTGGGCCGACGCGTCCGGGCCCTCCCCGCCACCGGGTTCGTAGGTGATCCGCGTGCGGGCCAGCCGGTGCAGTGCGACGCCGATCGCCACCGCGATCCCGATCACCACCCCCTCCAGCACGCCGAGCAGCACCACGGCCCCAGTGGTCGCCAGATACACGAGCATCTCCCGGTGCCGGGTGACGCTGCGGATGTGCGTCAGGTTCACCATCTGGATGCCGACCACCATCACCAGAGCCGCCAGCGAGGCGAGGGGGATCAGCTCCAGCACCCCGACCAGGAGGACCGATGCCAGCACCACCCAGCAGCCGTGCATCACAGTGGAGTTCCGGCTGACCGCCCCGGAGTTCACGTTGGCCGCGCTCCGTACCGCGACACCGGTGACCGGGAGCCCGCCCAGGGCACCGGAGACCACGTTCGCCGTCCCCTGGCCCCGGAGCTCCTTGTCCAGGTTCGCCCGCGGTACCCGGACGCCGCCCGCCGCGGCGCGCGAGGCGGCGAGTTTGTCCACGGCGACGGCGGAGAGCAGGGACTCGACACTCGCCACCAGCGTCACGGTGAGCACCGCGGCCAGCAGTCCGAGCAGCGGGCCCTCCGGCATCGACGGCAGCGCGTGGCTGCGCCAGGACGGCAGCTCGACCCGAGCCACGGGGAGTCCGGCCGCGGAGCCGAAGGCGGTGGCGAGGAGCACGGCCGCGAGCGGTCCCGGGACGGTGCGGACGGCCCGTCCGACGCGGCCGCGCAGCCGCGGCCACAGCAGGAGGACGAGGACGGTCAGCGCGCTGACCGAGAGCGCGGCCGGGTGCGGATCGGAGAGCTGCTGCGGCAGTTCCTGGACGTTGGCGATCGCCGAGCTCTCCGGGCTGCCGCCGAGCACGATGTGCAACTGCGCGAGGGCGATGGTGACCCCGATGCCGGCGAGCATGCCGTGCACGATCGCCGGGCTGACCATCAGCGCGGAGCGGGCCACCCGCAGGGCGGAGAGGCCGAGCTGGGCGAGTCCGGCGACCACGGTGATCGCACAGGTCGTGCGCCAGCCGTACACCTGGATGAGTTCGGCGGTGACCACGGTGAGCCCGGCGGCCGGCCCGCTCACCTGGAGCGGTGCCCCGCCCAGCCGGCCGACGACGATGCCGCCGACGGCCGCGGCGACCAGCCCGGCCTGGAGCGGGGCCCCGGTGGCCAGCGCGATGCCGAGGGACAGGGGCAGGGCGATCAGGAAGACCGTGAGGGAGGCGGAGAAGTCCGCACCTCCCGAGCTGGCTCCGCTGCCGCCGCCGCGCCACGGCAGCCGGAGGCGGCCGGGGGGGCGCGGGGGCGGGGCGGTGGGGATGCTCGTGGTGCCGTCCGCCGGGGAGGCGGTCTCCGGGTCATGGGTAGAGGCCGTGCGTCGGGCGGCCCGGTCGGTGTGTCGGGCCGGCCGCTCGCGACCGGGGTTCGGTTGGGTCGCGCGCTTTCCGCACGGGGCGGCGGCGCGGGGGACTGGGGCGCAGGCGGACATCGATCCCGTCTCCGTCGCAAGGATGTCGAGTGGGGGTGGCAGGAGGTGGCGGGGCGGCAGGGGGTGGCCGACCGCACGGCCGTGGCCGGCAGTGGTGGCGCGTGCGTCCGCCCCGTGTGACGGGGACGGCACGACCGCTTGACGCTCGCAGTAGTCGAGTGATTACCCAAGCTTAGGTAAACGAATCGTAATGCCGGGTAAAGACCTTTGGGTGCGAATTCACCGTGATGCGGAGATGGTTCCGTCTTAAGGGTGAATAAGAAGATATTCCAGCTTGTCCTACCGGGGTGTTGGGTGAAGCGGTGTCAGGTTGGTGCGCACCGGGGCCGGGTGGCCTGCGCGGTGGTGGTGGAAGCGGTGCGAGCCCGTTCGTGCCGACCCCGCGGCCCCACTCGGAGGCGGCCCCCACCCGGAGGCGGCGCGCACCGGGTGACACCGGGTACACCGGGCGACATCGAGGGACGAGGTGGAGTGATGGCAGGCGCACGGAAGTTCGTCGGCGGTATCGCGGCGGCGGTGGCGCTCGTGCTGCTGGCCGGCTGCGGGGAGGGCCCCGACGCCGGAGACGGTGCGGAAGCCGGCCCGGAGGGCGGCCGAAAGGAGCAGGGGCAGGCCGACAAGCCGTCGCAGTCCCGGCCGATCGGGGACGGCTCCACCGCCTTCACCGGCGCCCAGCCCCGCCAGCCGAGCCCGCGGGCGTTGGCGCCGGGCGAGAAGCCGCCGCAGTTCGTGGTCTTCTCCTGGGACGGCGCGGGGGAGGACAGCAAGGAGCTCTTCTCCCACTTCCGCGAGGTCGGACGGGAGTACGACGCCCACATGACCTACTTCCTCTCCGGGATCTACCTGCTGCCGGAGGAGGAGGCGAAGCGCTACCGCCCGCCCGGCCACCGGCCCGGCGCGTCCGACATCGGGTACCTCAAGGACGAGAACGTCCGCGCGACCCTCGAACAGGTACGAGGCGCCTGGCAGGACGGCAGCGAGATCGGCACCCACTACAACGGGCACTTCTGTGGTCCGACCGGTGTGGACAGCTGGTCCGTCGCCGACTGGCGCAGCGAGATCGACCAGGCGAAGTGGTTCGTCAGGAACTGGCGCACCACCACGGGGTGGAAGGACGCGGAGGCACTGCCCTTCGATTACGAGCAGGAGCTGATCGGCGGTCGCACGCCCTGCCTGGAGGGTAGGGAGAACGTGCGCAAGGCTGCCGAGAAGGAAGGTTTCCGCTACGACTCGAGCGGGATCGGCAACCAGGTCTGGCCCGAGCGGACCGGGACGCTCTGGGACCTCCCGCTCCAGATGGTGCCGATGCCCGGCAGGTCCTTCGAAACGCTCTCGATGGACTACAACTTCATGGTGAACCAGTCCGGGCCGGGCAGCGGGGACCCGGCGATGCACCCCCGGTGGGAACGGCAGATGCGCGAGGGCCTGCTGCAGGGCTTCGACCGCGCGTACCGCGGCAACCGGGCCCCGATGATCATCGGCAACCACTTCAACGGCTGGAACAACGGTATCTACATGGACGCCGTGGAGGACGTCATCAAGGAGGTCTGCGTCCAGGACGACGTCCGGTGCGTCTCCTTCCGGCAGCTGGTGGACTGGCTGGACGCCCAGGACCCGCGGGTGCTGGAGAAGCTCCGCGGGCTGGGGGTCGGCGAGGAGCCGAAGGGCGGTTGGGAGCGGTTCACGACCTCCGCCGCCGCACCCGCGGGCAGTGGCGCGGGCAAGTCCTGACGGAGACCTGCAGAGGCGGGTGGCGGGCCTGTGGGCGGTGCCCGGGCGGTCCGTCGGCGGAACCGGTCGCCCGGGCGGAGGACGCTCGGGCGTCGCGGGCTCGTTAGGTGGTCGCACCTCGGGCGGTCGTTCGTCGGCCCCTCGGTAACGGCCTCGATCGCGGCCGCCCGGCGAGGCCCGTTCGCCACGGACCCCGCCCGGTCGGTGCCGCTTGCGCTCAGGCCGGTTGCGGAGCGCCCTGCGAGCCCAGCACGAATCCGGGATCGACCTGGGCGGCGAGGTCGGCGCCCGTGCGCTCGTTGCCCCAGCTCTCCGCGTTCCGCAGGTGGAAGTGCACCATCTGGCGGGTGTAGTGCTCCCAGTCGCGCGCGGGGTACGCGGCGTCCGCGGTGCGGTGGAGCGCCTCCAGGGCCTGCCGGGCGGCCGGCTCCAGCTCGGCGAACGGTTGCGGCCGACCTTTCTCCATCGACCGTACCCAATCCGAGGAGCCCACGGTGAGCAGCAGGTCGTCGCCGACCTCGTCCCGGAGATACGCCAGGTCGTCCGGCCCCTGCACCTTGTTGCCGACCACCTTGAGCGGCACGCCGAAGTCCTCGGCGTAGGAGCGGTACTGGCGGTAGACGGCCACGCCTTTGCGTGTGGGCTCGGCGACCAGGAACGTCATGTCGAACCGGGTGAACATGCCCGAGGCGAAGGAGTCGGAACCGGCCGTCATGTCGACCACGAGGTACTCCTCCCGGCCGTCGACGAGGTGGTTCAGGCAGAGCTCCACGGCCCCGACCTTGGAGTGGTAGCAGGCCACCCCCAGGTCGGACTCGGTGAACGGGCCCGTCGCCAGCAGCCGGATGTCACTGCCCTCCAGCGAAACGGCACGGGCACAGGCCCGGTATACGGGATTGTCCTCGTCGATCCGGAGCAGGCGGGAGCCCTCGCCCGGAGGCGTCGTCTTGATCATCGTCTCGGCGGAGACGATGCGCGGGTTGGCGCCGCGAAGGTAGTCCTTGATCAGCGGCAGCCGGTCGCCCATCGACGGCACGTCGGCGGCGTCCGCCTCGTCCAGGCCGAGTGCCACCCCGAGGTGCTGGTTGATGTCGGCGTCCACGGCGATCACCGGCACGTGCCGGTCGGCCAGGTGACGGATGAACAGGGACGACAGCGTGGTCTTGCCACTGCCGCCCTTCCCAACGAAAGCGATCTTCATGTTCATCAGAGTAAGGGGCGGCCGGGGCCGCGAAGCGCAGCCACGTGAAGAAGACCACTCGAACGTGCGGCATGCCCTGCCCGGGTGATGCGTAGGGTCGTCCGCATGAGTTCGAGCCCCCGGCCCCCCGGCCCCGCAGACCCGCTCGCCCCCCTGGGAGAGCTCGGCGGCGTGTCCGCCTCCGTTGCCTCGATGCGCAAGGCCGTGGACCGCGTCTACGGCCACCGGGTGATGCGTCGCCGGAGCGCCGAGGTCACCTCCGAGGCGGTGCTGCGCGCCGCGCGGGCGAGCGCCGCGCTGGCCGGTGCGGACTGGGCCCTGGAAGAGGTGCGGCGGCGGACCGACTTCACCGGAGCTGACGGCGAGGAGGAGGCCCGTACGGTCGGCGCGGCGCTGCGGGTGACGGCGGAGGCCGGTCAACTGCTGCCGGTGTGGCGTCAGTCGCCGCTGCGGGTGCTGGCCCGGCTGCACCTGGTCGCGGCCGGCGGCGGCGACGCGCCGGAGGAGACGGTGGGGCGTCCCCGGTTGGCGGGCGAACCGGTGCGGGAGCCGCTGGTGGACCTGCCGCTCCCCGACGCCTCCGAGGTCTCGGCGAGACTGGACGGCCTGGCCGAGGTCGTCGTCACCGGGTCCGCCGTACCCGCCCTCGTGGCGGCCGGCGTGGTACATGGGGAGCTGCTGGCGCTGCGGCCCTTCGGTTCGCACAACGCGCTGATCGCCAGAGCTGCGGAGCGGATCGTGCTGGTCGGCAGCGGCCTCGACCCGAAGTCCGTCTGCCCCGCCGAGGTGGGGCACGCCGAGCAGGGCGCCGCGGCCCACCGGGCCGCGTTGGAGGCCTACGCGGCGGGTACCGAGGACGGGATGGCGTCGTGGCTCGCGCACTGCGGGAAGTCGGTGGAGCTGGGGGCGCGGGAGTCGACCGCGGTCTGCGAGGCCCTGCAGCGTGGCGCCGCCTGAACGGGTGGCGGGGCCACCCGGCGGGGTGCGGCCCCGCCGGTTGGTGCTCGTCGGCCGGGCGGGTGAACCGCGGCGTGGTGGCGTATCCGGGACGCAAGGATGCGGCGGCGCCGCTGGGGCGGCGCCGCCGCTGACATGGTGCAACGAGTTACCAGTGCGTGCTCGATATCTCCGGTCAGGCCGGGACTTTGCCCGCTGCCTGGTGCGGTGGGCCCGTAATCGACGGGTCGACGTCGCGTGGGTTCTCGATGTCCATGCTCGGTCCGTGGGGCCGTTCCGACGTGTGCGGGAATCCTCTCGGACGCCTTCGGTCTCGCGGGCCGTTACATCCTTTGTACTCCTCGGTGGGGCCTAACGAAAGACTTGTCGCGGATCTTTACTTTTGCCTTCAACTGTATGAGGAGGGGCCACCGTGGCAGCCCTCACGCAGCCGCGCGCGGTGGCCGGCCGGGGGTGTTCCGGGTCGTCGGAGTCCGGCGGCGGTTGGCGTACCAGACCAGGCCCGCGGTGACGGCCGCCGCTCCGAGCGCCGCTGCCGCGACGAGTACCGGACCCGGGGGCATGGAGAGCGAGGGCAGTCGCTGCTTCAGCGGGACGGGACGGGAGAAGGTCAGCACCGGCCAGTCACGAGTGCCGGCCTCCCTCCGCAGAGCCCGGTCGGGGTTGACCGCGTACGGATGGCCGACGGATTGCAGCATCGGGAGGTCGGTCACCGAGTCGCTGTACGCGAAGCAGCGGGAGAGGTCGTACCCCTCGCTCTCGGCCAGCTCCCGGATGGCCTCGGCCTTGGTCGGGCCGTAGGCGTAGTAGGCCACTTCCCCGGTGTAGCAGCCGTCCTTCACCTCCATACGGGTGGCGACCACGCGGTCGGCGCCCAGCAGCTCCCCGATGGGCGCCACCACCTCGGCTCCGGAGGTGGAGACGATCACCACATCCCGGCCGGCCAGATGGTGCTCCTCGATCAGCGAGGCGGCCTCGTCGTAGATGAGCGGGTCGATCAGCTCGTGCAGGGCCCCCGCGACCAGTTCCTGCACCTGCTGGACGTTCCAGCCGCGGCAGAGGGCCGACAGATGCTGCCGCATCCGCTCCATCTGGTCGTGGTCGGCGCCGCCGGCCAGATACAGGAACTGCCTGTAGGCGGTGCGGAGCGCGGCACGGCGATTGATCAGGCCACCTTGGTAGAAGGACCTGCTGAAGGTGAGCGTGCTCGACTTCGCAATGACTGTCTTGTCCAGGTCGAAGAACGCGGCTGTCCGGGGCGACGAAGGGGTTTCCACGAGAGAGAGGATAGGCGGCCCACCATTCGGCGTAAGCTGGGGCGCGTGGGTTTGCCTGAGAAGGCTCTCGGGTACACCATGGAAGTCACGGATCGTTCGCGACCGTGCTCACGCGGCTCGACTCCTACCCCCCCCGAGTCGGCCGTGAAGACGACCCCCGCTCTCCCCCCCCGGCGGGGGTCGTCGCACGTCCGGGGTCTTTACGTGCTGCCATCGGCGCTCCGTCTCCTCGCTCCGCCCCTGTCGGTCGGCTGCTCCCTACAGGAGAAGCGTTACTGACGGTGATCGCAAGACTTCGCTCCGGAAGTCACCGGGGCGAGGGTCCGAGTTATTCACAACCCATGGGTTGTCCACGGTTTCAGACCAAGATCTTCACGATTTCGGTAGCTCCGGCACGGTGATTGCGCGCCACGTCCCCGAGTGTTCGCGGATGTGAGGGTGCGAACCCGTGAGGAGAAACTCCGATGGCTGAAAACATTCTGATCGTCACCGAGGACACCGAGCTGCTGGACGACCTCCTCCGGTTGTGCGCGGCTGCGGGCGCCGAAGCGGAAGTCGCACCGACCGGGCCGTTCGAGGAGGCCGGTTGGCGGGCTGCCCCTCTGGTACTCGTCGGCGACGACCGCGCGGACGCCCTGCACCGGGCCCGCCCGGGTCCGACCCGCCGGCCGGGGGTGCTGCTGGTCGGGCGCGATCTGGACGACCACCGGATCTGGGAGCGCGGTGTCGGTGTCGGAGCGGAGCACGTCGTCTTCCTGCCGGACGCGGAGCCCTGGCTGACGGGGCGCATCGCGGATGCCGTGGAGGGGGTCGGCCGCCAGGGTGTCACGGTCGGCGTGATCGGCGGACGCGGCGGTGCCGGCAGCTCCACGCTCGCCTGCGGGTTGGCCCTCGCGGCCAGCCGCGCGGGGCGCCGCAGCATGCTCGTCGACGCGGATCCCCTGGGCGGCGGACTCGACGTCCTGCTCGGCGGGGAGTCGGCCGAGGGCTTGCGCTGGCCGGCCTTCGCCGACTCCCGCGGCCGGGTCGGGGCACTCGCCCTGGAGGACTCCCTGCCCCGGATGCACGAGGTCAGCGTGCTGAGCTGGGATCGCGGTGACTGCGCTCTGGTGCCCCCCGAGGCGATGCGGTCCGTGCTCGGGGCCGCGCGGAGGCGGGGCGGAGCCATCGTCGTGGACCTCCCCCGGCGCCCGGACGACACCGCTGCGGAGGCCCTCGCCCAACTCGACCTCGGGCTGCTGGTGGTACCCGCGGAACTGCGCGCGGTGGCCGCCGCGCACCGGGTGGTGCCCCGGCTCGCCGCCCTCATGAAGGACCTCCGGGTGGTGGTCCGCGGCCCCTGCCGCCCCGGACTGGCCGACGAGGAGATCGCCCGGTTGCTCGACCTGCCGCTTGCCGGGGAGCTCCTGCCGGACAGCGGCCTGCTGGATTCCGTGGAGCGCGGCGTGCCGCCCGGCGGGGCTCCGGGCAGCCGACTGGCCGAGTTCTGCAAAGCCTTCTGGGCCGAGGTGCTGTCCGCATCGGAACGGGGTGCTTCGGCATGACGGCGATGAGTACGCGTCCGGCCGTTTCCGCCGAGAGCGTCCCGGCGGAACTGGTGGACGCCGTCCGGCTCCGGCTGGCGGAGTCCGCGGCGGACCCGACCCCCTCCGGGGTGGCCGCGGCGCTGCGGGCCCAGGGACGACTCCTGGGGGACAGCGCGGTGCTCGGGGTGGTGCGCGCCCTACGGTCCGAACTCGTGGGCAGCGGGCCCCTGGAGCCGCTCCTCGCGGACCCCGGGGTGACGGACGTACTGGTGACGGCGCCCGACCAGGTGTGGGTCGACCGCGGCTGCGGCCTGGAGCGCACCGCGGTGCGCTTCCCCGACACCACCGCCGTCCGGCGGCTTGCCCAGCGGTTGGCGACGGCCGCCGGGCGCCGGCTGGACGACGCCAGGCCATGGGCGGACGCCCGCCTGCCGGACGGCACCCGGATGCACGCGGTACTGCCTCCGATCGCCGTGGGCTGCACCTGCCTGTCGCTGCGGGTGGCCCGCCCGCGAGCCTTCCTGCTCCCGGAACTGGTCGCCGCCGGCACCGTCCCGCCCGGCGGGGACGCCCTGCTGCGCGCCGTCCTCAACGCCCGGCTGTCCTTCCTGGTCTCGGGTGGCACCGGCACGGGCAAGACCACCCTGCTCAGCAGCCTGCTCGGTCTCGTCGGGCCGGCCGAACGCATCGTGCTGGCCGAGGACTCCGCCGAACTGCGCCCCGACCACCCGCATGTGGTGCGCTTGGAGGGTCGGCCCGCCAACCAGGAGGGCGTAGGCCGGGTCGACCTCCGGGACCTGGTCCGCCAGGCACTGCGGATGCGCCCCGACCGGCTGGTGGTGGGGGAGGTCCGCGGAGCCGAGGTGCGGGACCTCCTGGCCGCGCTCAACACCGGCCACGAAGGCGGGTGCGGGACACTCCACGCCAACGCGGCAGCGGACGTGCCCGCTCGGCTCGAGGCGCTCGCCTCGGGTGCGGGGCTGGACCGCGCGGCACTGCACAGCCAACTGGCCGCCGCGATTGCGCTGGTGGTGCACCTGGTGAGGGACCGGCACGGTCGCCGCCGACTGGCCGAGGTCCATGTGCTCGAACGGGACCGCGACGGTCTGGTGTACACGGTGCCCGCCGTCGAATGGTCCTCCGAAGGCTTCGTCCCCGGCCCGGGACGGGAGCGGCTGCGCCGGCTGTGCGAGCGCGGCGGAGCACGACTGTGAGCCCGCAGGCGTGGGCAGGGCTCTCGCTCTGCGCGGCGGGGTTGTGCGCGGGAGTCGCCGTTCGAACGGCAGAGGCCCACAGGCGGACGACGGCCCGGAGCGGGCACCTCCCCATACTCGGGCAGAGCGGACCAGTCCGCAGGGACAGTCGCGGCGTCGGCCGGAGCGGCGCCCTCCGGTCCGTCCCTGAAGCGGGCCGCCCACTGCCCAGCCCGCTGCTCCGGCTGCGCCACTTCACCCGCCGGCGCCACTGGTGGTGCCTGCCGGCAGGGGGCGCGGTGGCGCTGCTGACCGGTTCGTGGCTGCCACTTCCGGCGGCGGCAGCCGCGGTGCCGGCAGCGCGGCGCCTCCTCGAACGACGGAAGCACCGTGCGGAAGCGGAATGTCGGGAGGCCGCGGTGATCGGCTTCTGCGGTGCGGTGGCGGCGGAGCTGCGGGTGGGCCGGAGCCCGGAGGCCGCTTTGCTGGCCGTCGGTGTGCACGGACTGGGCGGGGCGGGGGCTTCGGTGTCCGCGGCTGCCAGATTCGCCGGCGACGTGCCCGCGGCACTGCGACAGGCGTCCGAGCGGCCTGGCGCCCAGGGGTTGGCAGGGATCGCCGCCTGCTGGCAGGTCGCGGTGAGGGGTGGCGCGGGCCTCGCCGACGGCCTGGACCGGGTGGCGTTCGCGCTCCGGGCCGAGCGGGACCAGCGGGAGGAGGTCCGAGCCCAGCTCGCGGGGCCGAGAGCAACCGCCTTGCTGCTGGCGCTGCTGCCCCTCTTCGGCCTGCTGCTGGGCGGTGCCATGGGAGCGAGCCCGGTGGACGTCCTGCTGCATTCACCGCCGGGCTGGGTGCTGTTGACGGGCGCCGTGGCGCTTGAGGTCGCCGGACTGCTGTGGGTGGGCCGGATCATCCGATGGGCCGAGGAACCGGGTCGGCGACCGGGAAGGGGAGAACGGACGGTGAAGGGCGTCCCGCACAGACTGTGGACAGTGCCGCGGCACCTCGTCCGGGGTGGGCCCGCGCCGGGAGCGGCCGCCACGGGAGGTCCGTTCCGGACGGCTTCGGGCGGCCGGCTCCACGGGTGTGCGGCCCGTTCGCCGCGGAGCACCAGGCGCCGCCGGGCGGCCGCGGTGTTCGCGTCCTCGACGATGCCTCCGCCCTCTGCCCGGCCGCCGGCACCTCGACCGTCCCTCGTCCCGTTGCGGAACGCGACCGGCGCCCTGGGCGCCGGAACGATGTGCGCGGTGCTGCTCGGGGGCGCGGCCGGATGTCTTCTGGGGGCTGCCCTGGCCGTCGGCATATGGCGGTGGCTGCGAAAGCACACGACCGCCTCCTCGGCGGCTGCCGAGGTACTCACGGAGGAAGCGGCGTCGCGGCGGGTCCCGTTGGCCGCTGACCTGCTCGCGGCCTGCCTGGCCGCCGGATCCGGGCCGGGGGAGGCTTCGCGCTCGGTGGGGGAGGCGATCGGAGGACCCCTCGGAGAGCGGATGGTGCGGGTCGCGGATGAACTGCGCCTCGGCGCGGACCCGTCGGAGGCGTGGGACCGGCTGGGCGCGCTGCCCGGCACCGTCACTCTGGCGCAGTGCCTGCGCCGGAGCCACGCGTCAGGCGTCCCCGCGACGGAGACCACGGCCCGGCTCGCGGCCGAGCTGCGAGCCGATCGGACGCGGGAGGCGGCGGCGCGCGCCCGCCGCTCCGGGGTGGTGGTGACCGCCCCACTCGGTCTCTGCTTTCTGCCGGCCTTTCTCCTGGCCGGGGTGGTGCCAGTGGCCGTGGGACTTGGCCGGACGTTGCTGTGAGGTGGCAACGACCCGCCGCAGGGCGCCGGAACACCACCGTGTCTCCCTCACCGCTCCGGCCGGGCGCCGGCCTCGGGGCCCCGCCCACCGTGTGCGGACCCCGCAGCCCGCCTCGATCACCCCGGCAACCGACCTCCGGGACACCGGGCCGGCCCCCGGTCCCGGCCAACCGCCAACCGCCAACCGACGACTGACAGGAGAACGAGAACATGTGGGCAGCAGTACTTCGGCGCCTCCGGCGCCGCGGCTCCGACACGGGAATGAGCACGGCCGAGTACGCCCTCGGCACACTCGCGGCCTGCGGTTTCGCCGCCGTGCTGCACCAGGTGGTCACCAGCGAGGCCGTGCGCGATTCCATGACCGGGCTCATCGAGCGGGCTCTCGATGCCGGTTTCTGAACGGCGGCTGTCCGACCGGGGCCAGGCGACGGCCGAGACCGCCGTGGTGGTTCCCTCGCTGGTGCTGTTGACGGCGATGCTGCTGTGGGGGCTGCTGGCCGCGGTCACCCAGGTGCAGTGCGTCGACGCGGCTCGGGCGGGAGCCCGGGCCGCGGCCCGGGCCGAGGGGGCGGAGCGGGTCACGGCTGCGGCCAAAGCTGTCGGTCCGGACGGCCTGCGCGTGGAGCAGGTACGCGAGGACGATCTCGTCCGGGTCCGGGTGGTCGCCCGCTCGGCCGGTCCGAGCGGGCTCTCCGTGCGGATCGCAGCCGAGGCCGTGGCGCACGTGGAGCCCCCGGCCCTGTGGACCGGAGATGGCGGGCAGGGCGGCACCGGCCCCGACGGTCCCGAGGCAACGGGTCCCGACGATCCTGCCTCAGCCGCCGCCTACGTCGAGACGAGCCGGTCGCGGTCTCCCGGAGCGGAAGCTCGGGCCCGGCTTGGAGCACGGTGCCGCGGGGCAGCGGGACGGCGAGCACCCCGGCGCACCCGTCAGCGCTCTCCGGCGTCCGGCACGGGCCCCGACCCGCCCGCGCCTCCGGCAGGGTCGCCGCGCTCCGCTGCGTCCGGCAACCGGGTCTGCGACCCGTCGACGTCCGCTCAGGCCGTGAGCGGCGCTCCGGAGGCGGGTGCAGGGGCCGAACCGGCTGACCGCGGCTCCGTGACGGTGTGGGCGATGCTCTGCTCGGTACTGCTGTGCACCGCGTTCCTCGGGGTTCTGGCACTGGGGCAGGCCGTCTCCGTCCGGCACCGGGCGGCTGCGGCGGCCGACCTCTCCGCGCTCGCCGCGGCCGACGCAGCCCTGCGAGGGAGGGCGGCGGCGTGCAGCTCCGCCGAACGGGTCGCACGGGCGCAGCGCGCCCGGGTGGTGCGGTGCTCGGTGGTGGGCGGCGTCTCCGACCTCACCGCTCGGGCGGAGTGGGGCCCGTACGCGGCGCTGGTGCGCTCTCGCGCGGGGCCGCCCGCAGCAGTTCCGTGAGGAGTCGTACGGCTCCTCGCTTGTGCAGCGGATCGTTGCCGTTGCCGCACTTGGGCGACTGGATGCAGGAGGGGCAACCGGCCTCGCACTCGCAGGAGGAGATGGCCTCCCTGGTGGCGGTGAGCCAGGCGGCGGCGGTGCCGAACGCCCGTTCCGCGAATCCGGCGCCACCCGGGTGGCCGTCGTAGACGAAGACGGTCGGCAGCAGCGTGTCCGGGTGCAGCGGGACGGAGACACCGCCGATGTCCCAGCGGTCGCAGGTGGCGAAGAGCGGCAGCATGCCGATCGCCGCGTGCTCGGCCGCGTGCAGTGCCCCGGGCAGGATCTCGGGTCCGACGCGGGCGGCGTCGAGCTGGTCCTCCGTCAGCGTCCACCACACCGCACGGGTGCGCAGGGTGCGCGGCGGGAGGTCGAGCGGGGTCTCGCCGAGCACCTCACCGGTGATCAGCTTCCGTCGCAGGTAGGAGACCACCTGGTTGGTGACCTCGACCGAGCCGAAGCAGAGGCGGCCGGTCCCCCACGGAACCTCGGTGTCGGTCTCCAGTATGCGCAGGGAGGTGGTGTCGCGGGCCACGGTCGACCAGGGCGGGTCCGCCTCCTCGACCAGTGCCACCGGTCCGCCCGGATCCTCCAGGTCCAGCCGTCGTACGACGTGGCTCCGGCCCTGGTGCAGGTGCACGGCGCCCTCGTGGACGGTGCTGTGGGCCGCGGCGGCGTCCACGGTCCCCAGGAGCCGTCCGGTGGCCGACTCGACCACCTGGACCGGGCTGCCGCTCCGTCCGCGGAGGTCCGTCAGGTCGGCGGCCCGCTCCCGGCGCGTCCAGTACCAGGCGTTCCCCCGGCGCCGCAGCATCCTGCGCTGTTCCAGTTGCGGCATGAGGCCGGCCGCAGCCGGGCCGAAGAGGTCCAGGTCCGCCTCGGACAGCGGCAACTCCGCCGCGGCGGCGCACAGGTGCGGCGCGAGGACGTACGGGTTGTCCGGGTCGAGCACGGTGCTTTCGACCGGTTGTCGGAAGAGGGCGTCGGGGTGGTGCACCAGGTAGGTGTCCAGCGGGTCGTCCCGGGCCACCAGCACCGCGAGGGCTCCCTGCCCGCGCCTTCCGGCCCGCCCGGCCTGCTGCCACAGCGATGCCCGGGTGCCGGGATAGCCGGCGATCAGCACGGCGTCCAGACCGGAGACGTCCACTCCCAGCTCCAGGGCCGTGGTGGTGGCCAGACCGAGCAGCTCGCCGCTGTGCAGCGCCCGTTCCAGGGCCCGGCGCTCCTCGGGGAGATAGCCGCCGCGGTAGGCGGCCACCCGGCCGGTCAGGGCGCGGTCGACCTCGGCAAGCCGTTCCTGGGCGATCACCGCGATGAGTTCGGCGCCGCGCCGGGAGCGGACGAAGGCCACACTGCGTACTCCCTTCGTGGTCAGGTCGGTCAGGAGGTCGGCGGTCTCGGCGGTCGCGGTACGGCGCACGGGCGCCCCCCGCTCACCCCTCGTCCCCGTCAGCGGGGGCTCCCACAGGGCGAACACCAGCTCTCCGCGGGGTGATGAGTCCTCGGTGACCTCGGTCACCGGGATTCCGGTCAGCCGTCGCGCCGCGACCGCGGGCTCGGCCGCCGTCGCGGAGGCGAGCAGGAACACCGGTTCGCTGCCGTACCGGGCCGCGGCGCGACGCAACCGTCGGAGCACCTGGGCGACATGCGAGCCGAACACGCCGCGGTAGGTGTGGCACTCGTCCACCACCACGTACCGCAGCGCGCGCAGGAAGGAGGACCACCGCGGGTGGGCGGGGAGGATGCCCCGGTGCAGCATGTCCGGGTTGGTCAGGACGTGGTTGGCGTACTGCCGGACCCACTCGCGCTCCTCGAAGGGGGTGTCGCCGTCGTACACGGCGGGTCGGACGGCGTGGCCGAGCGGCGCGGCCAACTCGGAGACCGCACGGCGCTGGTCGGCGGCGAGCGCTTTCGTGGGGGCCAGGTACAGGGCGGTCGCTCCCCGCCCGTTGGGCGCCTCGGAGCCCTCCAGGAGGGCGTTGAGCACCGGGAGGCCGTAGGCGAGCGACTTGCCCGAGGCCGTGCCGGTGGAGATCACCACGGACTCCCCGGCGAGGGCGTGCTCGACGGTGCGTGCCTGATGCTCCCACAGATGCTCGATGCCGGCGCCCCGGACGGCGGCGATCAGTTCAGGCCGGATCCCCGTCGGCCACGGGGCATGCCGTCCGACGCGAGGGGGCACATGCTCCGTATGGGTGATGCGGGCAGCCCGATCGCTCCCGGCGGCCAGGGCTGCCAGGACTGCTCGCGGGGCCGGTGCGGCGGGGCCCGGGCCCGCCGTGGGTGGATGATGTCTGCTGGCCATCGGAACCGAGTGTGTCACCGCTGCGGCGGACAATGACTGCAAGGCGTCGTCCCGGCCGGTGGGTAAGTGATTGAATGCCACTGCGGCTGCCGATCCATGGGGGGCGACCGCTCGATAGCAAGGTGCTGGAGGATCCGTGGACCTGTCCCTGTCAACCCGTACCGTCGGCGATCGCACGATCGTCGAGGTGGGTGGCGAGATCGATGTATACACAGCGCCCAAGCTGCGTGAGCAGCTCGTGGAGCTGGTGAATGATGGAAGCTTCCACCTCGTCGTGGACATGGAGGGCGTCGACTTCCTCGACTCCACCGGCCTCGGCGTTCTGGTGGGAGGGCTCAAGCGCGTTCGTGCCCACGAGGGTTCGCTGCGTCTGGTCTGCAACCAGGAGCGGATTCTGAAGATTTTCCGCATCACCGGGCTGACCAAGGTGTTCCCGATTCACACGTCGGTCGACGAGGCCGTCGCGGCCACCGACTGACGGAACCGAACCCGAAAGGCTCGCCTCCAGGGGAGCAGGGCGCCCGTCACGGCCCCTGCCCCTGGAACGCACACCCGTATCCAGAACCTGGGGGATGCATGGCCACCGTCGAACTGCGTTTCAGCGCGCTCCCGGAGCACGTGCGCACGGCCCGGCTGGTGGCAGCCGCGGTGGCGCGCCGCGCCGGGGTCGACGAGGCGGTGCTGGACGAGGTGCGGTTGGCCGTCGGTGAGGCGTGCAGCCGGGCTGTCGGCCTGCACATGGGCAACGGGTTGGAAGGTCCGGTGCGCGTCACCCTGATCGAGGACGGGAAGACGTTCTCGATCGAGGTCGGCGACGACGCCACGACCGGTTCCGGACGCGGCCCCGGGGCCGGCGGTTCCGGCGCCGAGCACCCGGCCGAGGGGGACGGCGAGATGGGTCTGGCCGTGATCAGCGGGCTCGTCGACGACGTCGAGGTGACCTCGGACGCCCAGGGCGGTCTGATCCGGATGTCCTGGCCCACTGCCCCGGCCGACATGCTTCCCTGAGTCGCCGCCCGCGAACCGACCGACCAGTTTCCGGGCCGAGGCCGTTCGGTCCGTCGCCCCGGGTCTGCCGCGCGGTTCCCTCGCGCCCGGAGGGGCCGCGTCGGGCGGCCGGGCCGCGAAGACCCGGGAGCGGGCGCTGCGGGTCACAGCCGCAACCACTGCCCCTTCGTGCGCCGCCGACCGGCCGCGTCCGCCGCTGGCAGTACCGGACAGGGCAACTCCGCGGGGGCGACGCAGTCGCCGGGGTGCCCGCTCGCTCGCCGCGCGTTCCCGATCCGATGCTGCCTGTGCCGCGGGACGGGGGTGTGCTCCCGGTCGTCGCGCGGCTCCTGAACTGCCGCTTCCTGCCGCCCTCACGGTCACGCCGCCGCCCCAGTCGGCTTTCAGCGCCCCGCTGATTCCCCCGGCGGAAGAAGCCGTGGTGGCCTCTGCCGTCACTTCTGCCACACCTTTCCCTGTTTTTCCGACGAGTACGGGAACCCTTGCCAAGATATTTTGTAGAGATCCTTAACCTGGGGAAGAGCGGCAGATGGCGGCATCGCGTCCTTCGCGAGAGGGAATTCGGTGACCTGATTTCGTCCGCGCGTTGCCGCTGCGGGACACATGCTGTGTGCGCGGTCTGTTTTGCATCCGATCAGCTCCCTACAATCCGTCCACACCTTTGGATCAGGACGCCTGAGCGTGTGCTTGCGCGCGCCCATGTGCCACACGTCAAGGAGGACGAATGGCGGGCCAATCCATCCCCCCACTTCAGGACGGCCACCTGTTGGCCGAGGCAGTGCTCACCTCGGGCAACCGGGTCTGGGTCCTGGTGATCGCCGCGGTCGCCCTGGCGGCCCTGGCGGTGGCCGTGGTGCTCGTGCGCCAGGTGCTCGCGGCCGACGAGGGCACCGCACGGATGAAGGAGATCGCCGGATCGGTGCAGGAGGGCGCGAACGCGTACCTGGCGAGACAGTTGCGCACCCTGGCCATCTTCGCCGTGGTCGTGTTCTTCCTGCTCATGCTGCTCCCGGCGGACGACAACAACCAGCGTATCGGCCGTTCGCTGTTCTTCCTCGTCGGTGCCGGCTTTTCTGCGGCAACGGGGTATATCGGCATGTGGCTGGCTGTGCGCAGCAATGTGCGCGTGGCGGCTGCGGCGCGTGAGGCGAGTTCTTCGGACGGTGAACCGTCGAAGGATCTCACCGCGGTTTCGCACCGGGCGATGAAAATCGCTTTCCGGACCGGAGGCGTGGTCGGCATGTTCACGGTCGGCCTGGGACTGCTCGGTGCGGCCTGCGTCGTCCTGGCCTACGCCGCGGACGCTCCGAAGGTGCTGGAGGGTTTCGGGCTCGGGGCGGCGCTGATCGCGATGTTCATGCGGGTCGGCGGCGGCATCTTCACCAAGGCCGCCGATGTCGGCGCCGACCTGGTCGGCAAGGTCGAGAAGGGGATCCCGGAGGACGACCCGCGCAACGCGGCCACCATCGCCGACAACGTGGGCGACAACGTGGGCGACTGCGCGGGCATGGCAGCGGACCTCTTCGAGTCCTACGCCGTCGTCCTGGTGGCGGGACTCATCCTGGGAACCGTCGCCTTCGGGGACGCCGGGCTGGCCTTTCCGCTGATGGTCCCGGCCATCGGTGTCCTCACCGCGATGATCGGCGTCTTCGTCGTCGCCCCCCGGCGAAGCGACCGCAGCGGGATGACGGCGATCAACCGCGGGTTCTTCGTCTCCGCGGTGATCTCCCTGGCGCTGGTCGCGGTGGCCTCCTTCAGCTACCTTCCCGCGACCTTTGCGGAGCTGGACGGTGTCACCGACGTCGGCATCGCGGCCCACGACGGTGACCCGCGGGTCTTCGCGTTGGTGGCCGTCGCCATCGGCATCGTGCTCGCCGCCCTGATCCAGCAACTCACCGGGTACTTCACCGAGACCAGCCGCAAACCGGTACGGGACGTCGGCCGGAGCTCGCTCACGGGTCCGGCGACGGTGGTGCTCACCGGGATCTCGCTGGGTCTGGAGTCGGCGGTGTACACGGCGCTGCTGATCGGTCTCAGCGTCTACGGGGCCTTCCTCCTGGGCGGCACGTCCATCATGCTGGCGCTGTTCGCGGTGGCGCTGGCCGGCACGGGCCTGCTGACCACCGTCGGCGTCATCGTGGCGATGGACACCTTCGGTCCTGTCTCGGACAACGCCCAGGGGATCGCCGAGATGTCCGGGGACGTGCAGGGTGAGGGCGCGCAGGTGCTCACCGACCTGGACGCCGTCGGCAACACCACCAAGGCGATCACCAAGGGCATCGCCATCGCCACCGCGGTCCTGGCCGCGGCGGCGCTGTTCGGCTCCTATCGGGACGCGGTCGCCACCGCGGTGGCCGACGTCCAAGCCAGGGCGGGGGAGCTGGGTCTGAGCCTGGACATCTCGCAGCCGAACAACCTGGTGGGACTGGTGCTCGGCACCTCCGTGGTCTTCCTCTTCTCCGGCCTGGCCATCAACGCGGTCTCCCGGTCCGCGGGTGCGGTGGTCTACGAGGTGCGGCGGCAGTTCCGCGAGCACCCGGGGATCATGGACTACACGGAGAAGCCCGAGTACGGCAGAGTCGTCGACATCTGCACCAAGGACGCGCTGCGCGAGCTCACCACGCCCGGTCTGCTCGCTGTGATGGCGCCCATCGCGGTCGGCTTCTCGCTGGGAGTCGGCGCACTGGCCTCGTTCCTCGCCGGTGCGATCGGCACCGGTCTGCTGATGGCCGTCTTCCTCGCGAACTCCGGAGGGGCGTGGGACAACGCGAAGAAGCTGGTCGAGGACGGCCACCACGGCGGCAAGGGGAGCGAGGCACACGCCGCCACCGTGATCGGCGACACCGTCGGCGACCCGTTCAAGGACACCGCGGGGCCCGCGATCAACCCGCTGCTGAAGGTGATGAACCTGGTGGCGCTGCTGATCGCACCGGCCGTGGTGACGCTCTCCTACGGGGACGAGGCCCATACCGGCGCCCGCATCGCGGTCGCGGTGCTCGCCTTCGCGGTCATCGTGGGCGCGGTGTACGTCTCGAAGCGCCGGGGCGTGGCCATGGAGGACGGCGGCGGCGACCGCGGCGCGGACCGGGAGGCGGGTTCGCCCGACCCGGCGGTCGCCCCCTGAGCCGTCCCCTCCCGGGTCGGCCGATCCGCGCTTGCGGCTCACCGCCCCGCCTACCGGGCCGTCCGGGCACTCCGCTCGGACGGCCCGGTGTCGTGTGCTGTGTGCCGCGCTGCGCACCGCCCGGGAGTGTGACGTCTGCGGCATTCGCCCGTGACGCAGATGGATGTTTCTGTGCCGAATCGGATCAAAAACCACGAGGTCCCCGTCGCCGCGACGCCTCCTGCGTGTATCTTCCGGGCCGGTAGCCACGAAGGGACGAATCCGGTGAACGAGAAGCTTGCCACGATGCTCTGCGGCGGCGCAGTCCTTGCTCTGGCGCTGACCGGGTGCGGCAGCGACGACAGCGACGAGCAGGCCCAGGAGTGGGCGAAGAAGGTCTGCGACCAGGTCCAGCCCCAGGTGGCCAAGATCCGTGACGCCAACACCAGCATCTCCGAAGCGGGCGGCAAGGACAGCTCCTCGGCGGATGTGCAGGAGGCCGACTCGGCCGCCTTCGAGCAGATCTCCGGTGCCTACGAGTCTCTCGCCCAGGCGGTGGACAAGGCCGGTGAACCGCCCGTCGAGGACGGCGCGCAGCTCCAGAAGGACGCCGTGAAGGAACTGAACGGCATCTCCGAGTCCTACGCGGGACTGAAGGAGAAGATCGATGGCATGGACACCAAGGACCAAGCCGCGTTCGCGGACGGGCTCAAGGAGATCGCCTCGGACCTGGACGAGCTCGGCAAGAGCGGGGACCAGGCGCTGAACACGCTCCAGGCCGGCGACCTCGGGAAGGCCATGGCCGAGCAGGACGGCTGCCGCAGCCCCGAGCAGGGCGAGGCTTCCCCCTCCGCCGCCTGAGTCCGCACGCCGCGTACGGCGGCACCCGCCCCCGCCCCGCCCCGCCGTCCCGCGCGACGGGTGCGGGTGCCCGACGGCGACCGCTGCCGTCCCGGCTGCGGAAGGGTGAGGCTCCCGCCCACGTGGCTTGACCGCGTGAAAGGCGCGCGTGACGGCCGGGTGCGGGGCGAACAGGAACCGCCGAGCGGCAGCGGCCACAATGGAGTGGTGAGTACCGATCTCCCCACCGTCAACAGCGCCGGGACCCCTCGGCTGCGCGAGGCACTGCTGGCCGCCGGCTTCACCGCCGACGGTTTGCTGGAGCTCCTCGGCGCGCCCGCCTATGCTGCTCTGGCCCGCAGCGAGACCGTGCCGGCGCTGCGGGCCACCCGCGGCGCCGGGCCGCTGGAAACACTCGTCCGGCTCTTCCTCCTCCAGTGCCCGGTCTCCCGGGCACGTGCCCACGCGGCCCTCCCGGTGGACGACGCCCTCGTGGACGGCTGGTTGTCCGCGGTTCCCGGCGGCGAGGTGGCGGCGACCGTCGACATCCGGCCGTACAGCGGACCGGAGGGCGAGGACTGGTGGGTGGTCTCCGACCTGGGATGTGCGGTCGGCGGGGCGGCCGGCGCGGCCGACCGCCGTGCGGACGTGGTGCTCGGCGTGGGCGGGGCCTCGACGACCCTGGCCGGGCTGACGGTCCGCACGCCGGTGGGCCGGGCCCTGGACATCGGTTGCGGTTCCGGCATCCAGGCCCTGCACGCCTCCCGGCACGCCACCCAGGTCACCGCCACCGACGTGAACCCGCGGGCGCTCGCCTTCACCGGGCTGACGCTCGCGCTCTCAGGTGCCTCCCGGCCCGACCTCCGGCGCGGCCCTCTCTTCGCCCCGGTCGCGCAGGACGAGCCCTACGACCTGATCGTCTCGAATCCGCCCTTCGTCATCTCCCCCGAGCCGGCGGCCGAGCCCGCCTCGGAACCGGGCGCCGAGGACGCCGCTGCTCCGGCCGCGCCGCGCGCCGGAGGCCCGGTCGAAGGCATCCCGGGGCAGGGCGCCCCCGGTCGGGGCCGCCTGACCTATCGCGACGGCGGCATGCGCGGGGACGACCTGTGCCGCACGCTGGTGCAGAACTCCGTGGACCACCTCGCCGAGGGCGGCCACTGCCACGTGCTCGCCAACTGGGAGCACGTCGCGGGTGAGGACTGGCGGGATCGGCTGCGGTCCTGGGTACCGCGCGACTGCGACGCCTGGATCGTCCAGCGCGAGGTCCAGGACGTCGCGCAGTACACCGAGTTGTGGCTGCGCGACAGCGGGGACCACCTGACGGGTCCGGAGGAGTACCGGGCCCGGTACGAGTCCTGGCTGGACGCCTTCGAGGAGCGCGGCACCGAGGCGATCGGCTTCGGCTGGATCACCCTGCGCAGGTCCGGCGCCGAGGAGCCCTCGGTGGTGGTGGAGGAGTGGACACATCCGGTCGAGCAGCCGCTGGGCGAGGCCGTCCGTGAGCATTTCGCGCGGCAGGACTTTCTGCGGCGGCACGACGACGCCGCGCTGCTGGACACCCGCTTCAGGCTCGCCGAGGGAGTCGTGCAGGAGCAGGTGGGCCCGCCGGGGGCGGAGGATCCGGAGCACGTGGTGCTGCGCCAGCAGCGCGGGATGCTGCGGGCCACCCGGGTGGACACCGTC
The DNA here is from genome assembly GCF_000424845.1 of Streptomyces sp. TAA040. Lineage (NCBI taxonomy): Bacteria > Bacillati > Actinomycetota > Actinomycetes > Kitasatosporales > Streptomycetaceae > Streptomyces > Streptomyces sp. TAA040. The sequence goes on along the minus strand of NZ_AUKR01000011.1, from coordinate 108,741 downwards.
GGGGCCGGCTTCGCCGGGGTGTGCGACGGCTCCCTGCCGGCCGGCCGGATTTTGGACGCGATCGCCCAACTGGTGGGCGAGGACGCCGTGCAGTTGCGGGACCGGACGCCGCAGGCGATCCGGTTGCTGGTCGAGCAGGGTTTCCTGCTGCCGGACGTCCCGCACTGATCCCGTCCGGAACCGCCGAGGTTCTCCCCGTCCCCCGCCCGGGCGGGGGACGGGGAGAACCTCGGCGGTCGTTCACCCGGCGTTCGCCCGCCCGCGGCCGCCCTTTGGCAGGCTCGGGGCCATGGACAGCACTCCCGCCGTTTTCGCCGGTGTCGTCTGCGTGCTCTTCGGCGCGGCACTGCTGAGTTGGACGACGGTGCGCGTCCGGCACGGCCGTTCGGTGGCGGTCGTCGCGCACCCGGGCACCGCCGTGCTGCTCGCCGTCGTGTTCGGGGTGGCGTCACTGGGCTGCGGGCTCTGGCTGCTCCGGGTGCCGTTTGCCTGATCCGGCCCCGGGTGCCCACCGGGGCCCGTCCCCGGATACCTGCCGGGGCCCGTCACCGAACACCCACCGGGACCCGGGGCACCCGTCTTCGGAGCCGACCACGGCGTGGAGTACCGGAGGCCGGCGGACGGCGGTGGCCCGGGCACCCGGTACCCGGGGGTGCGCGTCCGGCCCGCTGCCGTCCCGCTCCGGAATCAGCCGCGGAGCACACGGCCCTGCGCGTCGGTGCGCTCGTCGCTGGTGAAGAACAGGAAGGCGTCGATCAGGGCCCAGATGCCCAGACCGCCGCAGGTCAGGAGCTGGGCGATGGCCATACCGGTGTGGCCGGTGCAGACCGGCCGATGCCGAGGCCGCCCAGGAAGAGCTGCAACAGGCCCGCGACGACCTAGGACTTGTCGGAGTAGGGCTGACCGTTGGGTGCGGTTCCGGCGGACGACATGCGGGGTGGCTCCTCTTGAGTGGGTGAAGGTTTCTGCCGCCCGTGGACGGTGATCCCTCTGACTCCCCAAAGGGTGTCGAGGGTTGCGCACTCTGGCGAGAAGCAATCGAAAAGTGATCCGAATCAGCCGGTCAGATTGCGCACAACCACCCACGTCGCCGCGACTACCAGCACCGCCGCGACGGCCCGGCCGTCCAGGGCGGGGCGGTAGCGGCGTCCGCGCAGCCCTTCGACCAGCCAGCGCCCGCCGAGGTACGCGGCCAGCGGTGCGCCGAGGGCCAGCAGCACGGAGTTGTCCGCGAACGCGGCGCCGATGTCGCCGTGCATCAGGTCGTACGCCATCCGGGTGCCGCCGCACGCAGGGCAGAGCAGTCCGGTCGCCCAGTTGAAGGGGCAGCGGGGCAGCCACTGCCCGGCGTCGTGCGGGTCGGTCCTCCAGAGGTACGCCGCTCCCGCCGCGCCGGCGGCCAGGACGGCCAGCGGCGCGAGAGCGGGGTGTGCGCGGCGCACGGTGTCGATCACGTCAGCTCTTCAGGACCCGACCCTGGGCGTCGGTCGCGCCGTCCTTGGTGAGCAGGATGATGCCGTCGATCAGGGCCCAGATGCCCAGACCGCCGCAGGTGAGGAGCTGGGCGATGGCCATGCCGATGTGGCCGGTGTAGAAGCGGCCGATGCCGAGGCTGCCGAGCAGGAGCTGGAGCACGCCGGCGACGATCTTCGACTTGTCGGAGTACGGACGGCCGTACGGGTCGTAGCCGTAGGGCGCGTTGGGGTCGCCGGTGTACATGCCCGGCGGCGGGGGCATCGGGGGCGGCGGCGCCTGCGGGTAGCCGTACGCGGGCTGGCCCGCCTGGCCCTGGCCGTAGGGGTTCTGCGGGTCCTGGCCGCCGTAGGGGTTCTGCGGGTCCTTGCTGTACGGGTTCTGGTTCGGATCGGACACGGTGCTTCCCCCGAAGTAGGAGTATGTCGAGCGTTACGCACGACATACTGCCAGCACCCCGGGGCCCGCAGGAATGGCGGTTGTCCGATTGCCCGCCTCGCGGCAGCGCTGGCCGCGCCGACTGCTCGGGGTGTCCGGATTCCTTCCGCCGAGCGGAGCGCTCCGACGCCGGGCGGCAGGAATACCGGTTGTCGGGTTACCGTTCGAGTGGCGTTGCGGAGTTTCGCCGTTTGACACGGCACCGGCAGGTACGGTCACACTCCGCAGCGTCACCGCAGCGCAGAGACTGCCGACCGTCGACCGGAGAAGAGCGAGAAGTTGTCCCCGACCAGCGAAACCTCAGACGGCGGACGCCGACTTGTGATCGTCGAGTCGCCCGCCAAGGCGAAGACGATCAAGGGCTACCTCGGCCCTGGCTACGTCGTCGAGGCGAGCGTCGGGCACATCCGCGACCTGCCGAACGGCGCCGCCGAGGTCCCCGCCAAATACAAGGGCGAGTCCTGGGCGCGTCTCGGCGTGAATGTGGATCACGATTTCGAGCCGCTGTACGTGGTGAACAGCGACAAGCGGGATCAGGTCAGAAAACTCAAGGAGTTGCTGGCCGATTCGGACGAACTCCTCCTCGCCACCGATGAGGACCGGGAGGGCGAGGCGATCGCCTGGCACCTCCGGGAGGTGCTCAAGCCGAAGGTTCCGGTCCGCCGGATGGTCTTCAACGAGATCACCAAGGACGCCATCCGCTCCGCCGTGAACAACACCCGCGATCTGGACCAGAAGCTGGTCGACGCCCAGGAGACCCGGCGCATCCTGGACCGCCTCTACGGCTACGAGGTCTCGCCCGTACTGTGGAAGAAGGTCATGCCGAAGCTCTCGGCGGGCCGGGTCCAGTCGGTGGCGACGCGGCTGGTCGTCGAACGGGAACGCGAGCGGATGGCGTTCCGCTCCGCGGAGTACTGGGACCTGACCGGCGTCTTCCAGACCGGCCGGACCGGCGACGCCTCGGACCCGGGCAGCCTGACCGCCCGGCTGAGCAGCGTCGACGGGCGCCGGATCGCCCAGGGACGCGACTTCGGTGCGGACGGTCGGCTCAAGGAGCGCTCCGAGCAGGTGCTCCACCTCGACGAGGAGAACGCGCGGGCGCTGGCCACCGCGCTGGCCGACACCGACTTCGCGGTGCGTTCGGTGGAATCCAAGCCGTACCGCCGCTCGCCGTACGCGCCGTTCCGCACCACCACCCTCCAGCAGGAGGCGTCGCGCAAGCTCGGCTTCGGCGCGAAGGTGACGATGCAGGTGGCGCAGAAGCTGTACGAGAACGGCTTCATCACCTACATGCGTACCGACTCCACCACGCTCTCCGACACGGCGATCGGCGCGGCACGCGCTCAGGTCACCCAGCTCTACGGGGCCGAGTACCTGCCGGACAAGCCCCGCTCGTACGCCGGCAAGGTGAAGAACGCGCAGGAGGCGCACGAGGCGATCCGCCCCTCCGGCGACCGTTTCCGCACCCCGGCGGAGACCGGTCTCACCGGTGAGCGCTTCAAGCTCTACGAGCTGATCTGGAAGCGGACGGTCGCGTCCCAGATGAAGGACGCCGTCGGCCAGTCCGTGACGGTGAAGGTCGCCGGCCGGTCCGCCGACGGGCGGGACGCCGAGTTCTCCGCCTCGGGCAAGATCATCACCTTCCACGGCTTCATGAAGGCCTACGTCGAGGGCGCGGACGACCCGAACGCCGAACTCGACGACCGCGAGCGCAGGCTGCCGCAGGTGAGCGAGGGCGACGGGCTGCGCGCCGAGGAGCTGACCGTCGACGGCCACGCCACCAAGCCGCCCGCCCGCTACACCGAGGCCACCCTGGTCAAGGAGCTGGAGGAGCGGGAGATCGGTCGGCCGTCCACCTACGCCTCGATCATCAGCACCATCCTCGACCGCCGGTACGTGTTCAAGAAGGGCACCGCCCTCGTCCCGTCCTTCCTCTCCTTCGCGGTCGTCGGCCTGCTGGAGAAGCACTTCGGGCGGCTGGTGGACTACGACTTCACTGCCCAGATGGAGGACGACCTGGACCGCATCGCCCACGGCGACGCGGAGTCCGTGCCCTGGCTGCGCCGGTTCTACTTCGGAGTCGGCGAGGCCACCGGAGCGGCCGAGGCCGGCAACGGCGACGGCGACCACCTGGGCGGTCTCAAGGAGCTGGTCTCCGACCTCGGTGCGATCGACGCCAAGGGCGTCTCCTCCTTCCCGGTCGGCGACGGCATCATGCTGCGGGTCGGCCGCTACGGCCCGTACGTCGAGCGTCCGGGCCCGGAGGGCGAGACCGGCCACCGGGCCGACGTGCCCGACGACCTGCCGCCGGACGAGCTGTCTGTGCAGCTCGCCGGGGAACTCCTGGCCAAGCCCAGCGGCGACTTCGAGCTCGGCACCGACCCGGACACCGGCCGGCCGATCGTTGCCAAGGACGGTCGCTACGGCCCGTACGTCACCGAGGTGCTGCCGGAGGGGACGCCGAAGACGGGCAAGAACGCAGTCAAGCCGCGGACGGCTTCGCTCTTCCAGTCGATGTCGCTGGACACGGTGACGCTGGCGGAGGCGCTGAAGCTGCTCTCGCTGCCGCGCGTGGTGGGCACCGATCCGGAGTCGAACGAGGACATCACCGCGCAGAACGGCCGGTACGGCCCGTACCTCAAGCGGGGCACCGACTCGCGCTCCCTGGAGAGCGAGGAGCAGATCTTCGGCATCACGCTCGAACAGGCGCTGGCCATCTACGCCCAGCCCAAGCAGCGCGGCCGTGCCGCCGCCAAGCCCCCGCTCAAGGAGCTGGGCACCGACCCGTTCAACGACCGTCCGGTGGTGGTGAAGGACGGCAGGTTCGGCCCGTACGTCACCGACGGTGAGACCAACGCCACTCTGCGCCGGGACGACGAGGTGGAGTCCATCACCCCCGAGCGCGCCTTCGAACTGCTCGCCGACAAGCGGGCGAAGGGCCCCGCCAAGAAGACGGCCAAGAAGACGGCCGCGAAGAAGAGCACCGCCAAGAAGGCGCCCGCCAAAAAGGTCGCAGCGAAGAAGACGACGGCGAAGAAGACGACGGCGAAGAAGACGACGGCGAAGAAGACGACGGCGAAGAAGACGACGGGGACCACGGCCACGAAGGCCGCCGGCACCAAGAAGTCCACGGCGACGGCGAAGGCCGCGGCGGAGGCGACCACCGACTGAGGGCTGTCCCGCGATCCCCGCCGTGCGCCCGTCGGGGACTGCGGAACAGCCCTCAGCTTGCCCTCCGCGAGCCGGGCTTGCAGTGCCCATCGGGAGCGGCGCAGGCCCCGCGGGAGCGGTGCCGAGGCGCGACCGCAACAGGGTTACCGGCCAGATGTTCGGGCGTCGGCACCGGGAGTCGGTGCCTCCCTATACGCTGGCCCATATGACCCGTGCAGAGCAGCAACCGGTTGTGCCATCCGCCTCCGACGCACTGGCCGCCGACTCGCGTGAGCGTGCCGTGGGGGCACTGTTGAGGTACGCGCCCCTCCGGCGCCTGTGGAGTGCCCACTGCGTCAGCGGGATCGGTGACGCACTCTCCCTGCTGGTGCTGACCCTGCTGGCGACCCAGGCGACCCTCGCCGTCGCCCTCACCGGCGGCGAACCGGTGTTCGGCGCCGGATACCGCGGCGTAGCGCTGGCCGTGGCCTGCGTCTTCGCCACCCGGGTGCTCGCCACGCTGCTGTTCGGCGCGGTCCTGCTCGGACCCCTGGCCTCACTGGTCGCACCCGGCAATGCCCTCGACCGCCGCTGGACGATGATCGGTGCCGACGGCCTGCGGGTCGCGCTGCTGATCATCGCGCCGTTGTGGATCAACTGGACCCCGGACAACGCCTACGCGTTCCTGCTCATCACCGTCTTCGTGTCCGGCGTGGCCGAACGCTTCTGGACGGTGGCCAAGGACAGCGCCGCGCCCGCGCTGTTGCCTGTACCGCCTCCCGAGGGTTCCGCGGTCCGGCCGCTGCCCGACCACCGGGAGGGGCTGCGTCGGCTCTGGGCCCGCACCGCGTTCCTGGCGGTCCCGGCGGCGGCCGCGCTGCTGCTCGTCGTCACCCTGGTCAGCAACCTCCTCGGCACCGGCATCGTCTGGTTCACCGGGCACCAGGCCGCGCTCGGCTCCTACGTGGCCGCCGGGCTCTTCGCCGCCTCGATCTCGGTGCTGTACTTCCTCCAGCTCCCCGGCGACCCGGCCCCCCGCCCGCACTCGCCCCTGGAGGGGTTGCGCAGGCCCCGCGGCGCGGCGCGGACCAAGAAGGGCCGGCCCGCGCCGGAAAAGGGCCGGACGGGCGCCGTCGCCCTGCTGGTCGCCACCGCTGCCGCGGTCGCCGCGGCTGTCGCGGCCGGTGCGTCCGTCGGGGTCCTGCACGCCATGGACCTGGGCGGCGGACCGGTCACCTTCGCGCTGTTCGTCCTCGCGCTGACCGGGGGCACCGCCGCGGGCATCCGGCTGGCCCCCCGGGTCCTGCCCGCGCTCTCCCGCCGTCGGCTGCTGGCGCTGGCGGTCACCGCCACCGGCCTCGGCCTGCTGCTGACCGGTCCGGCCTTCGACACCAGCACGGTCCTGCTGCTGGCGCTGCTCACCGGCGTCGCGGCCGGCGTCGCCGCCCACACCGCGCACGTCCTTCTCGACCAGGAGGTCGAGGAGGACCGGCGGCTGCGGACCACCGAACACCTGCACGCCGTCGTCCGTCTGACAGTGGCACTGACGGCGGTGCTCGCCCCGACGGCTGCCGCACTCATCGGTGCGCACCGACTGGAGAACGGCAGCTTCGTCATCGACCAGGGCGGTGCCGCCTTCACCCTCATGCTGGTCGGCGCAGCCCTGCTGCCGCTCGCCGCGCTGGTCCTCGTCCGGAGCGACGACCGCGGCAGCACGTCCCTCCGCCGCGACCTGCTGGACGCCGTCCGCGGCGGCGACCCGGCCACGGCACCGGCTGCGGACGGCTACTTCATCGTGCTGGAGGGCGGCGACGGCGCCGGGAAGTCCACCCAGGTCGAGACGCTGGCCGAGTGGATGCGGAACAAGGGCCACGAGGTGGTCGTCACCCGCGAGCCGGGCGCCACGCCGCTGGGCAAGCGACTGCGGTCGATCCTCCTCGACGTCTCCTCCACCGGCCTGTCCGACCGTGCCGAGGCCCTGCTCTACGCGGCAGACCGGGCGGAGCACGTCGAGTCCGTGGTGCGCCCGGCCCTCGAGCGCGGGGCGATCGTCATCTCCGACCGCTACGTCGACTCCTCCGTCGCCTACCAGGGCGCGGGCCGGGAGATGTCGGCCACCGAGATCGCCCGCATCTCCCGCTGGGCCACCCACGGCCTCGTCCCGCACCTCACGGTGCTGCTGGACGTCACCCCGGAGACCGCCAGGGAACGTTTCACCGAGGCACCCGACCGGCTGGAGTCGGAGTCCGCCGACTTCCACAAGCGGGTGCGCGCCGGCTTCCTGGCGCTCGCCGCCGCCGATCCGGCCCGTTACCTCGTGGTGGACGCCGGCCAGGAGGCGGACGCCGTCACCACCGTCGTGCGGCACCGGCTCGACCAGGATCTCCCGCTCTCCGAGCAGGAGATCCAGGCGCGCGAGGAGGCACGTCGCCGTATCGAGGAGGAACGCCGCCGCAAGGAGGCCGAGGAGGCAGCCCGCAAGGCGGAGGAGGAGCGGCTGGAGCGCGAGCGACAGGAGCAGCTCGCCAAGCTCCGGGCCGAGGAGGGGGAGCGCCGACGCCAGGAGGCGGAGGCCGCGCGCCGTGAGGCGGAGGCCCGGCTCGCGGAGGAGACCCGCCGGCGGGCGGAGGAGGCGGCCCGGCAGGCCGAGGAGGAGCGCCACCGCCGGGAGGCCGAGGAGGCAGCCCGCGAGGCGGAGCAGGAGCGCCTGCGCAGGCAGGCGGCCGAGGAGGCCCGGCTGCGTGCCGAGGCCGAGGCGCGCCGGCTGGAGAAGCAGCGGCGTGCCGAGGAGGCGCTGCTGCGTTCCGAGCAGGCCCGGGCCGAGGCGGCGGCAGCGGCCGAGGCCGACCACACGGCCCGTACCTCGGGCACGGACGGCGGAAACGGAAACGGGGCCGAAGCCGGTTCGGACACCGGTTCAGGCACCGCGAAGGGGGCCGTCGCGGGGCCCGCTGCGGAGGGCGCTTCGGAGCCCGGCTCGGGCGAGGGCGAGCAGCGTCCCCGCGCCCGCAAGGGAGTCGAGGAGGACACCCTCCAGGTTCCCCAGGTTCAGCAGCCGACCCGGACGGAGGAAGAGACCGCGGTCATACAGGCGGTCGGCCCGGACGGTTCCGACCGCTCCGGTCGCACAGCCGGGGCCGACCGTGCGGAGGAGCCCGGAGGCCCGGCGGAGACCTCGGTGCTCCCCCGGGCGACGGAGGACGGCCCGCGAGGGCGCGGACGCGAGCAGGGCGCCCCCCGCGAGGACGCAGCCCGAGGCGAGGAGGAGACCTCGGTGCTCCCGCAGGTGCCTCGGAACGACGAGCGGGACGCGCGCACCGGCCGGGGTGACCGTCCGGACCGTACGGCGGAGATGCCGCAGCTCGACTCCGGCGGGCGGCCGCGTCGCCGCTCGGACTGGGCCGAGGAGACCCCGATGGACGACCTTCCCACCCTGGCCGACGAACTGCTCGGCGGCTCCGACCCGGAGGACGACGACCGCCGCCGGCGGCGCTGAGGCCACCGGCGCCCGGCCCGTGATGCCGGCCCGGCGTCCCCCTACGCGGTCCGGCGCTCCGTCTCCTCCCCGTCCCGGCCCCCGCGGCCGGTGTCGGAGCGCGGGATGTGGAACGGTCCGACCTTCGCGCTCTCCCCGGCTGCGACCGTCACCTCCCGGCACGGCTCCGCAGGCAGCCGGTGCTCCGTCGGGACGACCGTGACGCAGATCCGGTACCGCCCGGGGTCGAGGGATTCGAGAGTGCAGGCGCCGGAGGGACCGGTGGCGCAGTCGGTCGCCAGCAGACCGGTGAACGCCGCCTTGGCCCCGGCCTGCCGACCTCCGGTCGGCCCGGTGGTGGCCTTCTGCTGCCCCGGTTCCCCGTCCCCGGGCTTCTCCCTGCCGGCTCCGGAGGCATCCTCCGTCCCCTCCGAGGACACCGCACCCGCCGTCGTGACCTCCGCGTCCTCCGTTTCCCTGGCGTCCTTCGAACCCGCGGTGCCCTCCGCGTCCTTGGCGCCCTCTGCGCTCTTCGCCACGTCCGGCTTCGGGTCCTGCGGTGCGTCTGCCGGCGCCGTGTCCAGGCGGGTCGCCTCCAGGAACACCTCGCTCAGCGGCTCGTCCGAGGTGGCGTCGCGGACGGTGGCCTCCACGGTTGCCTCGTCCACCTCGCCCGCGTCACAGTGCACCGAAGCGACCGTCAGGCCGCCGGTCCACGGGGCGGTGCCCCGGTGGCGCGGTCCCGTGCCGCCGGTCACCGTGCCGCTTCCTGCCCCGCCCGGCTCCTCTGCCAGCTCCAGCCGGAGTGCGTTCACCGTGAGTGAGCCGTTCTCGTCCTCGTGCTGCTCGTTGAGGAAGACGGTGCCGAGTCCGCCGGGCAGCGGGACGAGGGTGTCGGGTGCGGGCTCGGACGCCAGTTTCACGGTGGGCAGTCCGGCCACGGTGAAGGTGCCCTCGGTGATCTTCACGGATGCCGTAGGCCGCTTTCCCGGCTCGGCCTCGCAGGAGGCGCGCACCGCTTCGGTGCGCAGCCGGGAGACACCGGAGTCGAGGTCGAGGAGGTCGAGCGAAGCGGCCGAGCGGGTGGTGCCGAGCGGGTCGGCGCCGGAGGCGTCTGCCCGCAGTCCCGCCGCCCTGCCCGCGTCGCCGAGCCGGGCGGACGGCACTCCGACCTTCGTGGTGCTGCCGGGGTGCCGGGCCTCGGCGGCGGTCACCCGAATGTGCTCGCCGCCCGTGGTCAGCCGGGCGGTGAGCCCGGTCGCGGTCGCGCTGCCGGGCACCGCCTGGGCGGGTGCCGCGCTGCCGAGCGTGCCGGCGCCGGCGAGCACGGCGACGGACACCAGCCCGCAGAGGCGACGCATGGGGTCGACGTTCATGGCCGGCCTTTCGCTGGTCCCGGGCGGGCGAGCCCGGTGTCGGGGGAGGCCGCCGGGGCGGCCCGCTTTGCGATGAACGTGACATATGACGAACAGGCGCCGGTCCCGACGCGCGCACCCCGTGGCCCGCGACCCCACGAACGGACCAAGCACCGGCCGCCCGACGCGGCTGCCTCTCACCTCCGTGCCCGTACCCGCCCCCGTGCCCGTACCCGCCCCCGTGTCCGGGGTGCGGATCGGAGTGCCGGACCGGAGTGTCACTGCCGTCGCGGACAATGGAGCGGTATGACACGAGCCCGTACGGTGGGGCGGTCGACGCCCGGCACGGGTGGACAGTGAGAGGACAACCATGGCGGTGTGGGACGACCTGGTCGGACAGGACCAGGTGGCGGCGCAGCTCACCGCGGCCGCCCGGGATGCGGACGCCTACGTGACGGCTGCCGCCGCAGGGCTGCCCCCGCAGACCACCGGCTCTGCCATGACCCACGCCTGGCTCTTCACCGGGCCGCCCGGGTCCGGCCGGTCCACCGCCGCCCGTGCCTTCGCCGCCGCCCTCCAGTGCGTCAGCCCCGACCGCGCGTTGGGCGCCGCGCCCGGCTGCGGCTTCTGCGACGGCTGCCACACCGCCCTGATCGGCACCCACGCCGACGTCGAGGTCATCAGGACGGACCTGCTCTCCATCGGCGTCAAGGAGACCCGGGACCAGGTCCGCCGGGCCCAGCTCTCGCCGTCCGCCGGCCGGTGGCAGTCCATCGTGCTGGAGGACGCCGACCGGCTCACCGAGGGCGCCGGCAACGTCCTGCTCAAGGCGATCGAGGAGCCCGCCCCGCGTACCGTCTGGCTGCTCTGCGCGCCCTCCACCGAGGACGTGCTGCCTACGGTCCGGTCCCGCTGCCGCCACCTCTCGCTCCGCACCCCGCCGGTGGGGGCGGTGGCCGACATTCTGACGCGCAGGGACGGTGTCGCCCCCGACCTCGCCAGGGAATGCGCCCGGGCCACCCAGGGCCACATCGGACGGGCCCGCAGACTCGCCACCGACGAGCGCGCCCGCGCCCGGCGCACGGCCGTACTCACACTGCCGCTGCGGGTGGACAGCGTCGGGGGGTGCCTCAAGGCCGCCCAGGAACTCATCGACGCCGCAGCCGAGGACGCCAAGCAGGTCGCCGAGGAGCTGGACGTCAAGGAGACGGACGAACTGCGCACCGCCCTCGGCGGGACCCAGGGCAAGCGGATGCCGCGCGGAACGGCGGGAGCCATGAAGGAGCTGGAGGACCGGCAGAAGCGCCGCTCCACCCGTACCCAGCGGGACTCGCTCGATCTGGCCCTCACCGAGCTGACCGCCTTCTACCGCGACGTGCTGGCCCGCCAGTTGGGCACCCAGGTGGGCACCGGAGGCGGCGGCGAGGCGGCCGTCGCCCGGCTCGCCGACCAGACCCGTCCGGAGCAGACCCTGCGGCGAATGGAGTCCATCCTCGACTGCCGACGCGCCCTCGACCGCAACGTCGCCCCGCTGCTGGCAGTGGAGGCCATGACGATGTCCCTCCGCGCCGGCTGAGGCCCGCCACCCGTCGGTCGCCCCTCCGTCCCACCTGCTCGCCCTGCTGCCGTCGCTCCTCCGCCGGCGACACCCGGGCGGGTTCCCGCCCCCCGCGCAGGGTGCCCGCTATACGCTGCACTGACCGTTTGCATCCTCGTGCACTGTCGCGACGGCCGTACGCCTCCCGCGGGCGCGACGTCCCCGCACCGGCGCATCCGTGCATCGGCACCGACCCGCTCGTACCGACCCGGCAGTGAGGCCCCCACGATGGACACCCGGCGGCTGTTCCGCACCTCAGGCGTCTTCCTCGGAGCGGCGGTGCTGCTCGTCGCCGGCTGCACGTCCGGGGGCTCCGACGGGGACGGCGGCACCGCGCCGAGCGCGTCGCCCGGACGCGGCACCGACGAGGCGCTCCAGGCCCTCCCCACCGAGGTGCCCGAGGAGCTGAACCGGTACTACGAGCAGGAACTGCGCTGGCGGGACTGCGGCGTTCCCGGCTTCCAGTGCGCCACCCTCCGGGCCCCGCTCGACTACGAGGAGCCGGACCCGGAACAGGACCTGGAACTCGAGGTCGTCCGCAAACGGGCCGAGGAACCCGGCGAGCGCATCGGCTCGCTGATGGTCAACCCCGGCGGCCCCGGAAGCTCCGCGGTAGAGTTCGTGCAGATGGCCGCAGGCATCAGCTTTCCCGAAGAGGTCCGCGCACGCTACGACATCGTCGGCATGGACCCGCGCGGCGTCGCCGGGAGCGAGCCCGTCGAGTGCCTCACCGACAGCGAGATGGACGCGTACACACAGGTCGACATCACCCCGGACAGCCAGGGAGAGGTGCGGGAACTCGTCTCCTCCAACAAGGAGTTCGCCCAAGGGTGCCAGGAGCGGTCCGGCGAACTGCTCGGCCACGTCTCCACGGTCGAGGCCGCACGGGACATGGACGTCCTGCGCGAGGTCCTCGGGGACGACAAGCTCGACTACGTCGGGTTCTCCTACGGCACCTTTCTCGGCGCCACCTACGCCGCGCTCTACCCCTCCCGCTCCGGGCGGCTCGTCCTGGACGGCGCGCTCGACCCCTCGCTCTCCTCCGAGCAGATCAACCGCGACCAGACGGCCGGTTTCGAGACCGCCTTCACCGCCTTCGCCGAGGACTGCACCGCCCGCAGCAGCTGCCCGCTGGGCACCGAGGGCGCCGCGGACGCCGCCGACCGGCTGATCGCCTTCTTCGAGCAACTCGACGAGGAGCCCGTGGAGACCGGTGAGGAGCGCCCACTGAACGAGGCGCTGGCCACCACCGGTGTGATCAACGCCATGTACGCCGAGGGGAGCTGGTCCCTGCTGCGCGACGGCCTGACCGAGGCCATGGACGGCGACGGCTCCACGCTGCTTTCCATGGCGTCGGACTACTACCAGCGGGACCCCGACGGCAGTTACAGCAACATCATGTACGCCAACGCCGCGATCAACTGCCTCGACCAGCCGGCCGCCTTCAGCGGTCCGGACGAGGCGCAGGAGGCCGTCCCGTCCTTCGAGAAGGCCTCCCGGGTCTTCGGCCGCGGCTTCGCCTACGCCTCCCTGAGCTGCTCCACCTGGCCGGTCGAGGCGACCGGTGAGGCCGCCCGCACCGAGGCGGAGGACGCCGACCCGATCCTCGTCATCGGCACCACCCGCGACCCGGCCACCCCGTACGTCTGGTCCCAGGGGCTCGCCGAGCAGCTCGACACCGCCTCGCTGCTCACCTACGAGGGCGACGGCCACACGGCCTACCTCCGCGGCGACGCCTGCGTCGACGATGCCGTGAACACCTACCTCCTGTCCGGCGAGCCCCCCGAGGACGGCAAGCGCTGCTCCGCCTCCTGACCCCGCCCGGCGCCCCCGCCTCCGCGGCCCCCGGCCCTCCTCGGCTCGGTCGCGCCCGACTCGTCGCGCCGGTCGCCGTCCAGCCGGGGAGCCCCGGCCCGGGCGTGCGGAGTACCCGCCGAAACTGTGTAGACTTGTCCGCGCTGCGGCTGCCGGTCAGGCTGCCGCCGTGCACGTGCCGCCTTAGCTCAGTCGGCCAGAGCGACGCACTCGTAATGCGTAGGTCAGGGGTTCGACTCCCCTAGGCGGCTCACCTGAAACCCCAGGTCACATCTCGTGTGACCTGGGGTTTCGTCGTCAGCGGATACGCCGATGGCGTCGTGCGCGGGCGGTGCGGGAGTCGGCGGTCTCAGTTGCGGTCTCAGTCGGGGCCTGCGGGCGCGGGCGGAAGGCGTCTCCCATGCGGCGCATGGCCTCCTTCGAGAGGTGGGACCGCCCCTTGACGTAGCGGCGAGTCTGGCTGATCTGGGTGTGCCGCAAGATCTCCATGATGGTGGGCATGTCGACGCCCAGCTCGTTGAGGATCGTGCCGGCGGTGTGGCGGCTGCCGTCGTAGAGACGGCGGTAGTCGATCCCGGCCTCGGTGAGCAGCTCCTTGAACTCCTCCCAGTCGTGTCGTGGGTCGATGGGACGGCCGTCGGGTCGGGCGAACACCACGTCGTGCTCTTCCCACAGGTCTTCCGCGGCTTCCCGCTGGGCTCCCTGCTCCGCCTTGAGGTCGCTCAACAGCGGAAGGAAGGCCGGGGGGATGGGCACGGCGTTCCGGCTCTTCTTGGTCTTGGGACGGGTGAATACCAGCCCGCCGCCCTTGCGATCCGGGCAGACGCTCGCGTGGCGGGTGCAGCCCCTCGGGCAGGGTCTCGGGCAGCCCCGCTTGTACCCTGCGTGCTGGGTGCAGTCGGTGAGGCAGGGTTCAAAACGGTGCAGACGTTCGCCGCATGCATGCGGGTCCGTGCAGCCGTGGCGCCAGGTGAGGCGCTGGAGCTGCCACTCCGGGTGGAAGAGGCCGTTGTCCAGGTCCACGTAGGACCAGCGCAGTCCGAGCGATTCGCCTTGCCGGAAGCCCATCCCGACTCCGATCACCCAGCGGACGAAGGTGGGCCGTCGCAGGGCGGCTTCGAGAAAGGCTTTTGCCTCTTCCTGGGTGAAGGGGTGTAACTGTTTACGGCCGCCGGTGACCTGCGGTGACGTGGAATTGAGGCTGGTGATAGCCGCGCAGGCCGCGACGATTGAGCGACTTGAAGCTCGGATCGTTGAGCAGGACGCCGAGATCGCGGAGTTGAAGCGGCGGCTGGCTGCTGATTCGCGCAACTCCTCCAAGCCGCCGTCCAGTGACGGGCTGGGCAAGAGGCCCACACCGAAGTCGCTGCGCAAGGCGTCGGGGCGCCGGCCGGGCCAAGGGCGATCCCGGTGGCCGACTGGAGCAGGTCACCGACCCGGACGTGATAGTCGATCATCATCCCGCCGCGTGCGGCGGCTGTGGGGGCGGTCTGTCCGACGCGTCGGGTTCGGGCTTCCGGGCCCGGCAGGTCTTCGATCTGCCCGAGATCCGCCCTCAGGTGATCGAGCACCGGCTGAACCGGGCGGTGTGCGGATGCGGGTACACCACCACGGCGACGGCTCCGGACCTGATCACGGCGGCCGCCGTGTACGGACCCGGCGTCCGAGCCGCGATCGTCTACCTGCCGGCCTATCAGCACCTGCCGGCCAAACGCCTCGCCGAGGCCATGGACTGCCTGTTCAGCCTGCCGATCTCCACCGGCACCGTCTTGTCCGTCCTGGCTCGCGCCCACGACGGGCTCGAATCCTTCGAGGCCCACGTCAAGGACCACCTGGCCACCGAGCCAGTCGCGCATGCGGACGAGTCCGGGGTCCGGGTCGCGGGGAAGCTGAGGATGTGGGAGGGGGCGCGGCCGGCGTCGAGCATTCTGCGGTACATCCGCTCCAGGTGTTCGGGAGCGAGCTTGTCGAGCCGGTGCTGGCCGATGCCCGGGACGATGTCGTTCCGCGTTTTCGACCAGTAGTCGTCCAGAGAGCGGGGTCGCAATTTGAGGCTGGCGATGTCCGTGAGGTACGTCGTCATCCACTGCTCGACAGTGGCCGCGCGGCCGGCCTTGGGCGCGTGACCGGCGTCGCGCTGCTTCTCCAAGGCGCGCACCTTGCGCCGGATTTCGGGTTCTGAGCCGGCACGACGGTGACGACGGTCCGGACTTCCGTCCTCTTTGATGCCCATCGTGACGCGGCCGTGCCACCAGCCGTCCGCCCCGAGGTAGATGCTCGATTCCATGTTGGCCTTGCGTGGGCTCACGTGCAGGTTCCTCCATGCGCAAGGGGCGGCCCCCAGCGGGGCCGCCCCTTGCAGATGAGTGGTGGTGTTCAGCGGGTCACGAGCGTCAGATTGGCGACGTAGCGTTCGAGGTCGCTGCGGCGGATGCGCAGAGAACCGCGGACCTACGTGGACTTCAAGGCGCCTTCCGCCATCAGTTCGTAGACCGTGGACCGGCCGACGCTGAGCCCCGATCCACCGGCTTGATTCCGGAGTGATCATTTCGGGGGTTTCGGGGCCTGGCTGACGATCTGACCGATGATGGACGTGTGGTATCCGCTGGTCTGCCCAGTTCAACCACCGCCCCATCCCACCATCCATCCCCCACCAGGCATGGATCAACGACCCCACCAAGCGACACCAAAAAGAACAACAGATCTCATAGCAAAACATTCGTTTCATTTGACTTGACAGGCACCGGCGCCAGGCAGTCGGCCAGGCGTTTGCAGTCGTCGAGGTCCGTGCCCTGCTGTCCCAAACGGTCGCCCAGCTCGTCGACGCCGACGCCGAGGAGTTCCCTGGGCTTGGGCCCGAGGTGGTTCAAGTGCCGACAGTCCGGTGCCCACGTCCAGGAACTGGCCTACCCGAGCCCGGTCAGGTAGCGGACCGCTCGGGCCTGGAAGGGGCGTGAGGCCTTGGCTATGTCGACAATCTGCGGGTAGGTCGAGGCAACCGCTTCCGCCAGTTCCCGGTCGGCGACGTAGTTTTCCCTTCCGCCGAACGAGGCGTTCCACACCCGCGGCGAGTGCGGGATGTCCGACCGGACCCGCTTGCGGAACCCGACGTCGTCAGAGGTACCGAAATCGTACTCGTACCGTAGGCAGCACGGTTGGTCAGCCGGCCGGCCAGTCGCACCCACGACACGACCGTACCTCCACCGCGGCCGGAAGTCTCCGGTGGAGGTACGGTTCACGGTCCGGCCGCCGTCCCAGGACGGGGAGTCACAGGCCGAGGTCGCCCGGGCTCGGAGCGGGGGCTGGGGGTTCGGGACAGAGGCGCCGCACGGCTGAGTCCAGTTCACGGTGGCAGAGGTGCAGGGAGAGATCGGGCACCGTGAGCGCCTCCCGCATTCGCCGGGAAACCTCCGGGGCGGCCAGGTAGTTAGCGATGGCAGGGGAGGTGTCTGCCTCCCGGCATAGCAGAGTGAGCAATGCGGGGTTCGCCTCGTCGGCCGTACGCCAGTGGTCCGCGAGCGGACTATCCGCCGGCAGCAGGCCCGCCCGCGCGGCGGCAATGAGGGCCATGCAGGTGTCCTGGGCGTGCCACTGCTGGGTGCTGCCGCTCACGTCGTACGCATGCACCGCCCGCTCAACCACGGCGGTGGACCACTCCGAGCGCGGCACCCACACGGCGGCCCACGCGATGGCGGCGGGGTCGGCCGCGGTGTTGGGTTCCAGCGCGGGGACGGCGGGCGGTAGGAGGGCCGGGCGAGCGCACTCGGTGACCGCTTGGGCCGCCCAGCCGATGCCCTTCCAATGCGCTTCGGCGTCCACCGCCAACGGGCGGGCCGCGATCCGTCCGACGAGCCGTCCCAGAGCCTCAGCCAGGGAGTCGACGGAGCCGTGTGCCTGGCCAACCACCTTCAGCAGCAGGCTGGCCTGGTGCGGCCCCACCGCGTGCACCAAAGCGTCGGCCGGCAGCGTGAGCAGATGGTCGACGATGGCATCGTAGGCGTCGCGGCGGCCGGTCAACGACAGCGCCTGGAGCAGACGTGGTGTCAGTTGCAGGTCCGCCCGGAGGTTGAGTCGCAGCCTGCTGAGCAGGCGGGCTGTGTTGACGCTTGCGGCCAGCTGCTCGCCCCACTGCGGCTCCCAGGTATGAGCGAGGTTCAGCATCTCGGTCACCGCCCGCGGGCTGGCCAGCAGGTGCATGGTCGATTCCCACCGGCCGGTGACCAGGAGCCGCATCCAGTCGCTCTCCTCGGTCCTGTTGGTCACGCCGAGACGAGCCAGCTGACGACCCACCACGCCTTGGGTCACCGGATCCTGCTCGAACTTAAGCTCCTCGACGAGCGTGCGCCAGCGGCCCCGGTTGCTGCTCCGCAGCGCCTCGAGCTCCTTTTTGCCGAGTCCGGGCAGGCAGCGCTCCAGCTCGCTCAGCAGCTCGGCGGTGAGCGAGGGACGGACCACGCTGCGGACGACGAGTTCCCGCAGGTGGGACAGGTCCAGGCCAGCGTGCGGCTGGCTCAGGCTCTGCACCGCCGTCGCCGCGCTGCTCGGGTCCATCTTCCGCAGCTGGCCGAGGGCGGTGGTGAAGGCCCCGACTCGGCGGTCCGCCCTTAGCCGCTCCGCCCAGTCCCACCGCGGGTTCTGCTCCTTGAAGTGCTGCAGGACCAGGGCGGTCGGCGCGGGCTGCCCGCTTGCCCGCAGCGTATTCGCCAGCACCTGCAGCTTCTGCGCCGCATGGCTCGCGGTGCTGAGGAACTCCCTGCGCACCGCCCGGTCCGGGCGCAGCTTTCTGGCGAAGTCCCTCCCGATGTCCGGGAACACCGCTAGCCCCAGCCGGTGGGTCTGCACCATGCTCTCCGGGGCAAGGTCGACCCGGAGCATCCGGTTGAGCAGCAACCTGCGGTCCAGCCGCTGCTCCAGGGACCGCAGGAACCGCTGGCCGAAGTAGTCGTCCTGAATCAGCAGCATGGCCAGGCGCGGGCCCCAGGGCCGGGCCGAACCGCGCTGTGCGTGAATGCTGGAGACGACGAGGTCCAGCGCCGTCTGTTCCATGTCCTCCCGGTAGTCCGCCCCAGCCTCCCATAGTCCGCGCAGCAGGTAGTAGACGATCGCGGGCCGGCGCTCCCGCCTCATCGCCATTTCGGTGAACTCTCGGCCCAGCTCGCAGGCCAGCCGGTAGCTGAACCGCTCCTCGGTGTCGCAGTACAGGTCGTCGACATCGGCGACGCTCTTGAGCAGCATGCCTGCGCCGCGGGCGTCGCGGAGGTCGTCGGCCGTCTTGGCCAATTCGCGGGCCAGGCCGGCGTCGGCGACCAGTTTGCCCTCGTGGTTCTCCTGGTAGAGCAGGGTACGCAGGCTACCGGCGTGGATGTTGCGCACAGTCGAGATGAGGATGGAGGCATCCGCCGGCGTCGCCGCCTTCACCACGGGGACCAGGGTGCGGCCGAACTTCAGGTGGTTGAGTAGCCGGTTGCTGAGTCCGCGGTTGTTCCGCGCCAGGTCCTTGAGGGCCTGGCTAATCTGGGTGGCGTCCGAGTACGCCAGCGCGGCCTGGAGCTGCGCCCGGTACTGCTCGATGTCCGTGTCCCAGTCCCGGCTACCGTCAAAGTGCAGCCGCAGTGACAGCCAGGACAGGATGGCGGCCAAGGGTGTGCTCCGGGTGGGGCGCCGGTTCAGCAGGACCTGCGCCGGCCGGAGCAGCGGCCGCAGCACCGCGCGCGGGTCGTCCTTCCGGGCCTCCACCGCCCGGTTGAAGATGACCTCGTCCATGCGTCGGATGGCGATGAGGTCTCGGTGGCGGTGCGGGTCGGCGTCGCGGACCAGGTCCTCGGCCCGCTTCTCCAACCACTCGCAGACCCTGGCAGTGGGTGTGGTGCCCTCACCGGCCAGCCTGAGCAGGGCACTGACCATGCGCTGGCGGTCCTGGAGGCTGGAGGAGCGGGCGAGGACGGCGTCCAAACCACCGTCTGGCTCCCCGGCCCAGGCGACCAGGTCTGCCACGGCATCCTGCGACAGCCGCTGCTCGTGGTCCCACAGTGCGGTGAGTACGACGGTGAGGTCGCGCACCGCCAGGTCTGAGGTCTTTGGGATGCGCCTGAGCACGGGCGGAAGCGCGGCGGCGATCCAGTGCGACTCGCTGTGGCGCTGGCACAACCGCAGCAGGGAAAGGGCGGTTCGCGGGTGTGCGCGGGCCGACCAGTCGGTGATCGCAACACGGACCTCTCCGCGGTCCAGGAGCGCCGCAAGCTGCTCCGGCGCGTAGGCGGCGCAGCTGCGCAGCAGGGAACGCACCCGCTCGTTATCGTCCTCCATGAGGAGGGCGACCGCGTACGCCTCCAGAAGGTCGGGCAAAGCGTCGCGGGCGGTCGTCTCCTTGAAGCTCGCGCAGGCGAGCACTGCCTCGGCCTGCACCGTGCTGGGAATCCACGCGTCCCCCTGGCGGAGGTTGACATCCAGCGCCCGTCGGACTTCCTCCGGGACAGCCGCCACATACGCGGACGGAACCCCCTCGTCCAACCACGACACGGCGGCCAGCAGAGACAGCTCGGATCGGACTTCAATGGTAAGGGCGTCCCAGACCTCCTGTGCCCGGGCCAGCAACAGCTCCGTACCCGAGCCCCCCTTCGCCGCAACGGTCCGGCCGGTGCCTCCCTCCCGCAGCAGGTCGGCCAAAACACGGAGGTCACCCTGGCAGGCTTCGGCGGCCAGCTCGACCGCCGCCGTATCCTCGGACTTCACCACGTACGCCGCAGGGTTGCGCCCGAGCATGGCGTGAGCCAGGTCAGGGACTTGCTCCGGCAGGACCACCGTGACATAGGCGGTCACCCCGCTGTTGTCCCAGTGATTGGCGGCCCCGTCGACGAAGCGGGTCAATGCGAGCACACCCACCTTGAGTTCGCCCAGGGACTCCAGCGCCTCGCCGACGTTGCCATCCTCCAAGGCGTGCAGGTCCTCCAGCACCACCAGCACCTTGCGGCGGGCCTTGTCGACGGCGGTGGCGGTGAGTGCGGCCCGGACCACGGCGAGCAGTCCGCCGTCTGGGGGTGCCTGGCGGTTGCTGGGGGACAGCACCACCGTCTGCCAGCCGGCGGCCTCCACCTTCCGCACCACCTGCTGGGCGCAGACCGTCTTCCCGCTGTTGCGGACCCCCGACTGAATCACCCGGGACAGCGGCCGCTGATAGAACTGGCGGAACAGGAAGGACGACCGTTTAAAGTCGACCATGTGCCGGTCCTGCGCACCGGACCAGTCCAGGTCGGCGCCAGCCACGCCGTTCGAGTGGAGGATCCGCCACTCGTGGGCGTCCAGAGTTTGGCGTGCCCAGCGGCGCACGGCCTCGTGCCAGCTCTCGCCCCACAGCAGCCGGGCCGCTCCCAGCAGCGTCGGGTCTGGATCGGCCTCGACGGTGCCGGCCCGGCGCATCCGCCAGCCGTCCACATCTCGCCAGAGCACGTCGAATCCCGTCTCGGCGGCCCCTGCCAGTGCCCTCTCGGTTTCGGACGGCGGTAGCCACAGGCCCTCCTCCGAGACGTTTGCCAGGGTGAGCACACCGAGCTGCCCGGGGTCCGGCAGACCGCCCTCAGCAGCGATCCAGCAGAGCGCGACAGCCGGGGCACAGGAGTCCACGGTGACCAGGGAGGGATTGAGCACGCACCGCACGTCGACCCGGGTGCGGACATCGGTGGGACGGATCCGTCCTGCGGACACCACAAACTGCCTTGCGGACACCACAAACTGCCTTGCGGAGAGCAACCCTTGTTCAATCGCGGAAGTGTCAGGCAAGGGGGACCAGGTCGCCTGGACGGTGCCGCGGGCGCCACCAGGTCCCGCCGCGACCGGACGGGGATCGAACGCGATGTCCGCGCCCGCGATGACATGCCAGTCGTGCACCGGTGCCAGCAGTACGGGTACTGCGTCCACCGTCCTGCCCCAGGTCGGTGCCTCCTGGCCCACCGGCAGAGAGTCCGCCCTGGTCACCAGTTGGTCCAGCTCGACCACTAGGTCGCTATCGAGCTCGGCCAGCAGGTCGCCCAGGCCGGTGACGCCCGGCGATAGGTATTCCAGCAGCAGGGCGCCCGGCCCGAGGGGTATGGCATCAGGTATGGCATCCCCCGAGTAGTCGAACGGCCGCCGGGGGAGAGGGATTCTATTGTCCAGGGTCCGGTGACCGAGGCCGATGACCAGCCGCAGCCGCGACTCCACGCGGGCCAGATCTACTGGCTCGGTCACTAGGTCCTGAGCCAGCGCGTGAATCGTCATGGCCAGTTCGTAGGCGAGCGATCCCGTTCGGCCGGCAACGGGCGGCATCCGGTCCTCGTGGTTCACGCGCGGACTCCTCGACTCTCTCGTACTCACGTGTGGCGGAAGCTGAACCCGGGTCAGGACTCAAGTCTCGATGCGGACCAGGCCCTCACTGGTGCCCACGACGATCGCGCCATCGCGGTGCAGGTCCAGCGCATGCACGTCGAGCCCGATATCGAACCGACGGGACCTACCTCCAGTCGGCGGCGTCAGCCGGATGTCTCCGTGCCCGTCCGCGCTGACTAGGACCGGCTCGCCCCCGACGGTGCACAGCCGCAACTCGCTGATCCCGCTGCTGTGCTGGACGATCGGCCTGTGCTCCCGGCTGTCCCAGGGCGTCCACCAGACCGAGCCGTCGCCGGCCCCGGTCCAGATGCCCTGATCAGATGAGATGATCTCGACGAGTCCTCGGACCTGGGGCGGGGTGAAAGTATCCAGCGGCTCCCCGTCGCCGCGCCAGACGGCGACCTGCGACGCCGTACGCCCGGCCACCCTGACCTCCCCCCGGTGCCTTGCGGCGGTGACGCCGCCCAACCGCAGTCCCGGCTTCTCAACGAGTCCCCCAGTCTTCCTGCCGCTGCGCCACTGCCACCCCTCGGTCCCGGCGATGAGCAGGGTGTCCCCCACCTGGGCACAGGTGACCAGCTGGCAGGCCAGGTCCAGCGGCACGATCTTCTGCTCCAGGCCGTCGTCGAGGCGCCGGATCCAGGCCAGCCCGCCGATCTCGCCCGCGAACAGGGCGAACCGCCCACCCAGGTCAATCACCGAGGAGGCGGTAATCCGCGGCGGGTGCGCCACCTCTCTGAACGACTGCCAGGAGGTGTCGTCCGCTCCTCCCGGCCGCAGGAAGATCCGCCCGCATCCGGTCAGGACCAGTTCTCCGCCGTCGGGCAGGCAGTGCACCGCGGCGATCCGGGCATCCCGGACCTCCGTGTAACGGTCCTGGATCGGACGGCGGTAGTCCACCACCGCGGCCTGCCAGCCCGCCGCGTGGGCACTGGCCCGTCGGGCGAGCTCGTCGAGCCCTCGCACCTGGGCATGCAGGGCCATTCGGGGGAGCGTGTGCCCGTCGGACAGCCGCTGCGCGCCCAGTAGCCGGTGGCACAACGACCGTACCCGGGCGGCCCGATCGTCCGTGGTCCTCTGTGCTAGGCCGAGGGCCCGGTACAGGGACTCGCCGTTCATCGCCAGCAGGAACTCGGGGTCGTCCAGGTACTCGTCCAGCAGCCCGGCGAGCCGGGCGTGGTGGGGGAAATGGTCCCGGGTGTACCGGTCGGCGCTCGACCAGTCCCGCTGTCCGCTCGACAGCACGGGCAGTTGTTCGGTCATAGCAACCACGAACCACTCATGGCCAGCGCGCTCATCGGCCGGACCCGTCAGGTAGCCAGCCATCGGAGGGTGTGTGAACCTCCACCCGTGACTGTTCATACCGTCCTCTGGGGCATCAAGGTAGTCCCTCGCCTCTCTGCACACACGGTCTATATCCGCGGGGTCCGTGTCCGCCCGTCCGGCCGCCCGTACCACTGCGGCCCATAGCCTCCCGTCCGGCGGCAGACCGGCCCCCTGCGCCAGGGCCACCGGCCTCAGCAGGTCCCGCGCCCACAGCGGATCGTCGTCGTCCAGCCTGCGGCTGAGTCGGCTGAGCCGGTCCAGGAAAAGATCGGCGTTGGACCGCTCGGCCTGCACCCGCGCCGTCCTGGGGTCGTGGTCGCTCATGTCGACCGCGAAGAGATAGGCACGGAGCCAGGACCGGTCCGCGGCCTCGGCTGTGTCCCGGGCGATGTCGTCGATCCACCGGGGGTCCGCGTCAGCCCAGGTGGTGCCCCTGCGGTTGCGGAGCACGTGCCCGACCAGTGCGGCGATCTCGGTGGCGCGGTGCCGGTTTGGTACGTCGAGGTCTATCAGGGGCCCTTCGAAGCCGGCCTGGACCTCGCGGGTCGCCAGCACCACCCGGGTCTGCGGCTGAGTGGCGAGCGGCGCCAACAGCGCGCCGTACAGCGCCTCCGGCTCGGTGCAAGCGTCCGCCGAGTCGAAGACCAGCCGCAGCCCTCGGCCACCGAGGGCCTGTACCAGCGCCGCCGGGTCGTCCGGGGCGGTGCCGGTCTCGTAGTGGTTGGCCATCTTCGAGACCACGAAGGACATCGACCGGCCGCGCACGTCCAGCAGCAGGTCGACGCAACCCTCTGGCACTGGGCCGGGCGCCCCGGGTCCGGCCGGCAGCGGCTGCCGCCGGGACGAGGCATGCACCCAGTCCAGCAGGACCGACTTGCCCGAGCCGGCCCCCCCGACGACCACCAGCGGTTCATCGGCGTCCGCGTCCGCGGCGCCTTCCACAGCCTCGGCCGACAGGCCGACGGCCAAGTGGTGAACCACCTTCCGCACGGCCTCGGCACGGCCGCAGAAGGCCCAGCCGCTCCAGTCGTTCGCCTCCGGGGGCCGCCGTACCGAACGGGCCTGGTATTGAGGGTTAGGGAAGGCCCGGATCGGCTCCTTGGGCGGTACGTTGTCCGGCAGCTGGGGAGCGCTGGAGTCCTCGGCTCCCGCCTGCATCCTGGCCTTCAGCTGCTCGAAGACCGCTCCGAAGTCGAGGTACTCGGAGTCCTCGTCCGCCCGTGTACCGCGCACGGCCGCCGCGAAGGAGTCAGCGAAATGGAGCTGCTGCGCGTCGGTGACCCGGTCGGTGGAACTGATCATGCCAAGCAGCGGGAGCGGCACCCCCTTGCTCCGCTGGTCGGTCGCGGCCCGCTCCAACTGGTGCAGCATGAGCCCTGACTGGCAGGCGTCGAGCAGGATTACCACCTCGGACGGCCGCGGGGTGCGGGCGTCCGGGACGATCAACGACATCAGCTTGCCCATGTCCAGCATGGACGCCCGCTCGGTCCGGGCGTTGCGGTGCGTGGCGAGCAGGGCATCGCCGTCTCCGTACGCGACCCCGTGGCCGGAGTAGTAGAAGAGCAGAACGTCAGGCGGCACCCCGTCGACACCGTCCAGCGCCTGCTCCAGGCCGCGGGCCACCTCTTCAGCGGTCGGGTTGATCCGCGGCTCGGGATGGATCGCGTACCCGGCCTCCGCCAGGACGGCCCGCATCATCCGCAGCTCGTCGTGCACCTGGGGCAGCGGCTCGAGGCCCTCCCCAAAGTCACTGGCTCCGCAGACGAGCGCCACCCGGACCGGGCCCGCCGCCCGGGTCGCCGGGTGCGGCGCCACCGTTACCGCTCCTCGGCGCGGAGCGCGCCCGCCACCGCTTCGGCCACCTCCGCGGTGGTGAGGTAGTGCAGGACCGAGTGGCTCCCGAAGGCGTACTTCCGGCCGTTGTACCAGGGGAGGTTGACGACGGGCCGGTCCTCCACCTCCTCGCCGAACACCGGGCTTAGGTGCTTCACCAGTGCGATGGGGTCGTCCTTGGCCGCCACGTTGACCCAGCGGGACACCGACGGGAACCCGTCACCCGCGGCGGGAGAGGACGGCAGCAGCGGGTCGTACACCGCCCGGATACCCAGGGGCGAGCCGACGCTGACGAAGGTGTGGACGTTCCACTCCGGGCGGGCGCGGAGCGCCTCGTAGCCGACTACCGAGCCGAGCGAATGGCCGATGACCACCCGGGTCTCCGGGGTCACCACCCGCTCGAACCGCTGCTGCGCGCAGGCCCGCACGGTGTCGTTCGCGTCCAGGTAGCGGCGCACCTGGCGGATCATCCACAGGACAGAGCGACCCGCAGGCTGCCCGAGCCGCTCGCTCCGCTCAAGTCGGCGCAGTGCCATCTGCCCGAGCCCCTTGCCGCCCGCCGCCGGCACCTCGGTGCCCTCGGCGAACGCCTCCAAGAGCTCCAGTTCCAGTGGATCGTTCAGGTCCCCGATCCGCAGCGGCGGGATGTCAGCCAGCTCGTCGTCCACGTTGCCCTTCCCGCCCCGGGCGCGGTAGCAGCTGCCGTAGTACACGGCGGAGACGTCCCCAGCCTCAGGCACCGGCAACGCCGCGTCTGTCAGGCCGACCCGCAGGGCGTCATACCACTCGGCCAGCCAGGTCTCGCGGTGCTTGTACTGATAGCCGATACCATGGCAAACTACCACTCGCGACATGTGCGCCCCCTGTTCCCGCCGACCCGTGACGGGCTGGACCCCGCGGACCCGAATGTCTGAGGACCGGGCTCGGAACATCCGGTCTCATCATGCCGCAGAACCCGACGGCCCGTCGGCCGCTTGCCCGGATCCGTCAGCATCGACCGCCACCGCCGACCGCACCACGCGTCGGATGCCCGGTGTGGCCCGTGCGGCAGACGACCTGTACCGGCCGGAGGCGTTCGCGGCGACTCAGCCCCGAAACCCCCGAAATGATCACTCCAGAATCAAGCCGGTGGATCGGGGCTGAGGATCCGGCCACGCCAGCCGAGCAGGTCGAGCAGCACGCGGGTGAAGGTCTCCGCGATCGCCGCGGTCCGCCCTGTGGCGAAGGAATCCAACACCGGGTTCAGGGCCTGGGCGAGGGAGAGCCAGTGCGGGCTGGTTCCGAAGGTCTGCCGCAGTATTCCAGCGGTTCTTCGGCAGGCGAGTTCGACGTCGTCAATCAGCGCGTCTCGGATGAGGATGGATCGCCCGCTCGGGAGGTGGGTGGGGATGGAGAGCCACTGCTTGCGGTCTGGTTCGTCGATGGCGGCGAGGCGCGCTCGGTGCTGGTAGTCGCGGCGGGTGAACTGCACATCGTCCAGGACGATCCAGTAGTCCGCCGCGAACAGCTTGGCCAGCGTCGTCAGCCTCGGGAACAGATTGGGCTGGTGGATCGCGCACAGTCCGCCGGGAGCAGGCTGCTCACGAGGAGATGAGGCGGCTGGTGAAGCCGGAGCGAATGAGAGATTCGTACGCTGCATGTGCGTCCTCGGGGACTTCCTGCTCGATGGCGAATCCGAGCTTCGGATACTCGATGACCCGCTGGAGGTCGCCGGCGAGCATGTCCAGAACGAGCTTCTCGTCCCCGATGCTCTTCAGATAGTCGTCGAACTCCAGCGGCTCCGACGCGCAGAGAAACTCGATGTCGGGCCACAACTTGCGGGCAGTCGCGAACGATCGCCGTTCCATGTACGGCTTGGAGACCAGCAGCACCGTCGTCGGATGGATGCCGGAGGCGGCGAGGACCTCACGGGAGAGCGTGATGTTCTGTCCGGTGTTTGCCGCGTGGGGCTCCAGCAGAATGGCGTCGGCGGGGACACCGAGGTCGATGGCGTGCTCACGGAAGTGGACTGCCTCCCCGCGAGGGAAGACCTTGGCGGTGGTGGGGCTGTTGCCGCCGGTGAACACCAGGGTCTGGAACAGCCCGGCGCGGTACAGCTCGGCGGAGCGGGTTGCGACGCCGAGGTCGTGGCTGCCCAGTCCGATTGCCACGTCGACGGGGCGCAGCTCGTGCTGCATCTGGTGGTAGTCCCAGATCAGCTTGGCCTGGTGCCACTGGTTCTCGGTGATGCCCTGATGGTCGTTGCGCACGCGTTCTCCCTGGTCACCGTTGCCGGGGGCCGGTCAGCCCCTCGCTCATGGCCTTGACGCCCTCGATGCTGCGCAGTTGGTGCACGAGTCCGTACTGCGCGGCCACCTTGGCGGCCTGGTCGAGGACGAGGATTCCATCATCCTGGGTCGCTGTATCGGAGAGCAGGATGTGGCCGTGAGCGGTGTCCAGACGTACGCGTTGCATTGGTGAGTCGGTCGTTCCGCTGCTTCGAGCGATGTCGATGAAGTGCAGGGCTTGAGAGAGATCGCCGGCGCCGCGGCGGGCCAGAGCGAGCTTCTGGTGGGCCACCGACCAGTCGTCCGGTTCGGTGAGGTCCTCGAACTCGCGGGTCGCTGCCTGCATGACGCGGGTCGCGTAGTCGTGCTTGCCGTCCTTGCTCAGCGCCGTCCCCACCCACAGCCTTGCGCGAGCCCGGTCGCGGCGAGAGAGCCGGTCGTCGACGGCGAGACTCTCGTAGTTGCGGGCGGCGACTTCCAGCTTGCCGGACATCTCGGTGACGACTGCGAGCGACAGATCGAGCTGGGCGACGCGTCGAGGGATGTCGAGCTGGGTGAAGACCGTCCGGGCACCGGCGTAGGAATGCTGGGCCGAGAGCGGGCCCAGGACAACGCCTTGGTCGCGTTTGAGGTCACCAAGTAAGGCCGTGGAGCGGGCAAAGAGGTACAGGCCCTTCTCTCCCAGTTCATGGGCCTTGAATCGGCACAGCCACCGAGTGAGAAGGCTGTCGGCGAAGGCGAAGTTCTGCCGGAACAGGGAGACCACGACCCGGTCGAGGTCATCGGCCCATGACTCGTACTCCCACGCTCTGGGGCCGGACGAGGCGACACGTCTGCCGATGGTCGCGACGCTGCCGGCCATTTCCGACAGGAGCGTCTCGAAGCGCAGGTGAACCCCGGCGTCCGCTCGTCCGAGGGCGGTGTCGAGGATGGCCTGGGTATCGGGTCTCGGCTCGGTGGCGGCGAGCTTGCTCTCCCACTTGGACACGGTCGCGACCGCCAGGCCCAGACGCTCGGCGTAGGCCCGCACGCTCAGCCGCAGGGCGAGCCGCAATGCCTTGGCCTCAAGCCCGGTCCAGTGGTGCACGGTCGCCACGCGTCACTCCCTTCCACCAGCCATCGAAGCAGACGCGACGACGCGGCGGGACGGAAGTGGAACGGAAGTAGAACAGGCGGTGATTTGCAACGAGGTGGTCCGCCGACATGCTCGAAGTGTCACCACGTGTCGAGCCATTGGATGGTCCCGAGCATGGAACCCCTCACGGAACATCGCCTGGTCAGCGGCCCGGTCGTCTACGGTTTCCTGCGGCTGGTACGCGTGCCCCGAGCACGGCAGGACGCGCTGGTCGCCTCGCTGGCCGAGTACTGCCGCAGCCACGAGCTGCAACTGTCCGGCCTCTTCACCGACCGTGTCGCTGCCGGGTCCTCCTCGGCGGCATTCACCGGTCTCCTTGACGTGCTCGCGCTGCCGGACGCCTACGGCGTCGTCGCCCCCGCCATGTCCCACCTGGGCCCGAAGACCATAGCGGCCGAACGCGGGCGACAGATCGAATCGGCCGGTGCCCGGCTGCTGCTGGTCCGGTGCCCGCGCCCCAAACCCTCAACCGTCTCTCGACGTGCCCCCGTCCACCGCACACGCTCCGGCACCACCCGTGTCGTGGACGCCGATTCGTGAGGACCATCGCGATGACCAAGACGATCCAGAAGTTCTTCGAGTCCCGGCCCGAATCGGTCAGCGAGGCGCGGGCCTTCACCACCGAGGCCCTGACCATCTGGGGTGTGCTGGACCGAGGCGACGACGTCCGACTCTGCGTCTCCGAACTCGCCACTAACGCCGTGCTCCACGGGACTGATCCCGGCTGCGGCTTTCTCGTCAGACTCGACGTCGACGACGAAGTCGTGCGCCTGGAAGTACACGACAGCCGCCGCCAGCACCCCCACCCCCGTCATCCCGGCGACACGGACACCGCCGGCCGCGGGCTGCTCCTGGTGACCGCGCTTGCCGACGGCTGGGGCGTGGAGGACCGCACCCCGTTCGGGAAGATCGTCTGGTCGTGCTTCAAAGCCCCGGGTGGGACGTCAGCATGAGCGTCGCTCTCACCCCGCCGGGCCCTGATCTACGCCTACTGGTGTCGCTCGCAGCCTGGACTTGGCAGGGTGCAGGACCGGACGGCCGGGAGATCGCGCACATCCTGATCACGCACACCCCGGTCCTGACTGATGGCGGCACCGCCGTGCCGGCCGAGGACCGAATGCGGCGACTGTCCGCGCGCCTCGGTGGCCTGACCGGAGCCCTTGAAGTCATCCCGGAGCTGGAGAGCTGCCTACAACTCGTCGGCGACCGCGTGCTGCTGCACATCCCTGAGGCTTCCCGGCGACTGCAGCTACCCACTCGCCGTACCTGGACCGAACTGGTCACCCGCACCGACCAGGCGATCCTCCTGCTCGGTCTCGACCCGCTGCCGCAGTCCGCGGGCGCCGCTCGCCTCGACACCTACCTGGACGCCGCCCTTGCAGGCGACCGACTGCTGTTCGGGCGCGTCCAGCTCCCGCCGCCAACCCCGAGCGCTGACGTCTGCTCGACCTGCGGCGGCAGCGGCACCGACCCGATCTCGGGCCGCGCATGCCCGGACTGCTCCCTGCACTGCCGACTCGAACCATGAAGGGCACGCCATGCATCAGCTCATCGCCGCCCCGTTTCTCGACGGCCACCTCCTGCTGCGCCCCGGAGCACGATCCGGCGCCCGAATCCCGGCCACCCACTACGAGCAGCTCCACGTCGCCGATGGCGCGCAGCCCCCGCCGGATTGGGCGGTCGACCTGGCGGCCGAAGCCTGGGGCCTCGATGTCGCCGGCGCCCCGACCGCGGACACGATCCTGATCCGCGAGCCGTCTACGTACGGATACTGCCGGGCCTCCTGGGAGATCAACCTCGGATGCAACTTCGGCTGCAAGCACTGCTATCTCGGCGAACGTCCCTTCTCCAACCTTACCTGGGAGGACAAGGTCAAGCTCCTGGACATCATGCGCGAAGCCGGCGTCATCTGGCTCCAGATCACCGGCGGCGAACCGACCATGGACCCGCACTTCCAGAACGCCTACCGGTACGCCTGGCTGGCCGGAATGATGCTCACGATTTCCACCAACGGCTCCCTGCTGTTCCGCCCCGACCTGCTCCAGCTTTTCCAGGAGTGCCCGCCGTACCGCCTCGTCGTCAGCATGTACGGCGCGAGCGAGGAGTCCTTCGACGCCCTCACCCAGCGGCGCGGAGCGTGGAAGGCGTTCCGGCGCGGCATGGACGCCGCTCGCGCCGCAGGGCTGCCGCTGCGCATCAACATCGTGGTCACAGAGGACAACGCGAGCGAAGCCGACGAAGTGGCCGCGCTCGCACAGGAGTGGGGCGTGGAGCACCACGCGTACACCAACATGACCCCGACGATCTACGGCGGCGGCGAACCCCTCCTCGCCCAGTCGGCAGACCACCTGCGCCAGCGCAAGCCGTTCGCCGGATGCAACGCGGGCCACACCTTCTTCCACGCCGACCCGCACGCCAAGGTCTCGATCTGCAAGGTCGGCCGCGACGACCAGATCGACCTCATGGCCGAAGGCATCGAAGGACTGCGACGGCTCGGCACGATCGCCGACCGTCTGATGCTTCGCACCGGAGGGTGCGAGGGCTGCGCCCTGTCCGGCACCTGCCGGGTCTGCCGTCCCCTGGCCAAGCACTACCAGGAGGCGAAGGCGCCGCTGCACAGCTACTGCCAGCACGGAGACAAGGAGAAGGTGACCTCATGACCGGACCCGTACCGGTGCAGATCCTGACAGGCTCGCCCCCCAGTGCGCGCCGCGCAGCGCCGCCGGTGGCATCGGCCGCTGTGACGCTCGTCGCGGACCTGGATGACGTCGTCGAGAGCGCCGAATGCTCCTGCGACGCCGGCGACGACAACCCCCACTAATTCCGGCCCGACCGATGTGCTCCGGCCTGTCCCACCGACGGGCCGGAGCACCCTCATGTACAGCGCTAAGGTGCCCGCATGCTCTTCCGCTGGGACTGGCTCCGCCCCGTGCTCACCGCACCGGTCGTGCCCACCCTCGGCCCCGTCCACCCGCACGCCCTGACCGTGGACCTCTTCGAAGCCACCCTCCTCGTGGCCGCCGACCGGCGCTTCCTGCCGTACGACAAGGACCGCCGCTGGGGCAACGAGAAGCAGGAGGTCGTTCTTCCTGGCGACGTGGTCCACCACCCTGACCACACACTCATCCCGACTCTGCTGACGCGCGGCCGACGAGCGGTGAAGGTCTTCGCCTACGGTCACCGGAGCGACGTCCTGTACCAGGCCGCCGAACTCGCAGCGAAGCTCGCGGCCCTTCACGGAGCAGCCTCTGCTCGTGTTGTCCGGCCACTGGGCCCGGAGACGACTCATACACATGGCGTCCGCATCCAACTCAAGGACTTTACGGCGCGGTACTGTCCCCCCTCCGCCGGCCCCGTCCGTCGGCTCGAAGACTGGCCCCTCCACATCCGCGGCACCTTTACCGCCTTCGCCCAGACCATGGCTGCCGACGGCTTCGCCTTCCTAGACCGTCAGATGAAGACCAAGGGATGCGGCCCGGTCCTCGCGGCCGTGGTGGAGGATCGTGTTGTCGGTGCCATCGGCCCCATGGAGATCTGTCCCGACCCCACGGGTGCCGACCAGCTCATGCCGCAATACTTCGCCGTGCACCCAGAGGCTCGCGGCCACGGACTCGGTCGGCACCTGTGGCGGGCGGCCATGCACTGGGGCCAGAGTTACGGCGCGGTTTACCAGCTCGTCCAGACCGAAGTCCGGGGAGCCTCGGATCACCTCTGTCGCAGCGAAGGGCTCGCCACGCTGGGTTTTCTCCACAACAGGAGGGTCTGACGCAAGCTTGGTACGTTCCTGCTAACGATCAGGCCGCCAGGTGTCAGTGAGCCTTTCCCAGTAATGGATCGTGCCGTTGCGTGATCGTTCAGATGGTGCGGCCGTACTCGAGCTGGAGCAGGACGAGGGCTGCGGCGGCGATCTTCGTGATGCGGCTGGGGTCGAGGCTGACCCTGCGCAGGGCCTTGAAGGTGGTTTTGAGCAGGGAGTTGGCGCGTTCACAGACCCCGTGGATGCCGCGGATGACCTTGTTGTAGGTCTGTTGGGCTTCGGTCAGCTCGCCTCCGGTGGGCTTCTTGCGTGGGTGGCGGAAGCCGTCGCCGGCGTTCTCGTAGCCGAGGTCGACCAGGGTGGGCATGTCCAGCTCGGCGGCGATCCCGTTGAGGGCGTCGATCAGGCCGTGGTGGCGGGCGCAGGTGGTGTCGTGCTCCCTGCCCGGGCGTACCGGTGAGACCCAGATCGGCCAGCCGTCCGGGGTGGCGATGACCTGCACGTTCCCGCCGTGGTGCTTGTGTTTTCCGGACCACCAGAGGTCTGCGCCGTTGGGGCCGGGGGCGGCGACGCGGTCGGTGCGGATGACGGTCCCGTCCAAGTTCAGGTGTGTCAGCCCGGCCGCCTTCGCGCGCTCCAGCGCGGTCGCGAGGTCCGGTGCCCCGGCTGCCAGAACGGTCAGCCCCTCGTGGAGGTAGCGGTAGGCGGTGGGGGCCGACAGGCCGTTGTCGCAGGCGAGTTGGGGAAGGCGGGTGTCGTCGATGAACCAACGCAGGATCAACACCGCCTGACGGAAGCAGCCCAGCGCACGACGACCCTTGCGAGTCCTGGCTGCGACGCGGTGATCGCGCAGCAGCAGGGCCAGGTGCTCGGCGGTGGACCGCTTCACATCGAGCACGGCGGTGTATGTAACACTGATCGACACGTGAGGCCCCTCGGTCAGAACTATCCTTCGCAAGATCGTTCCTACCAGGGGCCTCACATCTGCCCGGACTTAGGGAGCTCACGGGCCGCAGCGCCAGCATCGTGATCACGCCGAGCGACGGGCGCTTACTGGGAAAGGCTCACTAGGCGGCTCACCTAGACCCCAGGTCACACCTCGTGTGACCTGGGGTTTTTCCTGTTCCGGAGTCGGATGGAGCGCTGGCTGGGCGATCGTCTTATGTCTGCGTGAGCCCTGATGGGACAAGGGTTGGACGAGCGTGCAGCGTGTGTGCCCGTGGTTGGACACGGTGTGGTTGGGTGGTTGCTCTCCGGCGCGACGGCTCTTGTGGAACCCTGACAAGAAACCGTCCGTTCCCGCTCTGTTGGTCCGAAGCCGGGAAGCCGGGAAGCCGGGAAGCCGGGTGGCACCGGCCCGTACGGACCGGAGGAGGCGAACGAGCCGGGCAGAACAACTGCAGGACCAGCTCGCGACCGACCTTGCCTGGATGGTGGGGGGCGCCGTCTACGGCCTACTGGTCGCGCCGACGTTGGTGCGGTGGGCCTATATGGCGTGTGTGTGGGTGGTGCTGGGGTGGCGATGTCGCCGTGGTGTTCCGCGTGCACGCGGAGGCCGGTTGCGGATGCGGCCCCGGCTGGAGGAGGCTATGGCGGAGTTCCGGCTACCCTTCGTTCTTCGCGCGGCGCTGTGGGAGCGGTTGCTGAGGGCACAGGTGCTCGCTGTGGCGACAGTCGTCATCATCGGCTGTCCCGCCGCTCATTCTCTTCAACCTCGCCATCGTGGACGCGTCTGCCGCGGACGGGGAGATCCCGGGGCTGACCGCGCTGGTCACGGCCGTGGCCGCAGTGCTGCTCTTCGCTCTGACTGCCGTCGGTGGCGCTGTGCGCGTCCGTGGACCGTGCCTGGGCTGCCGGTGACCAGGATGGTGTGCAACGCGCTGATCACCGCGCACCGGGTCCGGCGCCGGGAGGCGAGCCCGTCCCGGCTCGCCGGTGCGGTTCAGGTGGCGTGCATCGAGCGGTTACGTGTGCTTCCGGGGCCTGTCCTGCTCCGGCCGGTCTGGGTGGTGCTGCTCGCGCCAGTCCCGCGGCGACATGCCGTACTCCTGTTTGAACACCCTGCTGAAGTGCGACGCGTCGACAAAGCCCCAGCTCCGTCCGATTCCCTCGACAGTCCGGAACCGGGCGTTTGGTTCGGCGAGTTCGCGCCTGCATTCGGCCAGGCGGTGCGAGCGGATCCAGTCTCCGAGGCTGATGCCGGAGCGGGCGAGCACGGCATAGAGATGGCGGGTCGAGATGCCTTGGGCGTTGGCGATGCGCGCGGCCGACAACGCGGGGTCGGCCAGATGCGCCCGGATGTGCTGGGTGATCCGCAGACTGAGAGGTACGTCCCCCCGCGATTCTGCGCCGGTGTAGGAGGCGCCGAATTGGCAGCTCACCACGGCACGCAGGAGCTCGATGCTGGGTGCCACCAGGGCCTCGGCGTGGGCTCCGTGATGGAGGTCCGCACTTGTTGCCAGCTTGGTGAAGTACGTGAAGGCAATGAGAGCTGTGGGGTTCTCGGGACCGAGGGGAGTTGCCGCGATCTCGCGCAGGGCCTTGTCCGGAAGTGCGAGGACCCGGCGCGGGATGCGCAGGGAGTGATACCCGATGCCTTGGTCGAAACGGAGGGTGTACGGAACGTGCGACTCCAGGAGCACCAGGTGGCCCGGTCCGACCAGCCCCTGACGACCGTACTGCGTCACCATATTGGTGCCCGTCATCTGAAGGCCCAGGAAGACCGCTCGTTCTTCGTCCTCACAGGCCAGCCGCGCCGTACGGTGGACGGTCAACGGGGTCCCGTGTGCGGAGCAGACCCTGAGGGGACCCACTCTGCCGACCTTCATGCGCCCGGAGACCAGCCCCGTGGGGGAATGGTGTTCGATCTCGACCCGCGAGTAGGACTCCCACAGGGCGTGCCGAACCGTGTCCTCACGCTCGTTCGGCAGCACGGTCGACGTGTCCACCACCACGTGTCGCGGTTCGGTGTCCGAATACCCGGGGCCGGCTGACGGCGTGGTGCCCCGATGGTTCGATCCCCCCACGCGACCGCTCCTCAGTTTGGTTCCCGTACGCGCAGATCAGGATGGGCCCGCCGTGACCCGGTGCGCAAGAGCCGCGGGACCGTCGGCCGGTCCGGGCGTGCACAACTGGCACAGGCCTGTACACGTACAGCACAGTCGGGTCCGCACTCGCCCACTAGCCTCCTAATCACCCGCGCTCCATGGGGGAGTGCGGGAAACCTGCACACGCCCGTGGGAGAGCAGCCCTGGAACGGAGCACATCGGTTGATACGTCGTGGCGAGAGGAGTCACGTGTCGAGGAGCACACCACGCAGTTTGTCGACTGTGCTGAACGGTAGTGGCGCCGCGCGCACCGCACGGAAACCGTGGGCGCGTATGTAGGCGCCGGTCCGCCACTCCTCGGGCGGCACACGACGACAGCTACGGCAGCTCGACGCGTGGTCGGAACATCCTCGTACGACCATCGTGGGGACCTTCTTCCGCCTTGCGGTGCACCGCCTCCCACGCCGTGCGCTTGTCCACAGGGTCGCAGGACAGAGCAGCTCGACTCAGGCAAGCGGGCAGCCTCGGGGCTGGACGAGCGCCTCTTCGGGGCAAACGACCAGCACACCCAGTGGCCAGGTCTGGCCACCGTCTCCGGTGCCCATGAGCAGCACCCGCCATGCGTTTTCACCAGCCCAGGTCTGGTTCCCTCACGAACATGAAAGGGCGACCTCGTACATGCAGCGAGCGCGAAGATGCCCGGAATGCTTACCAACGAGAGGAGGTGAAATAAATGGATGCAGAGGAAACCCAACTCTCGGAAGCCGAGTTCGACTCGCTCTTCGATCTCTCGGTAACCGAGGTAGGTGAGGGCGCGACTCCCTTTGTCATCATCGGTGACGGCTGTGTGGGCTGCTACACATTCTGCGTAGCAGGCTGCAAGTAGGCTCGGAATGAGTTGAGCCGGTGGCTGTCGATGACGGCCTGTACGTCGTCGACAGCCACGCCGCCCTGCAGACCATTGGACTCGACTTCCGGCCGGTACATTGTGGAAGGTTCTCGTGACTAGCTCGCCGTTCTCGGCAATCGGCTCCAGTGCTTGGCCAGGCGTTCTCCCCGACGAGGGAGCGCTGGCCGCCCACTGGGGACGTGACTGCCTCTACACGCCAAGCGCCCCTCAGGGTTTCCTCTTCGGCCTCCGGGACGTGCGCGATGTGCTGTGCGATGCCCGGACCACTCCCGGGTATGTTGCCATCTCCACCGCGGACTACCGAAACGTAGACGCCTCCGAGTACACGGTGGACCCAAAGGCGGGAGAGAATCTGCCAGGCCATCCGAAGGACAGGCTCGATCTGGCGAGGATCGCCGAGTTCCTGGCCGGCGGATCCAGTCTGATGTTGCTCGACGTGCAGGCCTACCACAGTGGTGTGAGGGAGATCTGTCGGAGCTTGCAGGACCGTACAGGCCGCCCGGTGAAAGCCATCGTGTTCCTGAGCCCTCCCGGCAGAGGAGCTCTGCCGCTCCATCAGGACCGAGTGGACGTCGTGGTGATCCAGACACACGGAACCAAGAACTGGCAGATATTCGAGCACTTCCCGGGGCAGGACACGTTCGGTCCGGTGATGAAACCGGCCGGGGCGTCGCCGGCGCATCGCATCACTCTCACCCCGGGGGACAGCTGCTACATCCCGGCGGGACGCCCCCATCAGACACGAAGCGCTGATGACTGGTCGGTCCACATCTCGCTCACCATCTCCCCGATCCGGCCGACCCAAGTTCTCGAAGAGTGCTTTCAGCGCGTCCTCCCGAACATCTCGGATGTCGACGTCTATCCCGGTTGGGACGGGAGTATCTCTGACCGCGCCGCTATGGAACGAGCCGCGGAAATGATGTCGCGTTCGATGGCATCGGCGTTTGACTGCTGGAAAGCCCCTCTGTCCGATGAGTATCGACTCCACGATCAGGTTGCAGCAATCCTTGAAGTGCCGGGAACTGAAGAATAACCGTTCTCCAGATGTACACGCTTTGTCCCCATGTACGGAGGTCGAAATAAATGACTCTTATGGATGCTTCAGTTCTTCAGCTGGCACCGGCGATGGCATGCTTTTTCCAAGAAAATTCGGCCACGCTTCGCTCTGGCGGCCGCAACCTGCGGTACGAGGGTCGAATAGTGAGCGTGCTCGGAAATATGCTTCCCTTGGTCGACGGAGAGCGAAACATTGCCGGCATAGTCGATGAGATGGGCGAACGGTGGCGGCCCGTCGTGTTTCGCCTCTGTTCGCAGTTGCTGGCAGACGGTATGGTGATGGACATTGCGAACCCTGATCTGTCCAACTATCCGGGTGGATTGCTCGGGGAATGGTCGTCGCAGGAACAGGAGTCCGGGACGGACGGGGCCGGTAGCGATGACCGGCATCCCATTCGTGTGATGCGGGTGGCGGGCAGCCCTGGCGAGGTTGAAGCGATCTCGCGCGTGAGCCCCGCGCACTGGGAAATCCGAGCGGTGAACCTGTCCGAGATCGTCGGCGTCCCGACGCCGAGCGGAGTCTGCACCACGGTATGGGTGAAGGACCCCAACGACGAGCTTCTCGCCGAATGGAACGAGACGGCCTATCACAATCGGCAGCCCTGGTTGCCGATCAGCCACTACGACGGTGAGGCTGCGGTCGTCGGCCCGTATGTGTATCCCAAATCCACTCCGTGCTTCGAGTGCTATCGCCGTCGGCGGGCATCCCGCAACGCGCTGGGTTCGGATTTCCTGGAACTCCGCAATCTCGACGAGCGGCCACTTGGCTCCGCTGCACTGACCACGGTATTGGCCGGGCTGGGTGTGGCGCAGCTCCAGGAGTGGGAGAACCGTGCGAACCCCTACGTCCCGGGTGGGGTCCGCACGGTGACCTTCGAGCGCGGTGTGGTCGTCAGCTCCGAGTTGGTGCTCCGTGTTCCCCGGTGCTCGGCGTGCCGGCCGGGGTCCTCCGTCGCGAGGCCGACCTTGTGGACCGAGTACTTCTCCCCCGAGGAGTCCACGGATTCCGATGCGGCCGAGCCGACCGAGAAGTCAGTGGTGGTATGACCTCGCTGACCATGCTGACCGGATCCGTGGTCAGTCTTGCCGGACGGCTGGCAGCCACCCGACATCACCCGGACGAGCCCTCGGTGGGTCAGGTCATCTGCAAGGACGTGACCTACGCGCAGGTGCTGGGGAACGGACGACCGTGGTTCTGCGGGGCCGGGCGGGACCTCGTCGCCCGGGTGGCGTCCGACGCGGCAGTGGGTGAGGCTTTCGAGCGGTACGGGCTCCGGGACCTCGACGCGTCCCGGACCCTCTCGGTGTCCATGTCCGAACTCCGGGCGCAGCGCCGACGGTATCTGGACCCTTCAGAGCTCGCCCCGGCCCACGGCACGAACCCCGTGGGAAGCGCAACGGCCTTTCACCCACCGCCCGGGGCCGACACGGCGGTCCGCTGGATGACCGCGGTCGACCTGGTGTCCGGAGAGGACGTCCTGGTGCCGGCCCAGTACTGCATCTTCGTCGAACCGCATTGCGGAACGCCCGGCTGCCTGACCTGTGCGGGGGATCCGGGAGAACCGCAGTGGTGCGCTGCCACGTCCCAGGGGACGGCGGCCGGGACGAACCCTGCGGAGGCTTGCCTTTCCGCCTTGTTGGAGCTGTTCGAGCGGGACGCGTTCATGCTCATGTGGTACCACCGCCTGCGGTTTCCCTACCTGCGCGTCGATCGGCACCAGCGGCTCGGCCAGCGGATCAGCGCCGTCTTCGATCCGGCACGGATCGATGTCCGGTTCATCGACCTCACCGAGGTACACGGTGTGCCAGTCGTGGTGGGGGTCGCCCGGGGGCGGCTGCACGACCGTGAGGTGTTGGTCGTCAGCGCCGGTTCGGCGCTCGATCCGGAAACCGCGGTCTGGAAGGCGGCCAGGGAGCTGGCCGGCCTCTACCCGCTGGCCCGCCACGATGTGCTGCGTGGCGGCGCGAGGATCGAACCGGAGGACATCCTCACCCTCACCGACCGGTTGCGCTATTACACGAATCCGGCGCACCGTCACGAGCTGGATTTCCTGTTCGAACAGCGTGAGTCGATTGCCGTGCCAAAGGCGCAAGCGGTCCCGGGCGGGACGCCGGCCAAGGAACTACGGAAGTTGACCCGACGGCTTCACCGGCGGGGCATCCACACGTATGCGGTGGATCTGACCCCTGCCGGGATGCCGCCCGACCTCCATTCTTTCAAGGTGGTCTCGCCGGAGCTGATTCCGCTCGACAACGATCACCAGAATCGTCACGTCAATCGAACGCGGTTGATCACCGAGCCCACCGACCGCGGCTGGAGACCGGATCGGCCGACTCTCGGGCAACTCAACCACGCCCCGCACCCGTTTCCGTAGGAGTACGAGCCCTATGCCAGACAGTGGAAGTGCTTCGGTCGAGCTTGAGCGCCTGGCCGGTCCTGTAGTGGCGCTGTGCCGGCGCCCGCTCCGTGGTCTTCGGGCTCCGGGCGAGCCGAAGGTGGGAAACCTGGTACTCAAGGAGACGGAACTGGGACCGATCGGAATGGAGGCAGCATTCCGAGGACAAGGCTTCGACATCGACCGTGCCGGCCTTCGCACGAGCACCTTCGGCGAGGCTGTCGAGCGATACAGCATCATGGATGTCGATGGTCGTCCGACGCGCCGGGCTTCGGTGGCGGAGCTCAAAAGTACGGGAGTGCCCCATCTTCCGCCCGCACAACTGCTCTCTCTGCCGCCGGGTGTGAGCCGCCTGGGAAACCTCGCGCATATTCCCGCGAGTGGCAAGAAGATCCAGTGGGTCGAAGGGGTCGATCTGG
Source organism: Streptomyces sp. TAA040 (assembly GCF_000424845.1). Classification (NCBI taxonomy): domain Bacteria; kingdom Bacillati; phylum Actinomycetota; class Actinomycetes; order Kitasatosporales; family Streptomycetaceae; genus Streptomyces; species Streptomyces sp. TAA040. The sequence continues at coordinate 68,931 of NZ_AUKR01000011.1, read as the reverse complement.
CCACCGGAACAGCCACCCTGTTGCCGGCGATCCACTGCATCTGCTTCGGCAACGATCCGGGGAACCCCCTGCAGGATGAGGGGCGATGGTGCATCGCCACTTCCAACGGAGCGGCTACGGGCCCGGGTCCGACCGAGGCGTGCCTTTCCGGCCTCTACGAGTTGCTCGAACGAGACGCGTTCATGCTGATGTGGTACCACAAGCTCCGTTTCCCCTATATCACCTGGGAACCGTCATCCCGCCTCGCGCACCGCGCCGAGTCGATACTGACGGGCTGTCGGCTGGACTACCGGCTCATCGACCTCTCCGAGATCAACGAGGTGCCCACGGTCGTCGGAGTCGTTCGTGGCACCGTCGCGGGGGAGGTTCAGTACGCCGTCGGAGGAGGATCGGGCGGGCGCCTGACCGACGCCGTCTGGCGGGCGCTCAGGGAGGCGCTCTCCTTCTATTCGATGCAGCGCAGGGACCTGCTCGCCATCGGGGTCCAGGATATTTCTCCCGAGCAGATACGCGGTTTCTCTGAGCACGGCCGTTACTACACGACCGTCGACAACCAGAGAGAGCTTGAGTTCCTCTTCGAGGACCGGCCTTCCCGAACGCTTCCGGTCGACCGGTACGACCGGCCTGGTGATTCACCGCAGCGGGAACTCCGGAGACTGGTGGAACACCTGTCGGCCAGGCGGTTCGATCTGTATGCGACGGATCTCACGCCTCCGGAGCTCGCGGAGGCGGGACTGTTCACGTACAAGGTTGTATCCCCGCAGTTGATGCCGCTCGACGCTGATCACCAGGCCCGGCATCTGACCAACGAACGGCTGCTCAACGAGCCGACCCGGCGCGGCTGGCGAACCGACCGGCCGGAGCTCGCGGATCTCAACCACGCACCCCATCCCTTTCCGTAGGAGTCATCGGTCATGCCAGAAGCACCGTCGATTTTCACGCCACGCTACTGGGAGTTCCTCGGGGACGACGACCCCCCGGAGTACGACCTTGCCGAGGAGTTCCACGAGGCGTCGAAGTTCCAGCGGGTCACCATGGGGCGGGAGACCAACGGCCGTCGCTTGAAAAGCGACCCCGAACTCCGCGCAAGTGCGGCCATCGGCGCGCGTTCGCTGCCGCATCTTCCCCGAGTCGAACTGCCTGCGATCGACGTCGGGCGTGAGCGCACCCACCATCCGTCGCTGTTCCGGAACGCTTCGTGCCGCGACTTCGTCGCGGAACCACTGCCCGTCGACCAGCTCGGCCGCGCCCTGTGGCTGAGCTACGGGGCCCATCCTGAGCGGCATCCGGCAGACACATGGCGACCGCGACCGGTCGCCTCGGGTGGTGCCCTCTACCCGCTTGAGCTCTACCTGCTCGCCGATGTCGCCGGTTCCGGCAGTAAAGGTCTCTACCACTACAACATCCATGATCACGCCTTGGAGGAAGTGCGCCCCGTGGTCGACGACGAGATCGTCGGGGGCCTGGGGAGCCAGCCGGACCTGTTGGCGTCCGTGCCGGCGATCGTGCTGATCAACGGGTTGTTCTGGCGCAGCCGCTTCAAGTACAAGCTCCGCGGCTATCGCCTCGCCATGATGGAAGCAGGGGCCGTCATTCAGCAGCTGACCCTGGCGGCACAGGCGTTCGGCTGGGGCGTGGTGCCGTTCGCCGGGCTGTGGGACGCCGAGGTGGAAGAGCTCTGCGAGATCGACGGAGTCGACGAGTCCTTCCTCAACGCCGTACTGCTGGGGCGTCCACGATGACCACCATGCCACCGCTGGCCATGCAGGACGTCTCCAAGTTCTACGGAGGCGTCACGGCCGTTGACAGCGTCACGGTGGACATCGAAGCCGGTCAGAGCGTGGCCCTGCTCGGTCGCAACGGCGTCGGCAAGTCCACCCTGCTGCGACTGGCGCTGGGCCTCACGCGCCCGAGCGCCGGCTCGTGCCGCCTCTTCGGCCAGCTACCGAGCGCGTACGACGTCCGCCGGGCCGTGGGCTACGCTCCCCAGCTCAGTGCCCTTCCCGACGGGCTCCGGGTCCGCGAGACCATCCGCTTCGTACGTGACGTCAAGGGTGCGCCGCAGCCGGACGGGCTGATCGACAGACTTCAACTGGGGCCACTGCTCGACCGCTCCGCCTCCGTTCTGTCACTCGGTCAGAAACGGCGACTCGCCCTACTGCTCGCCTTTCTCGGCCATCCGCGATTCGTGATCCTCGACGAACCCACCGTCAGTCTCGACACGGAGAGCCGGTTGGCCTCCTGGGAACTGATCACGGAGTTCTGTGACGCGGGAGGCACTCTGTTGTTGGCGACCCATGACTTCGCCGAGGTCTCGACGATCGCACAGCGGGTGCTCGTGCTCGCCAATGGGCGGGTCAAAGCGGACAGCACTGTTTCCGACCTGGTGCTCGGTACCGGGCTGGTGGTGCTCGAAACAGCCCGCCGCGCCGATCTTCCGCTGCTCGATGGCGTATACGTGCAGCACAGCGGAGAACGGACTCTTCTCATCACCCGGAGGCCCGACGAGGTGCTGGAGCAACTGGGAGCGTGCGCCGACGGGCACATCGTCCAGCGGCGGCCGACCGTCGAGGAGGTCTGCACGGCACTGAGCGGGGGCATCGCTCCACGGGGACGCCGTCACCCCGACGCCGTCCCCGCGAGGGCAGCAGGCGAGTCAACGCAGGTGGGGCAGTGATGGCCGAGTACACCAGTGGCAACCTGTTCCGACAGATCATGGCCTTCGTCCGGGTGGACCTGATCTTCTTCGTGCGGTTCTGGTACATTTCGCTGTTCACTCTGGGGATGACGGTCTTCTACTTCCTCATGCTGACCCGGTACGCCGACGGAGTGCCCTACGTCGACGTGACCTTGGTGTTCGTCACCTTGGGCGTGCTGGCGGTGGTGCTCTTCCAGTGCGGCGGTCGCGTCGCGATGGAGCGGTTGGACCGCTGGAGCCCGTTTCTGCGAACGCTTCCCGTCCCCGTGTGGGCGAGGCTCGGGGCCCGCCTGATCCTGGTCGTGCTGGCCGGCGGGCTCGCCGCCGCTCTCATCATGGTCGCGGGAATGATTCGTTTCGACGTCGTGTACGACCTGTCCGCGATCCTCAGGGCGGCCGTCTCGGTGCCCTTGGCAGTGGCGGTGTTCGCACCGGCCAGCGCGTGTGTCGGAGCCCGGGCGCACCCCAACTTCGCTCCGGCGTTGACCACGGTCCTCTTCCTCGCGATCACCTGGTCATCCGGAGTGTGGACCCGTAGTGCCGTGCCGCTCATCCTGGCACCCGTTGACTTCCTCCTGCCGGTGCAGGCTGTTCAGCGCGTCGCCGCTGCGGTGACCAGCGCCGAGTGGTCAGACCTTCTGTCCGGGGTCGCAGTGGTCGCCCTCTGGTCGCTGCCCGCGTCGCTGCTCGCCCACCGGCTCGCCTCACGTTCCGAGGCACGGCAGTGAGGGCGACCGAAGGAGAACAGGTCCCTCAACCCAACGAGAAGGAACTCTGATGAATTTCACGGCCCCGACGGTTGTGCCTGACGGTTGGCCCGAATCGCTGCCGAACAAGGCCGACCTCGCCGCGCACTGGGGGCGCAGCTGTTTTCCCACGTCACGCCCCCAGGCAACCGCTCTGTTCACGCTCCAGGATCTGTACGAGGTGCTCTGCGACAGTCGGACTACCTCCGAGTACGTGGCAGTTTCCACCAAGGAACACCGAATGGCTCATGCCACTGAGTACACGGTGCGTGACGGCAGTCTGAGTGAGCGGGTTGCCGCCCCCACCATCGGCCGACTGGATCTGAGACGAGTCGAGGACTTTCTGTCCGACGGGGCGAGTCTGATTCTCTATCGAGTCCACGAGTACAACCGGGCACTGAGGCATGTCTGTCGCATGCTGCAAGAAGCGACCGGTCGAATAGCGGAAGCCGTGGTTTTCCTGAGCCCGCCGAGCAGGGGGGCACTTCCGCTTCACCAGGACAAGGTGGACGTCATCGTCGTACAGTCCTCCGGTACCAAGCACTGGCGCATTTTCGACCCGTTCGACGGGCAGAGCGAGCCTGGTCTCGTGACCGTACCCGAAGGGGTCGAGCCAGCACACCGTCTTACTCTGACCCCGGGCGACGTCTGTTACATGCCGGCTGGGCGGCCCCATCAAGCCCGGAGTTCCGACGACTGGTCCCTTCACATCTCCATCACCACGAGACCGATCGACCCGGAATGGGTCATCCACGAGCATCTCCATCGAATCCTTCCTGATCTGCCGAAGACGAGAATCTACCCCGGATGGGACGGATCGTTCGGAGAGCAAACCTCGCTGGAGGAAGCAGCGGATATCGCCTCTCGCGGAATAGCGCAAGCACACCACAAGTGGCGGACGTCCGTCACCGATACGTACGGGGAGCAGGATCGACTCGCCGGAGTCCTCGGCCTCCGAGAAATATCCAGATAACCGGCAGAACTGCCGATTCCATCATTCCTGTCGATGGGTCGGCACCCACGACCAGTATGCGGACGTCCGTCCGCCTTTCCGATGCACGCACCCGGCACCGTGCGCTCATCAGCGCCTCGGCCGGCACCTTGTCCGGGTCGGCGTCCTTACGGCACCGCGGGCGCTGGTCGCCGGACTTCCGTCGCCACGGCTCACGGACGGGTGAGAGCACAGGCCGGGTGCGGGGCCGGTCCACATGTCTCAGAGGGGATCGTCTCCTCCAGGTAACCTGCGAGAACAGGAGTGGAAGATTGCGCCTGACGTCCGGAAAACTGGCAGACGTACCGCGGACGCCGGCTCGTGACGGCTTCTCGTTCGGAGCGGTCGGCGACGTGATGTATCTGCGCCCGATGTCGGCGACGCTTCGGGCAACGCAGGCAGATCTGCTCGCCGTGCTGAAGGAGCCGGACGTGCTGTTCGGCAATCTTGAGTGCTGCCTCATCGACCTGAACACCTTCAGTGGTTCGCCGGCGGCGGAGGCCGCAGGGCCATGGCTGCATGCTGACCCGAGCATCGCCCACGACCTTCGCGCGTTGGGGTTCAATCTGCTGAGCCTTGCGAACAACCATTCCCTGGACTGGGGAAGCCAGGGGCTGCTCGATACTCTGACCGCGGTGAACAGTGCCGGGTTGACAGGCGCTGGCACGGGGCGCAACCTCGCTGCGGCCCGTGCTCCGCGCTACCTCGATACCGCCCACGGCCGCGTGGCGCTCATAGCGGCCACCACCACGTTCCCGGCGCAGGCGCGTGCCGGGAACCCCCTGGGGGAGATCCCCGGTCGACCCGGCGTATCAGCTGTTCGCAGTACTCCGGTAGCGCGTGTACCGAGAGAGATCTGGGAGCGTCTCCGCGAGCTGGCCGCATCTCATCCGAACATGCTCAACAACGTCGAGGTACCCGAACGCGACACCATCTACTTCATGGGAAACGTCTTCCAGCCGGTCGAACGGGGTCAACTGGAGGACGAACCCGTTGTGGCGTACAAGGTTCAAGAGGGAGACGTGCGGGAGATGTTGTTGACCGTACGCCAGGCCCGACAGAACAGCAATTTCGTTGCCTTCTCGCTTCATTCACACGAGCCCACCAACTATTCGGAGTCCCCGGCCGGTTTCGTGACCGACATTTGTCGCCGTGTCGTCGAAGCGGGTGCGGATATCGTGATCGGTCACGGACCGCATCAGCTTCGGGGGGTGGAGTTGTACCAGGGTGTGCCGATCCTGTACTCCCTCGGTGACTTCGCGATGATGTCCAACAGTATGGACGCAGTGCCCCGGGAAACGTGGATCTCTGCTGGAGTTCCGTATGGCGCGGCCACGGTTCCGGAGGTTCTGACTGCCCAGCATCGCAGCATCTTCGGGAATCCGAACTTTTCTGAGTCCGCTGCTGCCTTTTTGCGGTTGCGGGAGGGAGGTTATGACCTCAGCCTCCGTCCCCTGGTTCTCGGCGATCACAGCGATGGGGCAGCGTGGGGAGTGCCCCGTCTCGCCCAAGGCGCGGCCGGTGAGCGGATCCTGTCTCGGATGCAAAGGCTGAGCGCAGACCTGGGAACCGAGTTGGCCATCGAGGAGGGCGTGGCAGTGGTGCGGGTCGGGTCGGAGGAGAAGCTGTCGACCACCCGGCCTCAGGCGTCGTCTCCGCAGGTGAGTCCGCAGTAGCAGACGAGGGTGGAGATGGGCTTGCCACGGTTCGACGCACGTATGGGACGAGGGGTCCGTCGCCGGGAGGGTGCCCTTGCGGAGAGCTTGGAGGGCCTCACCCGCGCCCTCGCCTGTATGCGGGAACCCCTTCAGCCGCCGTCGCGCCAGTGCCTTGAGCGGGCCGACCGGTGAGCCGTGCTGCCTCGTGCTGTCCGCAGCGGTTGCCGGAATGCGCCTGGGCCCGGCGAGCGGGACAGTGGAAGGAGTATCAACCACCGTGGGGGCGATCCGGCGGGAGTGAACGGACCATGGGCAAGAAGGAGCTCGCCAACGGCTACCGCGTCACCTGGAGCAGCACGAGCAGAGCGTTCCGGGGAAGGTGAAGAAGAAGATCACGAGACGCACGGAGACTGCGGGACGCACCGTCGACGCCTCGAAGGACGGACCGCAGTACGAGGTCGAGAGCGAGGAGTCGGGTCGCAGGGCGGTGCACAAGCCGGAGTCCCTGCGGAGGAAGGGCACCGACTCGTGAGCGGCGGGGACGGTGGGAATGGCGCCGGCCGCGGGAAGGCCGGCGCCGGGGGCCGTGACGAGGACATCGTCGGCGAGTTCGGCAAGGTCGTGAACACGACTCCGCGCGGCCTTGAGAAGTGGCTGGCCACGGACGAGTCGAAGAGTGTGGGTCAGTCGAGCGACGGGAGTGAGGGCGTGGGCCACGCGTCCGGGCGGCGCATCGTGGCACTGCTGGGGAAGAAGGACTCGGAACTCACTGACGACGACCTCGCGCACATGCGCACGGTCGTCGGATACGTGCACCGGCACGTCGAGCAGCGGCCCACCGGGGATGTGACGGACACCCCGTGGCGCTACTCCCTCATGAACTGCGGTCACGACCCCACGTCGTGACGCGTCGGGGGCGGGGCGGTACGGCAGCACCGGCACGGGAGGGCCGGACGCCGTCTTCGGCGCGGGAGAGCGGGAGCAGGGCACAGGGCGCACAGGGGTGCCGGGCGCCGGTGCGGTGGGTGCGTGCCTACGGCCGGGGCGGGGCGGCGGCCCGGACGAGGGCCCGTGCCAGGTGGGTGCTCGCCGCGAGGGTGTCGAGCGGGAGTGGTTGGGTGGCGAGTGCCCCCTCGTGCAGGACGAGGAGTTGGGTGGCGAGGGTGGCGGGGTCCGGGCATCCGGCGGCGCCGGCGAGTTCCTCGAACAGGTTCCGCAGCCAGAGCTTCTGGTCCGCGGCGATGCGGTGCGCGGGATGCGAGGGGTCCGGGAGTTCGGCCAGCGCGTTGAGGAACGCGCATCCGCGGCTGTTCTCCTCGCTCCAGGTCCGCAGTGCGTCGAAGGGCGCGCCGACGGCCTCGACGGCGTCGTCGCCGACGCCGACGGTGTCGCGGACGAGCGAGCGCCAGCGCCGGTCGCGTTCCGTGAGGTAGGTCGCCACGAGGTGGTCCTTCGAACCGAAGCGGTTGTACAGGGTCCGCTTGGTCACGCCGGAGTGCTCGGCGATCAGGTCCACGCCGACCGGGGTGATGCCGCGGTGGTAGAAGAGCTCCTCGGCGGCGGCCAGGATGCGGCGGCCGGCCGGTGTCATGGGCTGGGTTTCCTGCACGGGAGGCTTACCTTTACCGATCGGTGTACCTTGGAGCGAATTCACCGACCAGTGTACCCCTGTGGGGGTGAGGAGGAGGTTGCGAGATGGACGTGCCCGAGACCATGCGCGCCGTGCGGCTCGTGGAGCACGGAGGCCCGGAGGCGCTGGAGGCGGTGCAGACGCCCGTACCCGTACCGCAGGCGGGAGAGGTGCTGGTGCGGGTCGCCGCGGTGGCGCTGAACAACACCGACCTGTGGACGCGGGAGGGCGCCTACGGCCTCCCGGGCGACCCGGAGGCGCTGTCCGGCTGGCGGGGTCCGATCGGCTTCCCGCGCGTCCAGGGTGCGGACGTGGCCGGCTGGGTGGCGGCCGTCGGCGACGGTGCGGACGAGGGCCTCGTCGGCCGCCGCGTGGTCGTCGATCCGGCGCTCTACGACGGCGACGGGCCGCACGCGAACCCGGTGGGCCTGATGGGGAGCGAACGCGACGGCGGCTACGCCGAGTACGTGACCGCGCCGGTGGAGCGTGTGCACGACATGACCGAATCCCCGCTCACGGACGAGCAGCTCGCGGCGTTGCCCACCGCCTACGGCACTGCCCTGGGCATGATCGAGCGGGGCCGCCTGCGGGCGGGGGAGACGGTCCTGGTCTCCGGAGCGTCCGGCGGTGTGGGTCTCGCGCTGGTGCAGATCGCCCGGGCACGCGGAGCGCGGGTGCTCGCCCTCAGCAGCGGGTCCAAGATCGGGGCGGTGCGCGAGGCGGGCGCCCACGAAGTCCTCGACCGCGCCCGGGACGTCCCGGAGCAGCTCCGCGCCGTCGCACCGGAGGGCATCGACGTCGCGCTCGACGTCGTCGCCGGGGCTCTGGTGGGCGAGGCGCTCCCACTACTGCGCGAAGGCGGCCGGTGGGTCGTCGCCGGTGCGCTCGGCGGTTACGGCCTGAGCTTCGACGTGCGCCGCCTCTACCTGCACAACGCGCAGGTGATCGGCTCCTCGATGCACACGCCCACGCACTTCGACCTCCTCATGGAGCTCGCCCGCCGGGACGGGGTCCGGCCGGTCGTCGCCGCGGCCTTCCCCCTGGACCAGGCCGCGCGGGCACAGGAGGAGCTCGCCCGCCGGGGGCACGTGGGCAAGATCGTTCTGAACCCGTGAGGGGCATTCCGCTGTTTCGGCGGCGGGTGCGGGAGTCCTGTCGGTCTGGTGCGTCGACAGGACCCCGCCCCCGAGATTCACCCCGAGCGTGAGGTCACTCCTTCGCGAACGCCAGCAGGTCCTGGTTCAGTCGATCCGCATGCGAGGCGAAGAGGCCGTGCGGCGCGTTCGCGTAGCAGACCAGCGTGCTGCCCGGGATCAACGCGGCCGTGCGGCGGGCGCACAGGTCGTAGGGCGCGGCGAGATCGCCGCTGCCGTGGATGATCAGGGTGGGCAGCGTGAGCGCGGTCGCCTCGGCCCGCTGGTCGGTGTGGAAAAGGGTGCGGTACAGCTCCGTGCCGGCTCGTGGCGAGGTGCTCAGCGCGGTGTTCATGAACCAGTCGGCGAGTTCGGGGGAGACCGCTCGACCGGTCGGTATCCCGGTGCCCGACGCGGTGCCCGCCTCCGCATCCGGGGCGGGCCGGGCTCCCCCGAAGAACGGTCCGGTGAGCTGGCCGAGCCACTGGGCCCGGTCGTGCCGGATCGCCGCGGTCATCTCGTCCAGCACGGCGGGGTCGAGGCCCTCCGGGTGGTCGTCGGTACGCGCCATCAACGGGGTGGTGGATGCGACGAGCGCCAGCCGGGAGAACCGTTCGGTGCCGTAGCGGCTGAGGTGGCGCACGGCCTCGCCCCCGCCGATCGCGTAACCCACGAGAACCGCATCTCGCAGGTCGAGATGATCGGCGAGGTCGGCCAGGTCATCGGCGAGCGTGTCGTAGTCGTAGCCCGTCCACGGCACGTCCGAGCGGCCGCAGCCGCGCCGGTCGTAGGCGATGCAGCGCAATCCCTGCCCGGCCAGGAAGGGTGCCTGGAACTCCCACATCCGGGAGTCGAGCATGGCGGTGCCGAGCAGGACGACCGGTCGACCCGTGCCCCAGTCCTGGTAGTACAGCCGGGTACCGTCACTCGTGGTCAGATGGGGCATGGCGTGCCTTCCTGGAGTGCGGGTAAGTGCGGGTAAGTGCGGGTAAGCGAGGGGCGCTGGGGAGCGCGGATGGGCCCGCCCCGGCTGCCGGTGCGAGCCCTTCAGCGGCGGGGTCAGCGGGTGTCGGCGGTGGCGCCGCTCTCGGTGGGCCCACCACCGGCAGGCGTCGCTCGGGCGGGCGAGGCCAGCACGATCGTGGCGGCCGCGGCGCAGAAGAGGATCAGGGGGAGCAAGGTGACGGCGAAGGCCGACGCGTAGTCGTCCGTGAAGTTCGCCGCGTCGGCGAGTACGGGGTAGAACACCAGGCCAGCGATCGCCACCCCGACCACGGCCCCGCCCTCCTGCGCGGTGTTCAGCAAGCCCGAGGCGGAGGCGGCGTGGTCGGGGGAGGCGGACCCCAGCACGAAGTTGGTCAACGGGCCGGTGGTCATGCCCATCCCGACGCCGGCAACCACCAGCGCAGGCAGCATCCACGCGATCTGTCCGGAAACGCCGAGTTGGGTCGCGGCGAGAGCGGCGCCGGCATATCCGACCGCGAGGACGACCGGCCCGCGGGCCACGCTCCGGGCGGTCACCGTAGTCGCCCGGGCGGCTACCAGCGAGGCCCCGAAGTAACCGGCACCCAGGGCCAGGAAGGCCAGGCCGGACTGGAACGCCGTCATTCCGCGGCCCAGTTGGAGGTAGAGGGCGAGGATGAAGAAGAAGGAACCCATGGCCAGGAAATAGGTCAGAGTGGCCAGCAGCCCCATCGAGAAGGTGCGGACCCTGAAGAGGGCCGGTTCGATCAGAGGGCTGTTCCCCCGTGCTCCCTGCTTCCGCATGTACTGCGCGGACGCTGCCAGGAGCGCGACGGAGGCGCTCAGGCCCAGCCAGCTCCACACGGGCCAGTCCTGGTGGCCGCCCTCGACGAGGGTGAAGACGGTGACTCCCAGGGCAGCGGTGACCAGGAGGGTGCCGGGGAGGTCCAGGCGGACGTGGGCAGCCCCTCGTGATTCGGGGACCGTGCGGTGCACGAAGGCCAGGGCGGCCAGGCAGATCGGGATGTTGATCAGAAAGATGGTCCGCCAGCCAAGTCCTCCCACGTCCAGTGTGATCAGGGCGCCGCCGATGACCTGGGCGAAGACACTCGCCATCCCGATGACCAGACCGTAGACGGTGAAGGCCTTGGCCCGGCTGGGGCCGGTGTACACGGTGCCGATGATGCCGAGCACCTGCGGGACGAGCAGGGCTCCGGCCGCTCCCTGCACGATGCGGGCGATGACCAGAGTGGTGACGTCCGGTGCGATTCCGCAGGCCAGGGAGGAGACCATGAACAGTGCCATGCCGGTCACGAACATGCGGCGGCGGCCGAACATGTCGCCGAGCCGGCCCGCGGTGATCAGTCCTGCGGTGAACGTGACTCCGTAGCCGACGATGACCGCCTGCGCCTGGGCGGATCCCGCGCCGAGGTCGGTCTGAATCGCCGGCACCGCCACGTTGGCGATGAAGTAGTCGAGGACGGTGATGAAGGTGCCCACCAGAACGACTGCCAGCGCCGCCAGGGACGGCCGGTCCTTCGGGGCCCCGTCGGCGGCCGGGGGGTGCGGACTTGCTTCTGAGGTCATCGGGGGCTGCGCTCCTGGTGTTCGTCACTGGCGGCCCCGGGCGTCCGGAGCCTGTGGGCGGCACCGCCGGATCACGGCGGAACCTGCGGGCGTACGGGGTGCCGGTCCTGGTCCCGGGACCGCGGACGCACGGAAACAGAGTGATCCCCGGGCCGACGACGGGCAATTACGTGCGGGGTAATGAGGGTCTTCGTCGAGGGCGGGCGGCGCGCAGCGGACGGAGAGGGATTTCCGTCGTGTTGCTTTTGCCGACAGTTTTCGGGTGGTTCATGCCGCATGACTTCGAGTAGCGACTGATGCCGTTCTGACGTCGGTCTGACGGTTTCTGGGTGGAGGACGTACCTCTTTCGCGAACGTGTCCGGGCTGTTGTAATGACGAGAGACCGACAGGTCGCCGTAAGTTCCGGGGGTGGTGCGAAGTTTTTTGTCGTCCGCTCATCCCTTTATGTCGGAATTTCCAAACGTTCCGTACTCCCCGTGTCGCCGCGCTCCCGTGATGGTGATTTCGAGGATTTATCCGGTGTACTCGAGTGCTATTCGGTCCAGCAGATTCGTCCGATTCCTTCGGACCGCCCCGGCCCCGCCCGGCCGTTCCCCTCGGGAGTTGACATGTCACAGCGCAGGCACGAGCGCGAGACCCTCCGGCACGCGTGGGTGCAGTTCCTCACGGTGTTCCTGGGCGCGCCGGGGGAGGAGGAGGTCCGCCTCCTGCGGCAGGAGGCGGAACAGGAGCGCGGCGCCGGTCCATCGGGTGCCCCGCAGGCTGCGGAGCCGCGTCGGGCCGCCTGACGGGGCTCGACGCGGAGGGGCGGCGCCTACCAGGTCACGGGCAGACGGGTCACTCCGTGGAAGACGGTGCCCCGTCGCATGATGTCCCGCGGCTCGGCGGCTAGCCGGAGCGTGGGGAAACGGCGCAGCAGGGTGCGCAGCGAGATGTCCATCTCCAGCCGGGCCAGGGGTGCGCCCTGGCAGTAGTGCGGACCGTAGCCCCACTGCAGATGGCCGGAGGTGTCCCGCTCCGCGTCGATCCGCTGCGGGCAGCCGAAGACCGCTTCGTCGTGGTTGCCCGAGGGGATGGAGATGACGACCGCATCGCCCTTGGCGAAGGTGACTCCGCCGATCTCGACGTCCTCGAGCGCCTGCCGCACGACGGCGTCCTGGGAGATCGACCAGTAGCGCATCGATTCCTCGACGTACTGAGGGACCAGCGCGCCCTCGTCCGCGGCCACCCTGGCGCGTAGTTCGTCGTCCCGGAGCAGGCTGAGAATATTGAGTGCGATCTGGTTGGTGGTGGTCTCGTGCCCGGCGACGAGGACCAGCCGGGCGATGCCGACGAGGTCGTCGAGATCGATCTCACCGGTGGCCACGTGGTTGCACGCCAGCCGGCTGATGAGGTCGTCCCCGGGTTCGTCGAGGCGCCGCTTCCCCAGTTGTGCCAGGTAGGCGGACATGTCGAGATAGGCCGCGTACGACAGTGCCGGGTCCTCCTGGGAGATGGTCACCCGGGTCTTCTCGATGAAGAACCCGGAGTCCTCGTCCGGCACTCCGAGCAGCCGGGCGATGACCAGCGTGGGGAGCTTGCGGGAGAACGTGTCGTGCAGGTCGGCCGGCTGCGGGGAAGCGGCCAGGTCGTCCAGCAGCTGGTCGGTGAGCCGTTGGATGTCCCCGCGCAACCGCCGGACCCGGCGCATCGTGAACTCGGTCTGGATCATCCCCCGGAGCCGCCCGTGTTCCGGGTCGTCCATCCGGAGGAAAGAACTCGGGTTGTGGCCCGGCGGCACCTGGATGCGTACCGGAGCGCCCGGGAGGGTCTCGTCGGCGCTCAGCAGCGGGTGGCCGAGCGCCTCGCGGACGTCGGCGTAGCGTGTCACGAGCCAGGCGAGGCGTGCCTCCGCGGTGCCTTCGGGTAGCCGTACCAGGCACGGCGGCTCCTTGCGCAGCCGCGCCAGTGCGGGGGGAAGCTCCCCGTCCTCCGTTCTCGGGAACGGCCAATCCGGAATCAGCTGGTCGGTCTCGGGTGACATGCGGCTCCTCTGCTGGTCCTCGTGTCGCCTGGTGGCGTCGACTGCGACGCGCTGTGCTGGACGATCGGCTGTGCGCGGTCCAGGGGCCGTCGAGGGACGGACCCTAGCGGGGGAGCCCGACGTAGCGGCCCATCGCGGTCGAGCTGTGGGCGAAGAACGCAACCGGGTCCGCCGCGACGCCCGCGATGTGCCCGTACACGTCGAAGGCGAGCATGCCGTGCAGCTGGGTCCACGCGGTCAGCATGCGCGCGATGACGGGTGCGGGCAGTCCGGCGAGAAGGCCCTCCGCCAGCGGCTCCACGTTGCGCTGCATGCCCTCGGAGGGCTCCGGGTCGTCGGCGAAGGTCTCCAGGGCGCCCTGCTGGTGGGCGTCCCGCAGAACGGCCAGCAGGCACAGGACGGTCCTGGCGCCCGCGACCATCGTCTCGGCCGGGGCCTCGTACCCGGGGACGGGGGAGCCCCAGATCAGCGTGTAGCTGTCGGGATCCTCCGCCGCCCACTGCCGTACCGCCAGGCAGATGGCCGTCCACTCCTCCAGCGGCGACGCACCCGCGGCACGGGCCCCCTGCGCGGCTGCCTCGGCCCGGTCCCCCATCGCGTGGTAGGCCTCCAGGACCAGGGAGGTCAGGAGGTCCCAGTCGCCGGGAAAGACCTGCTGGGCGTCGTGGTCCGGCACTCCGGCCGCTGCGGCCAGCGCGGGCGTCCGCAGGTCGGGCTTCCGCCGCTCGGCCAGCCGCCGCCGCGCCTCCTGCTTCACTGCCGTCGTGGTGTCGTCGGACCGGTTCCGGAGTTGCTCGTGTGTCATGCCGGTACCCTCACGCGGCGTGGAGCCGCTGTCGATTACGCGAGAGGTAAGGGGTAATCGGGAGGTAGGAGGCGTACGGATCGTGGTGGGCCGGCCGGGGACACCGGTGCCGGCCGGGTCGCGGGCCGGGGCGTCCCTCCTGTCGGGCGGTGGGTGCCGCACGCGGTGTCCGTGCCGCTCAGCCCAGCGCCGCCGCCTCCCGTTCCAGGTGCCGGGCGAAGTCCGAGGTGACGGCGAGGGCGTGCTGGTCGATGAAGAAGTGGCCGCCGGAGAACTCGCTGTGCCCCAGGTGGCGCGGGCTCAGGTTCTCCCATGAGCTGAAGGCGCCCTCCTTCTCCATCAGGGCGTCCTCACGGCCCCCGTAGGTGACCAGCGGGCAGGGCACCGCGCCGCCGCGGTCCACCCGCCGTGAGCACACGGCCAGGTCGGAGCGGAGTGCCGGGATCACCATGTCGAGGACCTGCGGGTCGTCGTAGATCTCGGAAGGGAAGGAGCCCAGGGCCTTCATCCAGCCGATCAGCTCCTCCTGGGGCATGCCGACGTCCTTCTCGGTGGGGTTGAAGAAGCCTTCCGGAGCCCAGCCCGAGGCGCCCAGCAGCAAGGGCTGCGCCATCCCCTCGGCGGCGAGCCGCAGCGTGAGGTGGTAGGCGAGCTGGGCACCGAGGCAGTGCCCGAAGAACGCGAACGGCCGGTCGTCGAGCTCGTCGCGCACCACGTCGAACAGGGCGTCGAGCAGCGAGTCCCACTCGGTGTAAGGCGTCTCGTCGCGGCGCTCCTGGCGGCCCGGAAGCGTCAGCGCCTGCGCGCCTACGTGACCGGGCAGCAGGTCGGCCCACTCGCGGTAGATGATCGCTCCGCTGCCGGCGTGCGGGAAGAGGAGGAGCCGGATCGCCGCATCCGGGGACACCTCCTCCGGCTGGAACCACTGTCCGGCTGCGGAAATCCTGCTGACCATGGCGTTGCTCACTGTGTGACCTCCGTGTCTCTGGCGAGATGCGTCGTGGGGTGCTGTGCGCCGCGTCCCCGGCCCGGACGCCACCCGGTGGCTCCCGACGGTGCGTGGCGGTACGTGCTTCCGGTCTTCCCGGGGGCGGGGCTCAGCCAAGGGCGCGCAGGGCGGGGATGACGGAAGCGGCGATCTCCTTGAGTTGCGGACGGGGGTCGAGTGACCCGATCCGCAGGACGATGTGCCGTGCGCCCGCGCGGACGTAGTCGGCCAGCCACTCCGCGATGTGTTCGGGCCCGCCCCACGCATAGGCCTGGATGGTCGCCATGGTGTCGAGTGAACGGCCGTAGTAGTGCTCGACGTAGTGCTCCAGTTCACGGCGTGCCGCGACGCGGTCCGCGCCGAGGGTGACGGTGGCGTAGAGGCCGGGAGTGACCGAGCCGGCCTGCCGGCCGGCCTCCGCGGTGAGCCGCTCGATCTCCCGCAGAGCCGTTCCGTACGCGCTCGGTGTCGGCAGGAAGGGCAGCCAGCCGTCGTACTGCCGGGCGACCCTGGCGAGCACCCGAGGCGTGTCGCTGCCGGCCAGCCACAGCGGCGGTCCGCCCGCGCGCCGAGGCGGAGGCAGCCGGTCCAGCCGGTCGGCCTGCCAGTAGCGGCCCTGGAACGCCGTGGGCCGGCCTGCCTCGGTGGACCGCCAGGCGGTGCGCCAGAGCCGCACCGTCTCGTCCAGGCGCCCGGCACGCCCTTGGAACGGCGCACCCACCGAGGCGAACTCCTCCTCGGTCTCCGGTACGGGGAAGCCGGAACCGAGGCCGAGCACCAGACGGGCGCCGCACACCTGGTCGACGCTGGACAGCATGTTCGCGCCGATCAGCGGATGCCGCAGCGCGGGTGTCAGCGCGGCGGTTCCGAGCGTGATCCGGTCGGTGACCGCGCCGGCCGAGGCCAGGACGACCAGGGGGTCGAGCCGGGGGCGAGCGGTGAGCGAGTCACCGGTCCACAGCGAGTCGAAGCCGAGTTCCTCGGACTCACGGGCGAAGTCGAGCAGTGGGTTCGCTGCGAAGTCACCGGTCATGGCCTGCTCCCTCGTCGGCAGCAGAACGCCGATTCCGAGCGTGTCCATCGCGGCCTCCCTTCATGGATGAGGTGGGATCGGTCGAGCGTGGTGCGGTGGGCTGGACGCGCGGCCGGGCCGGGCTCATGGTGCGGCGGTCGGCTCCCGGGTGGCTGCGCGGAGCTGCTCGCGCACCTCGCGGCGCAGGATCTTCCCGGCGGGATTGCGGGCGAGTACCTCCACGGGGTGGAAGCCGACCGGGATCTTGTAGTCCGCGACCCGTTCCCGGAGGTGGAGCAGCAGTTCCCGCGGGGTGGCCCTGGTATCCGGACGGAAGACGACGCAGGCGTGCACGGCCTCGCCCCAGGTCTCGTGCGGCAGGCCGACGACCGCCGAGTCGGCGACGGCGGGGTGCCCGGCGAGGGCCCGCTCCACTTCGGACGGGTAGACGTTCTGGCCGGCCACGATGATGGTGTCGTTGATCCGGTCGCAGAGGTAGAGGTAGCCGTCCTCGTCGAGGTACCCGGCGTCCCCCATCAGCAGCCAGCCGTCCACCAGCGTGCCGGCCGTGGCCTCGGGCAGGTTCCAGTAGCCGAGCATCCTGGCCGGGGTGCGGACGCAGACCTGCCCGGTGCTGCCGGTCGGCACGGGCCGCCCGTCGGCGTCGATGATCTTCACCTCGGCGCCCGGGCAGGCCCGTCCGGCCGACCGGAGCCGAGGGCTGCCGCTGACGTGGGCCTCGGGCGGCAGGCAGACGACGACGGTACCGGTCTCGGTGCTCGCGTAGATCTGGGCGAGCTCGCAGCCGAGCACCTCGATGCAGCGCGCCAGCAGCGGCTCGGAGATGGGAGCGCCGCCGTAGGCGACCTGGCGCAGCGAGGCGAAGGCCTCGGGGGTGGCCGTGCGCTCGGACAGCATCATCTGGAGCTGTGCGGGCGCGGCGTAGGTGGTCGTCACGCCGTGCTGCGCGATCAGGCGTACCGCCTCCTGGGGAATGAAGGCGCGCATCACCACGTTGGTGGCGCCGGCGTTGAAACCGTGCATGAACCAGGCGAAACCGGCGATGCCGAAACCGGGCAGCGAGATGAGGCTGACGTCGTCGGGCAACCAGTCGATCCAGTCCACGCCCGCCTCGGCCGAGGCGGCGGGCAGCACGAAAAAGCTTCGCTGGGCCAGCACCGCGCCCTTGGGCCACCCGGTCGTTCCGCTCGTGTAGATCTGCACCACCGCGTCCTCGGGGCCGGACGCGGGGGGCTCGGGGTCGGTCGCCGGCGCGGTGGACCACCAGCGGCGCAGGCCTGCTCCCGGCTCATCCGGCCCGGGGCCGTCCGGCATGTCCACGAGTACGACCTGCCGCAGGCCGGGAAGTCCCTCCCGCACCCGCTCCACGACCGGTGCGTACTCGCTGTCCACGAAGAGGACCGCGGCGCCCGAGTCCCGCAGGATGTGGTCCACCTCCTCGGAGGTCAGTCGCCAGTTGACGGGCACCAGGACCGCGCCGGACTTGGCGCAACCGAGGGCGATCGTGTAGTAGTCCTCGGATTCGCGGCCCAGGTAGGCCACGCGGGTGCCGGGCTCGGCCCCGGCGGCCCGCAGCGCGTGTGCGGCCCGGTTGGAGTTGCGGTGCAGCTCCGCGTAGCTGGTCTCGCGTCCCTCGCAGAGGATCGCGGTGCGGGTGCCGCGCTCACGTGCGTGTGCGGCCGACGTCCGCGCGAGCGTCCAGTCGCTCGGTCCGGTCATGGTGGTCTCCCGTGGATGTCAGGCGGTTCGGGCGCCGGTGAGCGCGCGGTCGAGCAGCTCGGCCACGTGCTGTGCGGTGGGGTGGTCGAAGGTCAAGGTGGCCGGCAGCGGAATCCGGAACAGCGCCTCCAGGCTGTTCTTGACCTCCAGCGCCATCAGCGAGTCCAGGCCGAGGGCAAGGAACTCCGTGCCGGGATCCACCTGTTCGGGGTCGTCCGCCTGGAGTGCGGCGGCGACGCTGCCGACGACGAGCCGGCGGATCTCGTCCAGGCGTTCCTCGTCCGCCAGCGCCAGCAGCCTGCTGGTGTCGAAGTCGGCGCCGTCGTCCACGTCGCGCCGCAGGACCCGCTCGTAGAGCGCGTTGCCGAGCAGCGCGGGCGCGAGCGCAGCCCAGTCCATCTCGCCCGCCACCCACTGGGTCCCAGGCGGCGGAGCGGACAGGGCGGTCAGCTCGCGGAGCGCTCGACCGGGTGAGAAGTACCGGATGCCGCTGCGCTGGAGCTCGCGGCCGAGTTGGTCGTCCAGCCGCGCGGACATTCCCACCCGGGACCAGGCGCCCCAGCTGACGGCCAGGGCCGGCAGCCCTCGTGCGGTCCGCCAGGCGGCGAGACCTTCGAGGAAGGCGAAGGAGGCGGCGTAGTGCGCCTGCGTCGCTCCGCCGATCACCCCGGAGACCGAGGAGTGGACCAGGAAGAGGTCGAGCTCCGGGAACTCCTCGCTGATCTCGTGCATCGCCCAGCCGCCGTACGCCTGGGCCCGGAGCTGCTGATCGATGGCCTCCCAGCTGAGTCGGTCGACGGGCGAGGTGCCCGCGGCACCCGCCGCGTGGACGATGCCGCCGACCGGCACCGGCCCGGCACGCAGTTCCCGGACGACCCGGGCGATGTCCTCGGCCGTCCCCAGATCGGCCCGCGCCAGTGTGACGTCGGCGCGCCGCGCGAGCGATTCCAGCGACGCGGCCGCCTCCCGCGCCGGTGTGCCGTTCCGGCTCAGCAGGGTCAGGTGCCGGGCACCGAGGTCGACCAGCTTCTCGGCGGTGACCAGGCCGAGCCCGCCGAGCCCCCCGGTGACGAGGTAGGCGCGGTCCGGACGGACTCCGAGGTTCTGCTCGGGCGGCGCTTCCGTCTCCCGGGGTGTCTCGACGACGACGTGCGGGGCGGGCGCCCCCCCGCTGCCCGAGGAGGCGCGGTGCAGGGCTTCGGCCAGTTCGTCGAGGCCGTAGACCTCCTGGCCGGTGCTCCCCGCGGGAGCCGGTGCCGCGGCTGCCGTCCGCGCGGAGGCCTCCGCCACCGTCACGGTCGAGCGCGGGGAGCCGGGCGCCGGAACCTCCACCGCGGTCCCGGGCCGCAGGGCGGCTCCGGTTCCCGCCGCGACGACGGTGCCCGAGGCGATCGCTCCGGGGCGGGGTCCGGCCGCACCGACCGGGGTGCGGCGCAGCCGTACCTGGATCTCGCCCGGGCCCGGCGGGACGTCCGCGGCGGGGGCGGGAGCGGCGGAGTCGGTTCCGGTGGTGAAGCCGCCCGGCCACGCGGGGGTGGTGGAGCCGGCCAGGATGCGGCGGACGTGGCGCCTGCCGGGCCGGTGGGCGATCTGGTACTCGCCGGTGTCCGGGGCGCACCACTCTGCCGCGAGGGCGGCGGCGTCGGTCGCCGAGCCGAGGTCGACGAGGGTGGTCCGGTACTCCGGGTGCTCGTTGAGGAGCACGGAACCGAAGCCCCAGAGGGTTCCGGCGGGCAGGTCCTCCCGTTCGTCGGCCCGGTCCCCGGGGAGCCACTGGGCGCGCTGGGTGACCAGCCACAACCGGGGCGCCCGCCCCGGTTCGCAGCGGCCCAGCGCGGCCACCACGTCGAGCAGCGACCGGTAGTTGCGCTCGCACTCGGCACGAAGGCGCCCGCCGGACATCGCATCGGGCGAGGGCGTCCAGAACCAGCAGACGTCGGTGGCACCGGACTCGGCGAGGGCCGCCGGCAGCCCGTCCGGCCCGGCGAGGGCCGTGGCGTGGACGCCGGGGTGCTCCGCCACCGCGTCGAGGAATCCATCGGGGGGGCCGGTCACGAGGACGCGTCGGCGCGTCTCCGCCTCCGGAGCGGGGGTGAGGCTCTGCCGCAGCCAGCTCAGCCGGTTGACGAAGGACCCGCCCTCGCCGGGCGGGGGAACGGACATCTCCACGCCGGCCAGTTCGACGACCGGTTCGTCACCCTCCAGCAGGGTGAGGTCCGCGTACCGGGTACCGGGCTCGCCGGCGCGCGTGTGAGCCACCATCCGCAGGTGCGGGCTGCGTGGCTTCTTGCCCAGGCGCACCCGTGCGACACCGACCGGGGACAGCGACGGGCCCTCCGGGGAGAGCGCGGCCAGCGTGTGCAGGGCGCTCTCCAGGACTTCGGGGGGCAGCTGCTCCAGTGCCGTGACGGGCCGGCAGTCCAGCTCGGCCGTGACGGTGCCGTCGGTGTGCCGGGAGGCGCGGGTGACGGTGCGGAACGCGGGGCCGTACTCCCGTCCGACCGAGGCGAGATCGGTGCGGACGTCGTCCCCGGGGACCGTCTCCTCGGCGGCGGAGAGGGCGTTGGGGGCCTCTGCGGAGTGGCGGGCGGGGGCGCCGGACAGCTCCGGGGGGACCTCGTCGTCCAGCACGGCGGTCGCGTGCAGCCGTTCGGCGCTGGTGTCGGCCGGATCCTGGCTGGACACGGTCACCTCGGCACGGCCGTCCCGTCCGGGGACCAGCCGGGTGCGGAGCACCGCGCCGGTGTCGGCCGGCACGGGCAGGGGGGCGTGCAGGCGCAGGTCGCGGAGGCTGCCGCGGGTGTGGCCGTACACCGCGTCCCGCAGGCTGAGCAGGAGCTCCACGTAGGCGGCGACCGGCACCGTCGGCGTTCCGTCGGGACCGGGGTGGCCGGCGAGCCACTCGGGTGAGTCGGGGGCGCAGTCGGCGACGAACTCCTTTGTCCCTTCCGGCTGGTGGGCTCCCGGGGCGACGGCGCGGCCCAGCAGCGGATGCCGGCTCGCGGCCCGCCCCTCCACCGCGCCTTTCCGGTTGCTGGGGGTCGGCAGCCAGTGACGTCTGCGCTGGAAGGCGTAGCCGGGCAGCCTCAGCTTCGGCACCTCGCGGCCGGTGTGCACACCCGCCCAGTCCACGGGGGCACGGGCGGTGAAGACCTCGGCGAGGCCGCGCAGGACGCTGCGGGCCCCCGCCCCGCGGTCGCGGCGTCGCAGGCTGGCCACCCAGAGGTGCTTCTCCGCGTCGACGCTCTGCCGCGCGAGCGCGGTGAGCGCGGTGGACGGTCCGATCTCGACGAGGAGGTGGCGGCCGCGACCGGCGATCGCGCGCATGCCGTCCCGGAAGCGGACTGGTTCGTTGATGTGCCGTACCCAGTAGTCCGCGCAGGCCGGTTCGCCCCGGTCCGCGACACGGCCGGTCAGATTGGAGACCAGCGGGATGGTCGCCTCGTGGAAGGTGATACCGGCCAGGGCTTCCCGGAACCGCTCCGATACCTCCGCCATCAGCGTGGAGTGGAACGCATGGGAGACGGAGAGGCGTTCGGTGCGGTACCCCCGCTCGTTCGCCTGCGCGGTGAACTTGTCCAGTTCCTCGACGGCGCCGGAGACCACGCACTGAGCCGGTGCGTTGACTGCGGCGAGACCCAGTGCCGAGCAGCCCTCCAGCAGGGGCGCGATGTCCTCCTCGCCCGCTCCGACGGCCACCATGCCGCCGGGGGCCGTCACCGACTGCATCAGCCGGGCCCGGGCGGCTACCAGGGTGATGGCGTCGGGCAGGCTGAACACGCCTGCCACCGCGGCAGCGGTCACCTCGCCGATGCTGTGCCCGATGAGCACGCCCGGCCGAACACCCCAGGACATCCAGAGTTGGGCGAGGGCGTATTCCAGCGTGAACAGCGCAGGCTGGGTGCACGCGGTCCGGTCGATCGAGTCGGGGTCTGCGGTGTCGCCGGTGAGCAGGTCGCGCACGGAGACGGGCAGGTGGTCCGCGAACAGCCGGTCGCACTCGTCCGTGTACTGCCGGAAGACGGGGAAGCGTGCGTAGAGCTCGGCGCCCATCCCGGCGTACTGCGTGCCCTGACCGCTGAACATGAAGCCCGTCCGGCGCGGCGCGCGGCCGGCCGGTCGGCTTTCAAAACCCCCGGCCTCCAGCATCGTGAGCAGGTCCGAGCGGTTCGAGACCGGCCCGGCGAGCCGGTGGGGGAGGTGCGAGCGGCCGACGTTGCTGGTGTAGCACAGCCGGGTGATGTCGGCGTCCGGGTGCCTGTCGAGGTACTCCCGGTAGCCGGCGATCTGGTCCCGCAGCGCCCCCTCGCTCTTGGCGGAGACGGTGAACAGGGCGGTTCCGGCGTCCTTCTCGGCGGACGGCTGCGGCTGAGGCGGTGAACTCGGCTGCGGTTCGGGCGCCTGCTCCAGAACGACCGCCGAAATCGTGCCGGCGAAACCGAAGCTGTTGACCACCGCGCGCCGGGTCTCCGCCTCCCAGGGCGTCGGCTCGGTCGGCACGCGCACCGGGTAGCGGTCCCAGGGGATGCGGGCGGACGGGGTGGTGAGGTTCAGGTGCGGGTAGACGGTGCCGGACTGCAGCTGCAGGACCGTCTTGATGACACCCACCACGCCGGAGGCGGGCTCCATGTGGCCGAGGTTGGTCTTCACCGAGCCCACGAGCAGCGGCTCGTCCCGGGTGTGCGAGTCGGCGAACGCGTCGTTGATGGCCCCGAGTTCGATCGGGTCCCCGAGCGGTGTCCCGGTGCCGTGCGCCTCGACGTACTGGATGTCGCCCGGCGCGAGGCGTGCTGCGGCGAGCGCGTTGCGGATGGTCAGTTCCTGGGCGGGACCGTTGGGCACGGTCAGCCCGGCGCTGTCGCCGTCCTGGCCGATCGCGGTGCCGCGGACGACCGCCAGGACGTCGTCCCCGTCCCGCTGGGCGTCGGTGAGCCGTTTGAGCACGAGCATGCCGCACCCCTCGGCGCGCACGTAGCCGTCCGCCGACTCGTCGAAGGTCTTGCACAGGCCGTCGGGGGCGAGCATCCGGCCGTGCGAGAACATCACCATGATGCGCGGGTGGTGCAGTGCGTTGACGCCGCCGCTCAGGGCGATGTCGCACTCGCCGTTCCGCAGCCCCTGCACCGCCATGTGCAGTGCGCACAGCGAGGACGAGCAGGCGGTGTCGATGCTGACGCTGGGGCCACGCCAGCCCAGGAAGTAGGAAAGCCGTCCCGACAGCGGGAACAGGGTGATCCCGGAGGCGAGATGTCCGTCCAGGTCCTCGTACGGCAGCGTGTCGAGTTCCAGCGCGTAGTCGATCGAGCTGGCCCCGATGTACACACCGCCGTTGCCGCGCCGCAGCGGCGCGGGATCGATGTTCGCGTGCTCCAGGGCGTGCCAGGCAGTCTCCAGCACCATGCGCTGCTGCGGATCGATGTACTGGGCCTCTTTGGGCGAGATGTTGAAGAACGGCGCGTCGAAGAGGTCGATGTGCTTCAGGAACCCGCCGCCCGCCGTCTGTATACGGCCCCTGTCGTCCGGTCCGCGCCCGGCGAACCGGTCGGCGTCCCAGCGGTCCTCGGGCAGCGGTCCGATGCCCGACCGGCCCTCGCGCAGGAAGGTGTCGAACTCCTCGGGCGTCGAGCAGTCGCCCGGGAAGCGCAGGCCCATGCCGACGATGGCGATCGGTTCGTGCCGGGCCGCGCGTGCGTCCGCGGCGCTCTCCTCGGCGTGGTCGTGCGTGCACACGGCCTCAGCGGGCATTCTGGACCTCCGTGTCCTGGTGGTGGTCGGCAGCCGTACGGCTCCGTGCCGCTGGTCCGGCCGCCCGCCGCCCGGGGCGGCGGGGGACGGTCGGCGTACCGCGGCGCGCAGTCCGTGTCCGGACGGTGTGCTGCGGGGTTCAGACGACGGGCTCTGCCGGCGGGGAGAGCGCGCTGCCGAGGTAGTCGAGGAGCTGCTCGACGGTCGGACGGTTGAAGAGCACCGTGGCGTCGAGGCCGACTCCGAACAGGGCTTCCAGTTCGCTCCGCATCTCGGTCAGGCGCAGCGAGGTGAGTCCCAGGTCGAAGTAGCTGATGTCCAGCTCCAGTTCCTCGTCCTCCTCCATGAGCAGAGCCGCCCTGAAGCGGGACACCACGAGTTCCTCCAGCAGATCGCTCCGCTCGGAGTGCTCCATCGCGCGCAGTTCGGCATGCACAGTTCTGCCCTCCGGTGTCGTGGCCCCGGCGTCACGGGAAGCCCTCGCTGTCGCCTTTGGCATGCAACCAGCGGTGGCTGACGCGGTACTGACCCGCAGCTGATGACCCCGGAGGTCAGCGGGGTGTCAGGCCGGCGTCATCGCCGCCCGTCAGAGTGCGGTGCGGTGCGTTGAGGACGCCCGGGCGGCCGCACTCCGGGCGCGTGAGCGCCACCGGCTCTCCTCCGTGCCCTCCCGAGCACCGCCCGGGCGGCCGCCCAGCGGAGTGCCGACCGCCGACCGGCAGGCTGCCGCCGGATCCGACTGGAGTGGGAGGCCCCATGACCGCACCCCGCGGTGCAGTTGCCCAACGTGCGCTGATCGTCGCCAACCCCGTCGCGGGTACCACCGGTTCCTGCCTCATCGCGGAGGTGGCGGCGATCTGCCGGGAGTACGTGCGCGATGTGCGGCCGTACCTGACCACCGGTCCGGGGGACGCGGCGGAGGCGGTGCGCGGCATCTGCTCCGGGCCGGCCGACGAAGTGCCGGACCTGGTGGTCGCGGTGGGCGGCGACGGTACGGTCCGCGAGGTCATCGAGGGGCTGGTGGCGGCCCGGGCCGGGGCCGTCCCAGCGCTCTTCACCGTCCCGGCGGGCACCGGGAACTCCGGCTACCGCATGCTGTGGGGCGAGTGGGCCTGGCAGGACGCGCTGTCCGCGCTGCTCGGGTCGACCGGGCATCCGGATCGGGGAGACGGGCACTCCGGCGGAGCGGTCCGCCGCCACCTCGACCTGGCCGAGCTGGCGGAGACCGGCGCGAAGGTCTTCCTCGGCGCGTGCTCGGGGGTGATCGCCGAGGCGCTGGTGACGGCCCGCCGGATCCCGCAGTCCGGTCGCGAGCGCTACGTGCGGGCCTTCCAGGAGACCGCCGACACCTACACCCCCTACCCGGGCCGGGTCACCGTGGACGGACGAGTCGTGCACGAGGGCGGAACGGTCCTCGCGAACGTCGGGGGCGGCCGCTACCGCGGTGGCACGTTCCTCGTTCTGCCGCGTTCGGAGCTGGACGACGGCCTGCTCGACGTGTGCGTGATCGGAGCCGAGGTGGCACCCGCCTCCGTACCGGAGCTGACCAGGCACGCCGAGCACCTGGAGCATCCCGGCGTCGTGTACGGCCGGGGCCGCCGAATCGTCGTGGAGCGTCTTGACGGGAGCCCGCTGTGCTTCGAGCACGACGGCGAACTCCAGCCGGCCCGCCACACCAGCATGACGCTTCAGGTGCTTCCCGGGGCGCTGACCGCCTGGGGTGCCGCGTCGACGGTGGGGAGCCGGGCATGACCTCCGTCCGCGCCGCGTCGGACGTACCGGACTCCGGAGCCCCGGGGGTACCGCTGCTTCCCGGGCTGGCGGCGTGGGCCGCGGGCCTGCGCCCCGAGGACGTCCCACGACGGGTGCGGGCGCTCGCGACCAGCCAGGTGCTCTCGCAACTCGCCTCCATCCGGGCCGGCGCCGCGCACCCGCTCGGGCGCCGGCTGACCGGGGCTTTCGGCCCGCCGCTCCAGGACGATCCGCGCACCGGCGCCTGCGTACTGGCCGGCCTCGGCTCCTGGCTGAACCTCGACGACACCGCCTACGCCGGTCACCTGTCGAACTCCACTGTCGCCGTGCCGCTCGCCTTCGCCCTCGCGGGCGAACTGGACGGCGCCGCCCTGCTGACGGCCGTCGTCGCGGCGAACGAGTGCGCCGCCCGGATCACCGCGGCCGCCACGCTCGGCCCCCTGCGCGGGCAGAGCGCCATCCACACGCACCTCGCCGGTGGTGTGGCAGGCCGGCTGCACTGCGAGGGCGCCGATGCCGCGCGCTGGACCGACGCGCTGGGCCTGGCCTTCGCGATGCCGGGCCTGCCGCTGATGCGCGCCTTCCTGTCCAGCGACGGCCGGTTGTTCAACGCGTTCACACCGGTCCGCACGGCGATGGACGCCTGCGACGGCGCGGCCGCCGGGCTCGGGGGCGCCCCCGACATCCTGGAGCATCCGGACGGCTTCCTGGCCCGGTTCGCCTCCGTTCCGCTGCCCGAGGCGCTGCGGGACCGGCTCGGCAGCCGCTGGTACACCGAGACGCTGTCCTTCAAGCTTCGTCCCGGCGGCCCCGGCATCGACGCGGCGGTGGACTGCGCGCTCGAACTGCACGGAGTGCTGGGAGCAGTGGCGAGCGAGGAGGTGGCGGAGGTGGCGGTCGACACGTCGCTCTACACCCTCTACGCCGGACGGCTGGCCGACCGCTACGTGACCGGTCCGGATGCGCCGCTCGGTGCCCTCGTCCTGCACACCCCCTATCCGGTTGCCACCGCCCTGCTCACCGGCAGCCTCACGGAAGCCGACTTCGCCGCACCGAGGATCGACGAGCCCGGGCGTTGGGAGTTGGCCGACCGGGTGCAGTTGCGGCACGACCCCGAGCTCACCCGTGCCCTCTTCGCCTCGGTGGCTCCGTTCGGTGAGGCCGTGCGGCAGGCGGGGGACGCAGCCGACGGCTGGCTCCGCTCCTTCGGCGGTGAGGAGACGGTACGGCTCGCCCGGGAGGCGTCGCCCGGCAGTCCGGCCGTCGGCGCCGGGACCGTCTCCGCGACTGCGAGCTTCGCTGCCGCGACGAAGGCCACCGGCGCCCGGGTCACGGTGCGCCTCCGGGACGGCCGCACGGTGAGCCGGGAGCGCCTCATCCCGCTCGGGGCGGCCGGGCCGCATACCCGGGCCAACCACCAGGAACTCACCCGGGAGAAGTTCCTCTCGCTCGGCGGTCCGGACGACGTGGCGAAGGCGGCGCCGCGGCTGGACCTGATGGGCCGGCACGAGCTGCGCGACTGGGTCACCCGGGCGCTGCACCAGGACCCGCCGGCCCCCTGAGGCGGCGGAGCGGCGGCACTCCCCGGGTTCCCGCCGGACCCGGAGCGGAGAACCGGGCGGACCGGTGCTCCGGCTTCCGGTGCGGTCCGCTGCGCGGAGGCCGCGGGCCGCCGCGATTGGCCGGCATGCTCCGCGCCGCAATCGGATACCGTCACAGGTATGACGACTGCCATCCCAGGAACCGTCACTGCCGCGACCGTGGGGCCGCTGCTGAGGGGCTGGCGCAAACAGCGCCGTATCAGCCAGCTCGAACTCGCGCTGAAGGCCGAGAGCTCGGCTCGGCACATCAGCTTCATCGAGACGGGACGCTCACGGCCGAGCCCGGACATGCTCCTCCGGTTGGCCGAGCACCTGGATGTGCCCGTGCGGGACCGCAACGCGCTCCTGACCGCCGCGGGTTACGCGCCGATCTACCCGGAGACACCGCTGGACGATCCGGCCATGGGGGCGCTGAGTACGGTCCTGGACGTGGTGCTGACCGCCCACGAGCCGAACCCCGCGCTGGTGATGGACGGCATGTACCGCATCGTGGCGGCCAACCGCGGGGTGCACGCCCTGCTGGAGGGGGTGCCGGAGCGTCTGCTGGCGCCGCCGCTGAACGCTTTGCGGCTCACCCTGCACCCGGAGGGCCTCGCGCCACGCATCCGCAATCTCGCGGAGTGGCGCGCGCACTTGCTGGAGCGTCTGGAGCGACAGGTCGTCATGCGCTCCTCGGACGAGTTGCGAGCTCTGCACAGCGAGGTCTCCGCCCTCCCGGCGCCGGCGGGGAGCCGTACGGAGGCTGAACCCGCCGGCATGGAGCAGGCGCATCCCTACGCACTGCCGATGCGCATCGAGGTGCGCGGCGAGGTGCTCTCGTTCATTTCGACGGTCACCACCTTCAACACGCCCATGGACGTGACCGTCTCCGAGTTGGCGATGGAGACGTTCCTGCCCGCCGACCCGGGGACGGCCCGGGCTCTGCAGGCGTTCAGCTGAGATGTCCGCCGGGCTGCGGTCGGCACAGTGGGTGTGCCGACCGCAGCCCGGGGAGTTCTCGCCGATGCGGAGTGCCCGGGCCGTCCGCCGGGCTGCGGGCTGTGCCGTCGGGTACACGGTGGGTAGGCGGTGTCGTGCTCCGCGCGGTGTTGGCCCGCTCTCCTGCTCGTGTCTCCTCTCTGCCCCGGTCCGGACTGCCCGTTCCGGAACCGGCGTGCGCGGGGGTGGGTGGTGCGGTACCGGCCCCGCCGGTACCGTCCGCCCGGCCGGTGTGGGTGGGTCGGGTGGACGGAACCGGCGGGCCCGGCGTCTCAGGCGCCCGGCATCCGGTCCAGGAAGCCGCTGACGGAGCTGATCCGTCCGTCTGCGGCCAGCGTGATCACGTCGAAGCCGGCCGCGGGCGAAGAGCCGTCCGTGGTGGACACGAGGTCCCATGTGAACCGGGCGATGTGGTGGTGGCCGTCCGGTGATCCGGTCGGCTTGAAGGCGAAGCCCGCGAACTGCTCCTGGGCCCCGCTGATGGCCGCGGTGATCCCGTCGTGGCCGGCGACGTCGGCCAGCGGGTCCGTGTAGGTGGCGTCCTCGGTGAAGGCCGCGGCGACGGCCTTCACCAGGTCCTCGGGCGCGGCGTTCCACGCCGCGAAGTAGCGCTGTACGGCGTCCTCGTGTACGGACAAGGGTGGTTCCTCTCATGTGGTGCGCCCCCGCGGCGAGGGCACGGGCAGGCGGTTCAGGACCGGCTGGTCCGGCGCAGGGTGACGAACTGTAGGACGGCGAACCCGCCGACCACCGCGGCTTGGACCGGAATCCACACCAGCCCCACGGTGCTGGGGTCCACGAGCAGGAAGGCCACCGTGACAAGGCTCAGCACGGTCCACAGGCCGTTCACCGCGATGACGGCCTGCACGGCGGGCGCCGCGGGTCGCCGGCGGGAGCCCAGGTAGCCGACCCCGGCGCCGAACACCGTCAGCAGGATGCCGATCGTGAGCAGAAGGCCGGAGCCCACCCCCAGGAGCCGCCCGACTGCTCCGGACGCCACAAGGTAGATCAGGCCGTTCCCGGTCGTGACGAGGGAATCCAGCGCCAGGAAACGCCGGAGCCAGGTGGTCGCTTCCGCCGTGGCCCCGGAAGTCGGGAAGGCGGATCGCGAGGAGTCGGACAGTTCGGTCTTGGCCACAGCATCGACCTCCGCGTAGCTCTGGACGGTGGGCTTCGGATCGCTTCTGACGTCCTCACCATCGCGTCGCCTCCGAGGAGGTGTCGATTACCGCACAGGTAATCATCGGGACGCGGTCCCGTTCGGCCGGCCGACGGCAGCCGGGGCGCGTGCGGGGGGCGTCGGCCGGTCCGCGCCCGCGGTCCGCGCCTCAGCCGTCTCCGGGGCCGCTCACCGGTGCGCGGGCCCGCGCACCGCCTCCCCGCGCTCCTCAGCCGTCTCCGGGCTCGGCAGCCGCCGGTCGAGCGGGCAGCACGGTCTGGCTCTGGACGGTGTGCGCCACCCGCCGCCCGGCGTCGTCGTGGAGCTCCGTCTGAATCACCACGAGCGAACGCCCCGCGTGCAGCGGCCGGGCGGTCGCCCGCACGGTGCCGCTGCGGACGGCCCGGAAGAAGTTCGTCTTCGACTCCACCGTGCCGGTGGTGGCGCCCTCCGGCAGGTGGAGGTACGCGCACACGGCGCCGACGGAATCAGCCAGCGACATCAGCGCACCGCCGTGCAGGATACCGCCGACGGTGCATCGCTCCGGCGACCAGGCCAGCTCGCCGCGGGACTCCTCGGCCGTTGCGAGGGTCAGCACGACGCCGAGGGCTTCGGCGTGGGGCATCGCGGCGAGCAACCGGGAGGGGGACGCGGGTCCGGACGTGTCGGGAATGGGGGCCGCCTTTCCGCCGGGGGCCCGGCAAGGGTCGCGCTCCCGCCACGGCCGGCGGGGCGCTCGGGGCGGGGCACGGGCGCTCGGTCGTCCGCCGACCGTACAACACGTCCGGCAGGGCCCCTCGTGACGTGCATCAGCCGGGTGTCAGTGAGGGGTCAGACGTCTTTGCGAATCTCGGACCCGCTCCCAGCAGACTTCCCACGGAGCCGGCGGTCACCCGGCGAGCGGCCACCCGCACATCGGCGCGCGACCGCAGCTCCGTGCCTGAGCCCCCGACGCCGGACGGCTGCGGGACTGACTCGGAAAGGCCACACACATGCTTCGCGACCCCGCGCCGTCCCCGCGCAGCTACGACCTCTACATCGCAGGCAAGGACGTCCCAGGTGAAGGCTGGGTCTACACGGTCACCGGCCGGTCCCTCCTGGAGGATGTCTTCACCAGCGTCCGCCTCAAGCGGTCGCTGGAGCAGTCCTCCGACGAGCCGATGACTCCGCATCCGTACCTGGTGGGCAGGTGCGCGGTGGCCGACGACGACGCGATCGACCTCGCGACCGAGGCGGCGGCGGCCGCGGCACGGGAATGGGCGGCCGTCCCGCTCGATCGCCGCATGCGGCTGGGTACCCGTTTCCGCGAGGAACTGGTGCGTCGCAAGGACGAGTTCATCTC
Source organism: Streptomyces sp. TAA040 (assembly GCF_000424845.1). Lineage (NCBI taxonomy): Bacteria > Bacillati > Actinomycetota > Actinomycetes > Kitasatosporales > Streptomycetaceae > Streptomyces > Streptomyces sp. TAA040. Next base: position 38,379 of record NZ_AUKR01000011.1, on the reverse strand, counting down.
GATGCTCACCGACGAGGCACACCCGGTGAAGCTCGCCCGCTGGGAGTTCAGCTGCCTCATGCAGATCTACAGCGAGGAGAGCCTCGGCTGGTACCGGCAGCAGATGCACACGGAGGTGCGGCACGGCGGGCGGCGGCTGATCGTCCGCCGCCGGCCCGACGGGGTCGTCGCCTTCAACCCGCCGCAGAACGCGCCGCTGCCCAGTGCGGCACTGGCGGTCCTCTGCCTGATGGCCGGGAACTCGGTGGTGATGCGTGCGCCCCGCAGCATCGCGCTGAGCACGATGTGGCTGATGCGGGACGTGGTGGCCCCGCTCCTCGACGAGATGGGCGCTCCCGCCGGAACCCTCAACGCGGTGTGCAGCAACCCGAAGCAGACCCTCGACCGGTGGTTGGAGAGCCCGCTCGTCGACGACATCTTCTACATCGGCGGCAGCCGTGAGGGGCTCCGCTTCGAGCAGCAGTGCGTCGCCCATGGGAAGAAACCCATCCTCGAACTCGCCGGCAACGACGGCATGGTGGTGTGGTCCGACGCGGACGTGCCCCGCGCGGCCGAGGCGATCACCGAGGCGTTCTACGGCTCGGGGCAGATCTGCATGGTGCCCAACTACGTGCTGGTCCACCCCGCCGTCGCCGACGAGCTCGCCGAAGAGCTGAGGAGGAAGGCACCCGCCGTCCGCCCGGGGTATCCCGAGGAGGAGGACGTGCTGCTCTCCCCCGTGCGCCGCAGCGAGCGCTTCTTCCGGCTGCTCGACCAGGCCCTGGAGAACGGCGGCGAGATCGTCACGGGTGGCCGGCGCACCGAGGTGGACGGCGAACCTTCCGAGACCGGGGTCTTCCTCCAGCCCACCGTGGTCAGGGTGCCCGGCCTCACTGACGCCCGGGAGTTCGACCTGGTGCGTGAGGAGACCTTCTTCCCCTTGATTCCGATGATCGTGCCCGAACCGGCCCCCGACGACGATCTGCTCGGCCGCTTCATCGACTTCGTCGAGAGCAACGAGTACGGCTTGCGCAACTCCCTGTGGGCCGCCTCCGAGGAGGTGATCGAGCTGTTCCTCCAACGCGTCTCGAACGGTGGTCTGCTCAAGGTCAACGACTCGCACATCGGCTTCCTGCCCTACCTGCCGAGCCACGGGGGCACCGGGCTGACCGGCGGGGTCTTCGGCGAGGCCAACTACCCGATCCTCAAAACCTCCCACCTTCAGGGCGTCAGCATCGCGCACGACGTCAGCCCGCACCGTGCCGTGTTCGGTGACTGATCCGCCACCGAGTCACCGCGTCGGCTGAAACCGTTTCCCGCCCCCGCTCCCGACACTTCTCTGGAGGTCCTCGTGCGCTCCCTCGACCAGGCTCGTGCGGTCTGCGAGCAATACCACCCGGGGCTGCTCAAGGCGCTGTCCGACCTGCCCCTCGCCGAGAGGGAACGTCCCGGCAGCCCTGTCGTTGCGCTCTTCCGCACACACGGTGGCGTCGGCCTGCTGGTCCCGGACGGCTACGGCGGTCCGGGCGCCGGTCCGCTGGACGCCGTCCGGGCCCAAACGGCGGTGGGCTCGGTGTCGCCCTCGCTCGCTGCGGCCGCTGCCATGCACCACTTCACCGCGGCGATGCTCTTCTCGCTGGCGGGTGAGCGGGGTGGGCTGGCGCCGGAGCAGGAGAAGCTGCTGCACCGCATCGTGCCCGAGCAGAAGCTGATGGCGTCCGGCTGGGCGGAGGGCCGGACGCAGCAGAACGTCCTCGTGCCGGCGGTGACGGCGCGCCCTGTCGAGGGCGGCTTCCTGCTGTCCGGGTCCAAGAAGCCGTGCAGTCTGGCGGCCTCCATGGACCTGCTCACGGCGAGCATCGCCGTCCCCGGCCCGAGCGGCGAACCCGAACTCGCGCTGGCCCTGGTCCCCTCCGACGCCCCCGGGATGAGCGTCCACCCCTTCTGGGGGAACGACCTGCTGGCCGCGGCCGAGAGCGACGAAGTGCGGCTGACCGACGTCTTCGTGCCCACCGGCATGGTGGTGCGCACCTCCTCGGACGACCCGCACCGGCTGGACGACCTCCAGACGGCCGGTTTCATTTGGTTCGAGCTGCTCATCAGCGCCGGATACGTCGGCGCCGCCGCCGCCCTGGTGGCGACGGTCGTGGAGCGGGAGCGCGGCTCGGACACCGAACGTGCGGCCCTGGCAGTGCAGTGTGAGGCCGCACTCGCCCATCTCACCGGCGCTGCACGGGCGGTGACGGGCGGGATGCGCGGCGAGGAGGCCGTCGCGGCCGTCCTCGTCGCCCGCTACACCGTGCAGGACGCCCTCCCCGCGATCACGGCCCGCGCACTGGAGCTCCTGGGCGGGTTGGATTTCATCCGCTCCTCCGAGCACTCGCTGCTCGCGGCGGCGGCGCGTCCTCTGGCCTTCCATCCGCCGGCCCGTCCGGCGGCAGCCGAGCCGCTGTTGCGCTACTTCGCCGGCGGGCCCCTCGAACTGGCGTGACCCGGACCGGACTCCGCCCGCCCCCTCCTCGAACCGCTGACCGCTTCGGAACCGCAGACCGCCTTGGAGTGGATGAACCGTGACCGTGCTGCAGGAATCCCGGGCCGTTGCCCGAGCCGACACCAAGGAGGAGATCCTCGGCCTCTACCGCGCGCATCTCAGCAAGGGCCGGGCAACCCTGGCCGAGCTCTTCGGCAGCCACATGGAGGTGGAGTCCTCCGGTGCCTGGCTGCGGACCAGCGACGGGGAGCGCTTCCTCAACGCCGGCGGGTACGGCGTGTTCATCATGGGCGCGCGGCATCCGATCGTCATGGAGGAGGTGGAGCGGCAGCTCCACAGCCACCCCACCGCGACACGCATCCTGCTGGAGCCCGCCGTGGCCCGGGCAGCCGAGGCGCTGGTCTCCGTCATGCCGCCCACATTGGACCGCGTGCACTTCGCCCTGTCCGGCGCGGAGGCGGTGGAGACCGGGCTGAAGCTCGCCCGCGCCGGGGGCTGCACCCGTACGGTCTCCATGCACGGCGGTTACCACGGCAAAACCCTGGGAGCGCTGTCGGCCACCGCCAAGGAGGTGTACCAGCGCCCCTTCCGGCCGCTACTGCCCGATTTCACCCACCTGCCCTTCGGGGACGCGGATGCCCTGGAAGCGGAACTGACCGCCCACCCGGGCCGGGTCTGCGTCATCCTCGAACCGGTCCAGGGCGAGGGAGGGGTCGTCATCCCGCCCGCGGGCTACCTGCGGCGGGTCGAGGAACTGGTGCGCGCACACGACGGGTTCCTCATCCTCGACGAGATCCAGTCCGGGTTCGGCCGCCTCGGTGAGTGGTGGGGCGCCGACACCGAGGGCATCGTGCCGGACGTGCTCCTCGCCGGGAAGGCGCTCGGGGGCGGAGTGCTCCCGGTGTCCGCGGCGGTGGCCACCCGCGAGGCCTTCCGGCCCTTCGACAAGGACCCGTACGTCCACACCGCCACGTTCTCGGGCCAGCCCCTGCTGATGGCCGCCGTGCGCGGCGCGGTGCGCGCCGTCAAGGAGGAGCGGCTGGTCTCCCGTGCGATGGACCTCGGTGCGGTCCTGCTGCCCCGCATCCGGGAGATCGCCCGACGCAACATCCCCGAGCTGCTGGTGGAGGTCCGCGGGCGCGGACTGCTGATCGGAGTGGAGCTGGTCGAGGCCGGGCTCGCGGGGGAGCTGCTCATCGAGCTGTTCAACCACGGCGTCGCAGCGAACCACTCCATGAACGGGAGTTCCGTGGTGCGCTTCACCCCGCCCGCGACGCTGACCGGGAGCGAAGCGGACCACCTCTGCGACGCCTTCGACAAAGCCACCCGCGACCTCGTCCGAGGCGCGGTCCGGATGCCTGAAGGGAGCAACTGACGTGCGACACGTCGAACTGCGCGTACGCGTGCCCTCCACCGCTGCCGAGACCGTCTACGACCAGGTGATGCGCTGGGAGAAGTACCCGGAGCTGGCACCCCACGTGAACTCCACCGAGGTGCACGCGGCCTGGCCGGAGCCCGAGTGCTCGTCCAGCTGGGAGCTGCACTTCCGCAGCGGGCTGCTGCGCTGGAGCGAGAGGGACGATTTTCGCCGGGACGCGCTCGAGATCGGCTTCGAGCAGGCCGAGGGGGATTTCGACAGCTTCAGCGGTACGTGGTCGCTGCAACAGGACGGCGAGGACACCCTCGTGTCCTTCGTCGCCGACTTCGACTTCGGCATCCCCAGCCTTGAGGGCATTCTCGACCCGATCGCGGAGCGGGTCATCAGGGAGACCGTGGCCTGGGCCGTCACCGGCCTCTTCCCCGACTCCGTCCTGCCCGGCGGCACGGCGCCCACCGTCCCTCACCCCAGCGGCGCAGCCGCCTGACCACCACCTCCCGGAGCTGAGTCACATGGACCAGGTCAATCCGTACGAGACGCCCAGAACCTTCTTCTGGCACCGCGCCGAATACCTCGTCGGCTTCGTCGCGGCCACCGGCTTCCTCATCGCCAACTTCGGTGAGATCCGCTGGTGGCTGGCGATCGTGCTGTTCCTCTACATCGACGTCATCGGCTACCTCCCCGGTGCGATCGCGTTCCGCCGCAGCGGGGGCAAACCGATCCACAAGGCGTACTACGTGCTCTACAACGTCATGCACAGCCTCATCACGCAGGGGGCCGTCGCCGCCGCGTGGTGCGTGTTCGTCGAGCCGGAGTGGGCGCTGATGGTGCTCGCCTTCCACCTCTTCGGTGACCGCGGGTTGTTCGGCAACTTCCTCAAGCCCTTCGCCCTGCCCTTCGAGCCCGTGCAGCAGCCGGGCTACCTGCGGCTGCTCGACGACCTGGGCGTCGCGCACCCCAAGCCGCCGGCCCACGCCCCGGACCCGCGACCGGTCGGCCACCTGCCTGCGGAGCGCCGGCCGGCTGCGGCCGCCGCTCCGGTGCAGCAGGAAACCGGCACACCCGAGCCGTCGGGTACGGCACGGTGAAGTCGGCCGGCCCGTCCCCGCGCGGACAGACCGCTGTCGCCCCGCCGCCTCCCGGCGGCCCCAGGGAACGTCGCCGAGCCCTGCGGCACCTGGCCTCCCCGGTCTCGGTGCTGACCGTCCTCGACCGCGGGCGGCCGCACGGAACGACGGTCAGTACCGTCACCACCGTGTCGCACGAGCCGCTGCTGTTGGGCGCCTGCCTCCGGGCGGAGTCGTCCTTCGCCGGCATGGCGGTGGCCGCGGGACGTTTCGTCGTGAACGTGCTGGACGCCTCACAGGCAGAGGTGGCCCGGCATTTCGCGGACGGAGCACGGCCGTCGGGCGAGGCGCAGTTCGCCCACCTGCCCCGCGCCACCTGTCCGTACACCCGTGCGCCGCTTCTGGACGGAGCTCTCGCCGTCTACACCTGCCGGGTGTTCGGCCGGACCCCGGTGGGCGATCACCAAGTGCTTCTCGGGCACGTCACCCATGCCTCGGTGGCCGGCGGCGAACCGCTGCTCGCTTACGCCGGCGGGCTCTTCGGGGGCGTCCTGCGCCCTGCCACCGGCCCGGACGGCATCCGGCCCTGACTACGAAGGAGAGACCACACATGACCACTCACGCCGTGGCCCCCGAGGCCGATTGGGACAAGGCCCCCGGCCTGCTCGACGGGGCGAAGGACCTCACGCTCACGCCCGAGGAGTGCGACCTCGCGTACTGGATCACCTCCGTGGCACAGGGGACCCTGCGGGACCGCGGGGTGACCGGCCACCACGAGAACGCCGGTGTCCCGGCGTTCCTCAAGGAGCCCGGTCCGCTGCGGGAAGCCCTGACGCTGGAGTTCGGTTTCCGCAGCCTGGCCGAGGAGGTCGCTACCCGGCTGCTGGGCCACTACGTGGCGGCGGCCCCGGGCATCCCGGAGATGGAGTTCTACGCCACCCAGCTCCTGGACGAGGCCCGGCACGCCCGAGTGTTCCGCAACCACCTGGTGGAACTGGGCCATCCTGCCGGCACACTGCTGAGCGACATCGACACGATGGCCGTCGACTACCGCAGGCGGGTGCTCGACCCGGTGGTGGACTTCACGCTCGACATCGTGCGGGACCAGGGCGACTTCCCCGGCGGGGTAGCGGTCTTCGCCATCGTCATCGAGGGGGTGCTCGCCCCGGCCGCGGAGCTGAGCGAGCGCAAGTGGACTCCGCTCTCGGAGGCCACCGGCGAGATCTCCCGCGGTACGGCGATCGACGAGATCCGGCACCTGACCGTGGCCAGCACCATCCTGCGCGACCACGTGGCCGCCCACCCGGAGTACCGGCCCCGGCTGCTGGAGATACTCCGGGCCGGTGTGCGCCTCTGGGACGAGATCCCCGACCGGGAGTTCGTTATACACCGGGAGGAACTGTTCCAGCAGGGCATGCGGGAGCACGCCGACGTGATCGGCGACTACGAGGTGTGGCCGGGGGCGCGCCTGCTCGACACCACGCCGGAGCAGCGCTACGACATGGCCGAGCGGTGGACCGACGAGATGGCGGAGGCGCGCATGGCCTACATGGGCCTGCCCGTGAGCGTCCTCTCCTCCGCAGGGACGGATACGTGAGGCTCGGCACGGGAGGCGCCCTGTCGGGGGGCGCCTCCTCCGGCCGGGCGGCGGTGCTGGCGGGCCTCGGCTCGTACGTGCCGCCGCACCGGGTGACCAACGAGGACCTCACCAGGCGCCTCGACACCACCGACGACTGGATCCGCTCCCGTACCGGCATCGCGTCCCGGCATGTCGTCGCGCCGGGCACGGCCACGTCCGACCTGGCCGTCGAGGCGGGACAGCGGGCTCTCAAGGCGTCCGGCGGCGAGCCACCGGACGCCGTGGTGCTGGCCACGACCACGCCCGACCGGCCGTGTCCGGCGACGGCACCCGAGGTTGCGGACCGGCTGGGGCTGGGCGGCGCGCCCGCCTTCGACATCGCCGCGGTCTGCTCCGGCTTTCTCTACGGCCTGGCCTCGGCTTCCGGCCTGATCGCCGCCGGGATCGCCGACCGGGTGCTCCTCGTGGCGGCGGACGCTTTCACGACCATCGTCGATCCGGCAGACCGGGCCACGGCCGTCATCTTCGCCGACGGCGCGGGCGCCGCCGTGCTGCGCCCGGGGGAGCACGGGGAACCGGGCGCCCTCGGGCCGCAGGTGCTGGGGAGCGACGGTGAGCGGAGCGGGCTGATCGAGGTACCCGCCGGCGGGTCCCGGCAGCGGTCCTCCGGGATGCCCGCGCCACCCGAGGACCACTACTTCCGGATGCGCGGCCGGGACACGTTCCGGCACGCGGTCGGTCACATGACGCAGGCTTCGGCCAGGGCTGCCGAACTGGCCGGCTGGAAGCTGTCGGACATCGACCGGTTCGCCGCCCACCAGGCGAACGCCCGCATCCTCGCCACCGTCGGCGAGCGGATGGGCTTCTCCGAGGAGCAGTGCCTCACGAACATCGAGCACGTCGGCAACACCGGAGCGGCCTCTGTCCCGCTGCTCCTCGCGCAGTCGGTCGAGGAGGGCCGCCTGGTGGCCGGCCACCGCCTCCTGATGACTGCTTTCGGCGGCGGCCTGGCCTGGGGCGCCACCACGCTGGTCTGGCCGGAGATCGCCACCGCCTGACCGCCCCCGATGCTGTCCGCCGGCATTCGCCCGGCGGGGACCCCGGAAAGGAAACACCGTGTTCGAAGAACTCAAAGCCATCCTGTCGGCCAAGCTCAAGGTGGCGCCCGAGGCGATCGTCCCCGAGGCCAGCCACGAGGAGATCGAACTCGACTCGCTGGCCGTGGTCGAGCTGTCCCTGCTGCTGGAGACGGAGGTCGGTGTCCGGATCAGTGACGACGAACTGCTGGAAGCGGGAAGCGTCGGAGGCATCGTGCTCCTCATGGAGGAGCGGAGCGCGAAGATCTGATGGCGGGCCCCGAAACCGTCGTCACCGGTGTCGGGCTGGTGACGCCCGGTGGTGTCGGCACCCGGGCGAGCTGGGCGGCGGTCTGCGGTGGACACGCGGCCGCCGCGCTGGACCCGGAGCTGGAGGGCGGACTGGTCCGGCTCTCGTGCAGGGTTCCCGGCTTCGACGCGGACGCCCTGCTCGGCGCGCGCCGAGCGCTGCGTCTGGATCCGTTCGTCCGGTTCGCCCTGGTGGCCGCGCGGGAGGCCCTTGCCGACGCCGGACTCGATCCGGCCTCCTGGGACGGTGCCCGGGTCGGGGTGGTGCTCGGTTGTGCGGACGGCGGCCCCGGAACAGTCGAGCAGCAGTTCGAGACCCTGCTGTCCCGCGGCCCGCAACGTGTCTCTCCGCTGCTTCTCCCCATGCAGCTGCCGAACATGCTCGCCGGGCAGACGGCCATCGAGTTCGGAGCCACCGGCCCGAACCTCGTCGTGGCCACGGCCTGTGCCTCCGGCGCCACGGCGATCGGAACCGCACGCGACCTGCTGGCCCTCGATCGCTGCGACGTGGTGCTGGCAGGCGGCAGCGAGGCCATGATCACACCGCTGGTGATGGCGGGCTTCGCCCGGATGGGAGCCCTCTCGCAGCGGGAGGACGACCCCGGCACGGCCTCGCGTCCCTTCGACGCGGACCGGGACGGGTTCGTCGCGGGGGAGGGTGCGGGCGTGCTGGTCCTGGAACGGCCGGCGGACGCGTCCGCTCGGGGCGCGCGGGTCCGCGGCCGCGTAGTGGGGTACGGGGCCTCGGCGGACGCCCACCACATGACCTCGCCGCACCCCGAGGGCAGGGGCGTCGAGGCCGCGGTCCGCGCTGCCCTCAGGGACGCGGGCGCTGCTCCCGGCGACGTGGACCACGTGAACGCCCACGGCACCAGTACGCCCCTGAACGACCTCGCTGAGGCGACGATGCTGGCGCGGACGTTCCCGGAGGGCCCGGTGGTCACGTCGACGAAAGGGGTGACCGGCCATCTGCTGGGGGCTGCCGGAGCGGTCGAGGCGGCACTGACCGTTCTGGCCCTGGAGGAGGGCACGCTGCCGCCCACTGCCGGGTTGCAGAAGCTCGACCCGCGCATCTCGCTGGAGGTCCCCACGCGTCCTGTCCACCGGTCCACCGGCCTCGCGCTGAGCAACTCCTGCGGTTTCGGTGGCCAGAACGCGGTGCTGGCGATCGCCTCGCCCTGAGCGGGCGCAGCCCGGACTGGCACGGTGCGGTGGAACCGCGAACGGTCGCCGTCAGGTGCGCCGGGTGGCCGGTCGAGGAGGAAGGGCCCCTCCGCAACCGGCCGCCCGGGGCGTCGTCCGGTGCCCCGGGCGCTCCCGGCCGCCGCGCCTTCCGCGAGTCCCCCGACGGGGGCGCCGTCCTGATCCCCCGGAGGACGCCGGAACCTCAGGCGGAGTCGAGGAGGGAGAGCGTGCGGTCGACGGCCGTCAGCCCCGTGTCGTGCGAGAGGATCGCGCGTTCGACGCGACGAAGGGCCGGCGAGGGCTGGACGCCCAGTTCCTCGGACAGCCGGTGCCACATGCGCCGATAGGTGTCCAGTGCCTCCGCCTGTCGTCCGGAGCGGTAGAGCGCCACCATCAGTTGCTGGCAGAACCGTTCGCGGAGCGGGTTGCTGGAGTGCGCCTCGTTCAACTCGGCCAGCACCGAGCCGTGCCGGTCGGTGCTGAGCTGCGCGTCGAAGAGCAGTTCCATGGCGCGCAGCCGGTACTCCTCGTACCGGGCGGCGGCGGTCCGGCAGATGGGACCTCCGGTGAGGTTGCCGAGTGCGTCACCGCGCCAGAGGAGCAGCCCCTCGCGCAGCCTGTGGCCCGCAGCCATCGGGTCCTCCCAGATCAGCGTCTCCGCTTCCCGTACATAACGGACGAACCTCGTCGCGTCCAGTTCCTCCGGGCCGACAACCAGCCGGTAACCCGAGGGCGACAGGACGAGGCGCGTCTCCGGGCACTCGGGCTCCAGGCTCTGCAACCGCCTGCGCAGCCGGCTGATATGGGCTTGCAGGGCGTTCATCTGCCGAGCCGGGCCGCATTCGCCCCACATCTCGTCGGCCAGTACTCCGCCGGACACGGTATTTCCCTCGCTCACGAGAAGTGTCTGCACCAATACGCGTTGCAGATCACCTGGAATCTCGACCTCGCCCTCGCCGGTGCACATGCGCAGCGCGCCGAGTATAGAGAATTTCAACACACGTTTCTCCCCCGTTGTTCACGGCCTGAACCATAAGTGAACTTGCATGGTGGAACAATGTGGTTGTACGGGCGAACGCGGCTGTACCGGGCAGTAGCAGATCGTTCGTCGATGACGGTGTAGCGTCTTTCGCGAACAGGCCCGCCGCGTGGCCGCAGTCGAGGGTCCTGCCGCCCACTTCGGCAGGATCGTCGCACTGCACTTGCAGTGATCGATCGTGCCATAAAGAGATCGGTCTGCGGTAGGACCTGAGCAATTGAGGCGCGTGTTCCGGCCATGTTCCCGAGCGAACTGTTCCGGACGGCGGCATCCCGTGTGCCTGGAATCCGAGGTGCTGGGCGATGTTCGGCACATGGCCCTGTAGAGGTCTCGGCGCTTTCGCGGCATAGACGGCGGCGCCGGCGACGTCGCCGTGGCGCGCGTGCGACGGCGGATCTTCCTGTGACCGAAAACGGTCGCTTCCCGAGCCATGAGGACGTTCGGACGTTCCCGCCGACGCCCCCCCCGGAGAGGAACGAGCCGGTTCGACGCCGACCGCGCTAAGGGGGGCCTTCCTTGGCGGGCAGGAGCCGAGGGCCGACACGAGGCCGCTCCTGCGGTGTGGGCGTCCCTGGGCGCGTGGGAGGACCGGTAGTGGACCAGGTGCCGGTGCCTCAAAAGGGCCGGAGCCGGCAGCTTCCGGGCGGCGCGGGGCGCGGGTCCGCGGAGCGGCCGATGGCGGCTTCGGAGCACTGCGGGGCTCGTGGCGCGGTGGCGCCCTCGGGTCTCATCGGGCTCCGGAAAGCGGAAAAGGGTCTTTCACTTGCGTTTTCCGTGGACCAATCGTTTACCCGGGCGTCCGGCGGGAACTACTGATCGGGTGCCATGTGTCGGAGATCGGCCAGCACGTGGTTCGCTCGCGCGGCCCGAACACTGCGGTGGTGCGCAACGCGTCCGGCAGTGACGTATCGACAAGCCGGCACTGCCGCCGCCTCTCCGGTGCGCGTGGCGAGTGCAACGCGGCGGAGGCGGTACTTCCCATCGGGCGGAGAGGGCAGGATTCGAACCTGCGTGGGCTTCGAAAAGCCCGACCCGGGTATGCACTCAGGTCCCCGATAAGCCGCTCCGGGCACCTCTCCCTGTGTGCGGATCCGCTGTGCGTCTCCGCTCATGAGTAGGACTCTGACAGGTCCTTCTGACACTGTGCTGACGCGCCTCTGACGTCCATTCGGCGGCTCCTTTCCCTCTTCCGTCCTCCGGTATTCGGGTGCTCTAATTCCCGAAAATCCAGTTTCCTTGCAGGGAGGCGACCATGCCCGTCGCACTGTCCGACGTCCCGGTTCTCCGGGCCGTCATGACGCATACGCACACCGAGAACCCGAGCGCGTTCCTGGCACTCAACAGCGGCAACGAGACCTTCACCGCCCCCGGGCTCGACGGCGCGATCATCTACCGGAGGACCGGAAGGTTCGCGGTCCAGTTCGGGGGCCCCTTCGCGGAGCGGGGCGACTACGAGGCGCTGCTGGAGCGCTTCGTCGCCTTCGTCCGGGAGCAGGGGTTGAGCCTGGTCAGTGTGCAGGTGCAGCGCGCCGACGCGGAGATCTACGCCCGCCACGGCTTCACGGTGAACCAGATCGGCGCCTCCTGGGCGGTCCGGCTGCCGGAGTTCTCGCTCCGCGGTACCCGCTTCATGCAGCTCCGGAACAAGATCTCCCGCGCCCACCGGAACGGACTGGTGGTCAGGGAGGCGACGGCGGACGAATGCGAGGAGGCCCTGACCGTCATCGACTCCGCCTGGCTGGGCTCCAAGGCCGGAGCCCACCAGCTGGAGTTCCTGGTGGGGCAGATCGGGGGTGCCGCGCAGCCGCTCAGGAGGTTGTTCGTGGGCAGCATCGAAGGGGCGCCGGTCGGCTACATCTCCTACTCGCCGGTCTACGGAAGCCGCGCCGGCTGGATGCACGACCTGAGCCGGCGGACACCCGGCGGGACACCGGGGCTGATGGAGGCGATCAACGCACACGCCATCGGGAGGTTCCGCGACGAGGAGACGGAGTGGCTGCACTTCGGCTTCACGCCGTTCACCGGACTCGACCCGGACCATGAGCTGCCCGGTCACAGCTCGGCGCTGCGGTGGCTCATGCACTTCCTCTGGGAGCACGGAGCCGACCTCTACCCCGCCCAGTCCCAGCTTGCCTACAAGCACAAGTGGGCTCCGGACGTGGTGATACCCGAGTACGTGGCGTTCGACGGCGAGGCCTCCCTGCCGGGCTTCGCCCACATCTTCCGTGCCTGCGGCGCCTTCTGACGCCTCACAGGCACCCGCATCCGACGCATGACCCCGCGCGGACGACGCGCGGGTCCGCCCGAGAGCAGAACGGGAGACCTGCCCCATGAGCGAGAAGCCGACCAGCACCGACGACCTGCAGCAAGCAATGGTGGCGTCGCTGATGAGCGTGATCGTCGCTCCGGACGACCCGGTGGTCGCACGCGACGCGGACGCCGTGACCCGGGAGGTGGAGCAGCGCATGCGCGAGGAGTCCCGTCCTGCCTGACACCGCTCGCGGACACCCGTGGAGGGCGCGCACGAAGACACGCCGGGAACGGCCTTCCCGGCGGGGACGGGTCGGGGCCCGTGTGTCGCCGCGGGCACGTCCTGCCGCAGGGCGGACCAGCCCCGCGCGGTCGTCAGGCAGGCATCAGTGGCGCATCAGCGGCGCCCAGCAGACTGGGCCCACCTCCGGCCCGCCCGCATCGGGCGTCGCACCGCGGACGTCACGCACCGGGCGGAACGACGCCGGTCGCCGCGCGGTGGAGCCGGCCCCCGGGTGCCGGAGCCCCCGTCCTCGTCAGCGTTCACCGTCCGACGACCTGGCGGCTGCGATGCCGCAGGCCGGCGGACGCACACCGCCAAGGAGAGCGTCACATGTCATCTCCGAATGTTCCGCCGGGCCCTCCCGGCGCCGTGCCGTCGCCGGGAGGGAGCAGGGCCTCCGGGCATCAGGGTGCCGGAGCCTCCGCGACCTTCTCCGAGCTCCACAAGCGCGTCAAGGCCGAGGGTCTGCTGGACCTCGTGCCGGGCTACTACATCGGCCGCCTCACACTGAATGCGAGCTTCCTCGTGGCCGGCCTGGTCGCCTTCTTCCTCGTCGGGGACAGCTGGTGGCAGCTTCTGGTGGCGCTCTGGATGGGCCTGTGCGGCGGGCAGAGCGCCTTCATGTGGCACGACGCCGGGCACAAGGCCATGTTCCGGAGCAAGCGTGCCGCCTCGGCCATGGGCTACCTGCACGCCAACTTCATCAACGGGGTGAGCTACGGCTGGTGGGTCAACCACCACAACCGGCATCACAGCAATCCCAACCACCTGGACATGGACCCGGACATCGGCCGGCGCACCGCGATCTTCGATCTGAAGCAGTACGCCAGCCGTACCGGGATCAAGCGATTCATCGTCCGCTACCAGAGCGTGCTGTTCTTCGTGCTGCTCGTTCTGGAGTCCCTGAAGATGCACAAGACCGCCGTGAAGTCGATCGCCGCAGGCCAGACCAAGCGGCCGGTCCTGGAGTCCGCCCTGCTTCTCCTCCGTGTGGTGCTCTACCTCACGGCTGTCTTCACCGTCCTGTCGCCCGGCCTCGCCATCGCCTTCGTACTGGTCCAGCAGGCCTCGCTGGGGGTCTACTTCGGGATGATCTTCGCCCCCAACCACAAGGGGATGTCCGTACGCGACGGTGAGGAGGAGAATCTCGACTGGCTCGAGCGCCAGGTGCTCACCTCACGGAACATCCGCCCCTCGCTCGTCATCGACTTCGTCTACGGCGGTCTGAACTACCAGGTGGAGCACCACCTCTTCCCGGCGATGCCGCAGAAGAACCTGCCCCGTGCCCGGGAGCTGACCCGGGCATACTGCGCCGAACGCGGTGTGCCGTACCACGAGGTGGGCTTCTGGGCCTCCTACCGTGAGGTGGCCACCTACCTGCACCGGGTCAGCGCGCCGGTACGGCGGGGAGCGAGGAAGCGCGGAGCTCCGAGCGCGGTGTGAGAGAGCAGGGCCTCTCCCCGGGAAGCACGGAGGCAGGTGCCCCACCGCGCGGTGGGGCACCTGCCTCCGTGAGCGGCCCGGCGCCGGTGACGACCTCCGCATCCGGTACCCCGCGGCGTCGCGCTGCCCGACCCGGTCGCGACCGGGGCCGATGCCCGCGCCGACTCCGGGCTCAGCAGCCGCCGGCGGGAGCCTGCGCGGCGGACGGGCTGTCGGTGGTGTCGGCCGACGGGGTGCCGCAGCAGCCCCCGCCGTCCTCGGGGGCCACGGCGTCCGGCTCGTCGAACAGGCCCGCCCCTCCACACACTCCGGTCTCCGGGAGCGTCAACTCCACGCTTTCGGCGGCCTCGTGGTCGCCGGCGAGGGCGGCGGCGACGGAGCGGACCTGCTCGTAGCCGGTCATGGCGAGGAAGGTCGGCGCGCGTCCGTAGCTCTTCATCCCGACCAGGTGCACGTCCTGTTCCGGGTGCGACAACTCGCGGACCCCGTGCGGGTAGACGGTGCCGCAGGAGTGGACGTGGGGGTCGATGAGCGGAGCCAGCGCGACGGGTGCCTGGAGCCGCTCGTCGAGGGCGAGGCGCAGCTCGTCCAGGAAGGTGAGGTCGGGGCGGAACCCGGTCAGGACGACGACCTCGTCGACCGGGTCCAGCCGTCGCCCGTCCTCGGCGACCAGCACCAGCCGGTCGCCGGACCGTTCCACCGCCGTGGTGCGGAACCCGGTGACGGCCTCGGCGTGCCCGGCCTCCACCGCGGCCCTGGCGGCCTGCCCCAGCGCGCCGCGTGCGGGGAGCTGGTCGTCCTCGCCGCCGCCGAAGGTGGAGTCGCCGATTCCGCGCCGGAGCACCCAGGTGGCACGGGTGCCGGGGGCGTCGTCGGCGAGGCGTGCCAGGGCGGCCAGCGCCGTGAAGGCGGACGCGCCGGAGCCGACCACGGCGGTACGGCGTCCCTCGTGACGGGCCCGGACGGCCGGGTTGCCGAGGTCGGGCACCCGGTAGGAGACGCGGTCGGCCGCGGCGCGTTCGCCGAGGGCCGGCAAGCCGTCGCCGCCGAGAGGCGCCGGGGCGGACCAGGTGCCGGAGGCGTCGATCAGGGCGCGGGCGAGCAGCCGCTCCTCGGTGCCGTCGGGGTGCAGCACGTGGACGGTGAGGGGCTGCCGCTCCCGGTCGGCGTCCACGACGCGGTCCCGGTCGAGCCGGGAGACGCCGGTGACGCGGGCGCCGTAGCGGACCCGTTCACCGAGGGCGTCGGCCAGCGGCTGGAGGTAGTGGGTGGCCCACGCGGCGCCGGTCGGGTACGCCGTGCCCTCGGGGGCCGTCCAGCCGCTGGGGGCCAGCAGCTTCTCGGCCGCCGGGTCGACGACCTCCGCCCACGGGGAGAACAGCCGGACGTGCCCCCATTCGCGGACGGTGCTGCCGGCCTGTTCACCGGCTTCCAGGACGAGCGGTTCGATGCCGCGTCCCAAGAGGTGGGCGGCGGCGGCCAGCCCCACGGGACCGGCTCCGATCACCGCGACGGGCAGTTCGGCAGCGGACATGACGGCCTCCTGCTTCGATGGGTGTCAATGTGCGGGCACGGGTCAGCATGGCACCGGCATTGACGGGCGTCAACATAGACAGATGTCGAATCTGTGGGTTCACGGAAGGGGTGGAAATGTGGAGAGGGGTGGGGGCTGGTCGAAGAGATCGACACATGTCAAAATAGAGACATGACACGTGCCGAGGCGCTGCCCACGACGGTCGGTGAGCCGGTGGCCGCGTGCTGCCCGCCACTGACGGAGCGCGCGCTGTCCCCGGCGGAGGCCGAGCGGACGGCGGCGATGTTCAAGGCGCTGGGTGACCCGGTGCGGTTGCGGCTGTTCTCGCTGGTGGCCTCGCACGAGGGCGGTGAGGCCTGTGTCTGCGACATCTCGGACGTCGGCGTCTCCCAGCCGACCGTCTCCCACCATCTCAAGAAGCTCCGGGAGGCCGGCCTGCTCGCCTCCGAGCGGCGCGGGACCTGGGTCTACTACCGGGTGGAACCGTCCGTACTCGCCGCCATGGGGCGACTGCTCACCGTCTGAGCCGCGGGGCTGTGGAGGCCGGCTCGTCCGGCGTCCGACGGGTGCGGAGGGTGCGGCGACGGTTGCCGGGGCGTGATTCAGGCGGCCAGTACGGGCGGAGTCCGGTCGCCCTTCAGCAGCAACTCGAACCAGACCGTCTTGCCGCCCGGCCCCCACGGCCCGTCGTCGAGTGCGCAGCTTCCCCAGTGGTCCGCGAGGACGTTCAGCAGCAGGAGCCCTCTGCCGCCGATCGCGTCGTGCGGGGGTGCGGGGTCCGTGAGGACGAAGGCGTCGGGCCCGCTGCGGGCGGGAAGCGCCGGTTCGGTGTCCCACACGCTCACGTGCAGGGCCGGCTGTGTCCAGCCGAGGCGTACGGACCCCGGTCCGGCCGTGTGCCGGACGGTGTTGGTCGTCAGCTCGGAGGCCGGCAGCTCCGCGCGCTCGACGAGTTCGCCGAGTCCGTGCGAGGCCAGGACGGCGCGAAGGGCGACGCGGGCCAGTCGGGGGCCGCGAGGGTCGCGGGGGAAGTGGACCTCGTAGTGCCAGGGCCCGGCGAACGGCAGGGCGGCCAACGGGGGCCGACCGTGCGGTTGCTCCGCGGGCGGGGCGAGGGGGAGGAAGGCTCCTGGGCCATACGGCACCTCCGGTGCGGCGTGTTCGACGAACGGGACGTGTGCCAACGGTTGTTGCCGGGCGGTGTCATTACCGCTCCGGGCTGCGTCATCGGCAGCGGTTCCGGAGCGGCGCGCTTCCTCCCGGAGCGCAGCAAGCGGCACGAGAAGCAAGCTAGGGCATTCTGGCTCACATGTGAGTACTGAAACACGAACGAGTGAGTTATCGCTCGACTCGCTCGACCAGTCGGTCAGGCCGCTGCCAGACTGGTTCTTTACGGGAGAGGTTCAATGGTTCAACGGAGCGCCCCCACTGGCCGTCAGCGTCGGCTGGCCACTGAGATGCGCCGTATGCGCGAGCAGGCCGACGTGTCCATTCAGGAGGCGGCGGACATGTTGGGCTCGGATCGCACGATGATCTCCAACGTCGAGGCCGGCCGGACGGGAGTCAGCGCCGCCCGTGTGCGCAAGTTGGCCTGCCTGTACCGCTGCCCCGACACGTCACTCGTCGAAGCCCTCGCCGTCATGGCGAGCGGTCGGAAGACGCAGTACTGGTGGGACGACTTCAGGGGGAAGTTGCCCGACGGGTTCGTGGACATCTCGGAGTTGGAGCACTTCGCCACGCGAATCCGCACGGCGCAGACCGTCCATCTGCCGGGCCTGTTCCAGACGGAGGAGCACGCACGCGCTCTGTTCGATCTGGTCGTGCCGCCTCTTCCGCGGTTGGAGGTGGAACTCCGGGTGGCGCACCGTCTCGGTCGCCAGCGGGTGATCGAGGGAGAGAGCCCGGTCCCTTACGTCGGCATCATTCACGAGGCCGCGCTGCGGATGCAGTTCGGAGGCCGGGACGTTGCCCGTCGGCAGCTTCGCCACCTGGCGGCCTCTGCCGACCGGGAGAACGTCACGTTGTTCGTGATCCCGTTCAGTGCGGGTAGTTTCCCCGGGGCCGGGCAGTCGATCCTGTATGCGGAGGGGCCGGTGCCCCGGCTCGACACCGTCCAGTTGGACACGGCCTATTCCGCGGAGTTCGCGGAAGCGCCCACGCCGTTGACCAACTACCGCTCTCTGCTGGCCATCATGGAGCGAGCGGCACTGCCGGCGGCCGAGTCGCAGGAACTCATCCACACGATCGCACGTGACCTGTGAGGGAACATGAATACTTCGGCAACGCGGTGGACACGCTCCAGCTTCTGCGGCGGAGGCGGCAACAACTGCTTGGAGGTCGCGGGGACTTCCGAGGGGGTGGCGGTGCGGGAGAGCGAGAGGCCTGCCGAGCTGCTGGCGACCGCTCCCGCGGTGTTCGGCGCGCTGCTGGCCGGAGTCAGGTCCGGCCGTCTGGAGCGCCTGAACCGCTGACCCGGGACCGGGGCGCGCAGCGACTGCCCGGCTGTCAGAGGCGCTTGGGCTCGGCGCCCGGGGACACGTCGGCGGGGTTGTCCTCGGAGACGTACTCCTCGTCCTCGGTGAGTCCGGCCAGGAACTCTTCGCGGATCTCCCCGGAGGACATCGCCAGGAGTTCCGGCAGTTCGCTGTTCCAGTTCTGCGCGGCCTCGTCCAGGGACGAGCGGAAGCCCGGTTCCAGCCGTGAGCCCGCGAACATCGCCGCCACGGCCGCCAGGGGACGCGCCCAGCCTCGGCCGCGTGCGCTGACGGCGACGGACACCCGCCAGCGGCCGTCCTCGGCCGGACGGACACCCACCCGCAGATCACCCTTCGCCAGCGGGTGGCGCAGGCTCGCGGTCAGGGGGGCGCGGCCCTTCGGGTCGAGCGTCCACCAGCGGTCCAGGTCGAGGCTGCCGCTCGCCTTCCCCCGCCGGTAGCGCTCCCAGGAGCCCGTCCCCCGGAAGGTGCCCGAGGCCTTCAGCGTGCGCGGCCGGTCCGGGCCGGTGAACCGCACGTCCCCGGAAATGTCCGCTCCGGGGTCGGAGCCGGAGCAGCGCAGCCGGACGGTGTCGCCGCGGTTCCACTCCAGCACCTCCACCTCCACCTCCCCCTCGCCGGGCCCTGGGTGCGGTGGCTCGCCGGGGGCGGCCGGGTGCTGGGGCGCCTCCGGGGGGACGAGCAGGTAGCGGGCGCCGGGCGCCAGGTGCGGCCCGGCGAGGTGCTCCACGTCGTGCACGGGCTCGCCCTCGGCGTACAGCAGTCCTTCCTGCGGGACGAGGTCCTCCAGGGCGTCGAAGACCGTCCGGACGGCCGACTCGAACCAGTCGCGGGGGACGGGTTCGAGGGTGATCTCGTGTCGCAGCTTCAGCATGGTCGTCGACTCTGCCAGCACGCCCGCTCCGGGGGTAGGGGCTGCGTCACTCCGCCTGCCGGGCACCGGACATCAGCCGTCCGGACACCGGCCGTCCGGACGGCGATCGACCGCGGGGTCAGACCCCGTCCTCTCCGCTGTCCGGCAGGGCGGCGCCCTTGCGGGCCGGGCATCCGGGGGCGGGGTCGGTGAGTTGCAGGGTGACGGCGAGGCCGGTCTCGAAGGGTGCCTTGCGACCCGCCTCGGGGCTCTGGAAGCAGACCAGCCAGTCCCCGGCCTCCTCCGGCACCTCGACGTCGCGGTACGCCGCCTCGACGGAGACCCGGTCGAAGCCCAGCTCGGAGAGTTCGGCCTCGGCCTTCGTGAAGGTCGTCGAAGTGACGTCCGGGAAGGTCGGCCACTCCAGGTGCGGCGCGGGCTCGGCCGGGCAACTGGACGCGGACGGGACGACGCCGAGCTGCATGCTCGGGGTGTCCGAGCCGACGGCCGGGGGCTTCTCGTCCTGGAAGCACACCATCCAGTCGCTCATCAGCCAGGAGTCCGCCTCGTCGCTGCCCGAGATGTTGAACTGGGTGGGCGCGTAGCCGTCCTCCTCCGCCGCGCCGCGGGCGGAGTCGAGGGTCTGGTCGAGGTAGTCCGGGGCCGCTCCCGGAGGCGGTTCGACCGCCGCCGACGTCGCGGGGGTCTGGCCGGTGCTGGTGTCCGTGCCGCAGGAGACAAGGAGCGGACCGAGCGCGGTCATCCATATCGCGCAGAAGGCGCCGGTGAGGACAGGGTGTCGCCGCTCGCGTCTGGTGGGCGGCAGACCGTGCGTCAGGTGCATGTGGTACTCCCGGCTGCGTGGACGTACCGGGCGGCAGCGGGGACTGCCACCCGGTGGGAGAGCTGGTGCATGGCCATCCGGGGCGCCGCGTCGGCGCCTTGCGGTCCGGGTCCGCCGGTGGGCGAATCCCGGGAGCGGGCGTCGGCTTCCGGCCGCCCCGAGGCGGCCTGAACCGGAAGCTGCGGCACCGGTCCGGTGGCGCAGGGCACACACACTGCCGCAGTCTGCTCTGCTACTGGCAAGTTATGACGGGCTGTGTTCTTCCTGTGACCATAGTGGCCTCAAGAGTGGGTGCGCGAGGGAGCGGAACGCCTTCGCCTGCCGGGTTGTTCGACATTCCGGCGCCCGAAAGATCGTGATCACCCGCCTCTGTGTGGCTTTGCGCAGCGGGAGGCGCGAAACAGGAGCGGGACGCCCGATGCGGCTCGCGGGCCCGGGTCAGAGGACGTGGGCCTCCAGCGCGTCCAGTTGCTGCCGCCACCGGCGGACCCGTGCCGTCCGGTCCGGGCCGGGTGGGAGGCGCCGCAGTTCGGCCCGCACGTCCCGGCGCCGCAGCAGGGCGAGCCCGGCGTCGCTCTCGCCCGGGTGGGTCTCCTCGCGCGGCAGCCGCGCGACGCCGCGCATCCGGGAGCGCACCCGGCCGCGCAGCGCCAGCCAGAGGGCGCCCGCGAGGGAGAAGTTCGCCAGTGCCTTCGTCGTCGGCCCCCACGGGCCGGGGAGCAGCGGCGAGTCGAAGAGGGCGTGCATGGCCACGGCGAGCAGCGGCAGTCCGACCGCCGCGGGCAGCCGCAGCCGCGAGCCCGGCCGGGTGATCCAGTACGCCGCACCGGCCCCGGCCACGGCGGTCATCGCCCAGTGGGTGCCGATGCCGGTGACCACCACCCGGCTCACGGTCGACTGCACGACGGCGCCGGGACCGTCCGTGGCGGCGCTTCCGACCACGGTGTTCATCGCGTAGATCCAGTTCTCGGTGACCTGGAAGCCCAGGCCGCACAGGGCGCCGAGCACGAAGCCGTCCACCGGCCCGCGGAAGAGGCCCGGTACCGCCAGTGACAGCAGGACGAGGCCGCACAGCTTGAGCAGTTCCTCGTTCACCGGCGCGGTCAGCATGGGGCCCCAGCGGTTGGTGAACTCGATCCCGGCGGCCCCGGCCCACAGCGCCGACAGCCCGCCGTTAGCCATGATCGCGCAGCCGGTCGCGGCCGTCGAGCCCCACGCCAGGCAGACCAGGCTGCGACCCCGAAGCGGCGGCCGCACGGGGCGCAGTCGACGGAGCGCCCACCAGCCGAACCCGCCACAGAGCCCGGCGATCACCGCGGCCAGTACCGCCTCTGCGGTGAACACCAGGACTGCGGCACGGAAGTTGTCCACGAGGACGGCCGCGCCGAACAGGACGCAGAGGGTCACCGCGCACCACACCGGGGAGCGCGGCGCTCCCGCCTTCGGCGCGGGCGCCGCCCCCTCCGCGGGCCCGGCGCTCGCTGCGGGCCCGGCAGCCCCCGCAGGCCCGGTGGCGTTCTCCGCAGGCCGGACGATGCTCTCCGCGGGGCCGGGGCCGGGGCCGGGGCTGTCGGCTCGGCGCCGGGCCGCCGCCCGCACCCGCCGCCTCACGCGTCCCCGGCCCCCGGGCCGGTCACCGGCCCGAGGACCGGGACTTTGTCCGGGGCGGTGGCGGTACCGCCACCGGGAAACCGCACGGAGCGGACGGTGCGGTGCGCTGCGGCCCGGTCCGCCGGGTCCGCGGCGGGCACGCCCAGCAGGGTGAAGGCGAGGGCGAAGGTGCGGTCCGGGTGGGCGAAGGCCGTCATCGAACCCGTCCGCTCGTCCTGGCTGAGCGGGCCGGTACGGCCCTCGGCGCCGCTCCGGGCGCTGATCGGGCGCGGCTCGCCGAGTTCCCCGTCGGAGAGCCGGGCGACCCGGACGAGGCCCGGCCACAGGTCCTCGGCGGTGTGCTCGCCGTAGGCCTCCCCGGCGAAGGGGACGTAGCTGACGCGCAGTTCCACGCCGGGCCGGCTGAGCAGGTAGCCGCGTACCGGGTCGGCGGCAGTACGGGTGAGCTGCCAACCCGGTCCGCTGGGGGTGAAGGTCGCTCCGGGGTCGCCGTGCGCGGCCCCGGAGCCGAGGCCGATCGGGTGATCCGGCCGGACGCCGACCCGGTCCGGAAACGGGGTGGCCGCCAGCGACCAGCCGCCGGTCAGCAGCACGATCACGGCGAGGGCCGCCAGCAGGGGCCGCCAGGAGGCCGCGGGCGCGAGCGGCCCCGGGCGGGTGTTCGCACCGGTCATCCCCCGACTCTGCCGCACGGCGACGGGGCACGCCACCGCCGGGCACCGCGCCGTGAGGCGGCCTCCCGCGCGGCCGTCGGCCGATGCCGCGGCCTCCGGACCGTGAGCTGTGCCCGACCGGTACGCGGCCGGGCACGGCTCACGGCCGGGACAGGGCGTGGTCCGCCCGGCCGGACGCCCGCCGGTCAGCGCTCGGTGAGCAGACCGGCCCGCAATGCGTCCAGCGTGCGGCTGAGCAGCCGGGAGATGTGCATCTGCGACAGCCCCAGCTCGGCGCCGATCTGGGACTGCGTCATCTCCGCCCCGAAGCGCATCTCCAGGATCTGCTGCTCGCGCTCGTCGAGCCGGGCGATCAGCGGCTGGAGTGCGTGCAGGTTCTCCACACACTCCAGGGCCGGGTCCATCTCGCCCAGCCGGTCGGCGACCGTCGGACCGGCACCGGTGTCGCCGCCCTCCTCGGGGGAGGCGTCCAGCGAACCCGCGGTGTAGCCGTTGCTGGCCACGAGACCCTCGATGATCTCGTCCTGATCGAGATCGAGCCGCTCGGCCAGCTCGGCGGTGGTCGGCGAGCGACCGAGGCGCTGCGACATGTCGTCCTGCGCCTTGGCGAGGTCGATGCGCAGCTCCTGGAGCCGGCGGGGCACGCGCACCGACCAGCTCGTGTCGCGGAAGAACCGCTTGATCTCCCCCAGGATGTACGGAACGGCGAAGGTGGTGAACTCCACCTCGCGCTCCGGGTCGAACCGGTCGATCGCCTTGATCAGGCCGATCGTGCCGACCTGGACCACGTCCTCCATGTCGCCGGCGCGGTTGCGGAACTTGCGCGCCGCGTAGCGCACCAGCGTGAGGTTGATCTCGATCAGCGTGTTGCGGGCGTAGGCGTACTCGGCGGTGCCCTCCTCCAGGGTCTGGAGTCTGCGCAGGAATATGCGGGACATCTCCCGGGCGTCCTGCGGCGCCACGCTCTGCGTCTCTTCGACCACCGGCAGGCCTGCGACGTGGGTTTCCGCCGACTCCACTTCCGCGTGCGTTGAGCGCAGGCTGCTGGATTCGGTGATGTTCACGAAGCCCTCCCTGGACCGTTGTCGGACGGCAACCGCATACCCGCGATTGATGTGACTAACCCGATGCTCCTCCCCCGTCGGGTCGGCCGTTCCTCCGGGGGGTCGTTCGCACTCGCGCAACCGCCCACTCGAACAGTCGTCCCATCTGCGGAAGAACCCTTCGGCGCTGTGCCGGAACGCGGAGAACGGGGGCGTCGGACCGGGATCGGGACGGTGCGACCGGGAAGCAGGGGAGGCGATGCCGAACAGGAGGTGCGTACCGTGCGATACCGGCCATCCGGTACTAGGGTCGGTCCGAAACGGGCCCGTCGTCCGCGAGGACCGGGCGACGGCCGAGCGACGGCGCGCGGGTGGCGGGAGAAGGGTGGTGACGGCGGCCGGAATCGGACGGTTCGGGTCCCGGCAGGGTCGAAAGGATGTTTCACAACACCTTTCCCGGGGGCATGGAAATGTCTTGTGTGCCCCGAGGGGTGTCGAGTGTCGCGGTCCGTAGACCAGGAGGATTGGGCATGGAAACGGTACTTACCGGCGCGGCGCCGTCCGGCGACGTGCTGTCGGAGGCGGACGCCGAGCGCCACGTCGGCGGCGTCTGCTTCAAGACCGGCCCGCCGACCAGGGTCGGTGTGGAGCTGGAATGGCTGGTGCACGACCGCAGCGACCCACTGCGGTGCGTGCCCCTGAACCGGCTCGACGCCTCGCTCGCCGTCTACCGCGCCGGGGACGACCTGCTCCCCGGTGGCAGCAGACTCACCCGGGAGCCCGGCGGCCAGCTCGAACTCAGTTCGCCACCGGGCGACTCGCTCCACGACTGCCTGACCACGACCGCCACCGACCTCGCCGCTCTGCGCGGCACACTCGACGCCACGGGGGTCGTCCTCCGGGGACACGGGCTCGACCCGTACCGCACCCCGCCGCGGGTGCTCGACGATCCCCGCTACCGCGCCATGGAGGCGCACTTCGACCGCTTCGGCCCCTGGGGCCGGACGATGATGCGGGCCACCGCCGCTGTGCAGGTCAGCCTGGACGCCGGGGACGACTCCGAAGGGCCCACGGGCTACCGGCAGCGCTGGCGACTCGCCCACCGGCTCGGCCCGGTCCTCGTCGCCGCCTTCGCCAACTCGCCCCTGCGGAGGGGCAGGCCCACCGGCTGGGCTTCCACCCGGCAGCGCGTCTGGGCCGGGACGGACCCCGGCCGCACCCGGCCGCCCGCCCTGGACGGTGCGCCCCGCGCCGCTTGGGCCCGGTACGCGCTGGACGCCCCGCTGCTCTGCCTGCGCCGACGCCCCGACGGCCCCGGGCGGCCCGACTGGACGGCGCCCACCGGCCTCTCCTTCCGCGCCTGGCTGCGGGGCGGCCACTCCGAACGGCCGCCCACACTGGCCGACCTGGAGTACCACCTCAGCACCCTGTTCCCCCCGGTGAGGCCGCGCGGCTGGCTGGAGTTGCGCATGATCGACGCGCAACCGGGCGACGGCTGGATCGCGGCCACCGCGATCACCGCGACCTTGCTCGACGATCCGGCCGCCGCCGAGGCGGTCCGGGTGGCGACCATCCCGCTCGACGGGCCCGGCAGCTGGCTGCGCGCCGCGCGGAACGGTCCCGCCGACCCGCTGCTCGGCCCCGCGGTCCGCGACTGCGTCGCCGCCGCGGAAGCGGCACTCGCCCGCAGCGCACCGGGAAGCGTGGCGCACCGCGCCGTCGTCGCCTTTGCCGAGCGCTACTCGGAGCGGGGCCGGTGCCCCGCGGACGACCAACTAGGAGCACCGTGATGCCCGTGCGGCGAACGTCCGGATTCGACCGAGCCGGTGGGCCCGTCGGGCCCACCGGGAACGACACCCCACCCGGCTCCGGGCTCGTGGAGCGGCCCGGACCGGGAGCGGCGCGTGGTGCGCGCAGCCACGAGGAGCGGTCCCGGGAGGTGCTGGAGCGTGCCCGGGAGCGCACCCTGGAACTCACCGACTGCCTGCCCGACGCGGAACTGACGGCACAGCACTCGCCGTTGATGTCGCCCCTGGTCTGGGACCTGGCGCACGTCGGCAACCAGGAGGAGATCTGGCTGGTGCGCGAGGCCGGCGACGGCCCCGCGATCCGTCCCGACCTCGACGCCGTCTACGACGCGTTCCGCACAGCCCGAGCCGACCGCCCCGGACTGCCGATGCTGGCCCCGGACCAGGCACGCCGGTACATCGCCGAGGTCCGCACCCGGTCGCTGGACGTACTGGCGACGGCGCCGCCCGCCGACGCGCCGCTGCTCCGGGACGGCTTCGTCTTCGGCATGGTGGCGCAGCACGAGCAGCAGCACGCCGAGACGATGCTCGCCACCCACCAACTGCGGCGCGGCGAGCCGGTGCTGCCCGATCCGGAGCCGCCGTCCGCGACCGGACCACCACTGCCGCCCGAAGTCCTCGTACCGGGCGGGCCGTTCACGATGGGCACGGACGAGGAGACCTGGGCACTGGACAACGAGCGTCCCGCCCACCGGGTGGAGGTGCCCGCCTTCCACCTGGACAGCGCCCCGGTGAGCTGCGGCGCGTACCAGGAGTTCATGGTCGACGGCGGATACCGCGACCCCCGCTGGTGGCACCCGGCGGGGTGGGCGCACGTCCGGCGTACGGGCATCACCGCGCCGCTGTTCTGGCGGCCCGACGGCAGCGGCGGCTGGTCGAGGCGGCGCTTCGGGCGTCAGGAGCCGGTGCCGCCGGACCAGCCGGTCATGCACGTCTCCTGGTACGAGGCGGACGCCTACGCACGCTGGGCGGGACGGCGGCTGCCCACGGAAGCGGAATGGGAGAAGGCCGCCCGCCACGACCCGGCGACCGGCACCGGCCACCGCTTCCCGTGGGGCGACGCGGAACCGCGGTCCGAGCACGCCAACCTGGGACAGCGGCACCTGCGGCCCGACCCGATCGGCGGCCGTCCGGCAGGCCGCGCGCCGTGCGGCGCGGGCCAGCTCCTCGGCGACGTGTGGGAGTGGACGGCCTCGGACTTCACCCCCTACCCGGGTTTCCGCGCCTTCCCGTACGCCGAGTACTCCGAGGTCTTCTTCGGCACCGAGGCCGACGACGGGGCCTCCGCCCACAAGGTGCTGCGCGGCGGCTCCTTCGGCACGGACGCGGTGGCCTGCCGGTCGACCTTCCGCAACTGGGACTTCCCCGTGCGCCGGCAGATCTTCGCCGGTTTCCGCACCTGCCGGACCGCGGAGGACGGCTGATGTGCCGGCACCTGGCCTACCTCGGCCCACCGGTCCGCCTCGCGGACGTCGTCACACGCCCGCCCGGCGGCCTGCTGGAGCAGTCCTGGGCCCCGCGCCGCCAGCGGTACGGCACCGTCAACGCGGACGGTTTCGGGATCGGCTGGTACCCCGCACCGGCACCCGCGCCCCCGCCCGGCGGAGGCGCGGACGAGGGGGCGGACGCCGGGCCCCCGGGCGGGTGCGCCGGGTCTCCGGGGGGCGGGAGCGCGGTAGGCGGGAGTGCGGACGGCGACGGGCGCCCGGCCCGGTACCGCCGTGCCGTCCCGATCTGGGCGGACGCCAATCTCCCCGACCTCGCCCGGACGATTCGCAGCGGTGCCGTGCTGGCCGCCGTCCGGGACGCCACCCCGGGCACCAGCCAGGACGAGGGAGCGGCAGCCCCCTTCGCCGCGGACGACTGGCTGTTCAGCCACAACGGCGCCGTGCCGGACTGGACCCGGCTCCCGGACGAGCTGGAACCGACGCTGACGACGGGGGAGGCGCTCGCCCTCGACGCGCGCTGCGACTCCGCCCTGCTCTGGGCGGTGGTGCTGCGGCGGCTGCGTGCGGGGGAGCCCGCCGAGGACGTACTCGCGGACGTCACCCGCACGGTGGCGGCCGTCCGCCCGGGCGCCCGGCTCAACCTGCTGCTGACCGACGGCCGGTGCATCGTCGCCACGCGCAGCGGCGACACTCTGTGGTACCGCCGGACGGCGGGTGACGCCGTGCTCGTCGCCTCCGAACCGGACACCTCCGGCTCGGAGGCGGCGGATGCCGAAATGCCTGACCCCGGCTCCTCCGTCCCGGGCCACCACCCCGCCCCGGGCCACCACCCCGCCCCAAAACCCGCCGACCCGGCGGAATCCGCCGCACCCGCGGAGTCGGGAGGTTGGCAGGAGGTCCCCGAGGGGTCGCTGCTGCTGGCGACCCGCACCGCCGTCCGCATCACCGCACTGGCCCCCGTTCGCCACGCCGAGAGGACCAGCACCCATGACCAGCCGCTTCACCCTCGCCCACCGCTTGCCGCCAGGACACTTCGCTGACGCGCTGCGCACGGACGCCCTCAAGGGACTCACCTCGGCGCCCAAGACGCTGCCGCCGAAGTGGTTCTACGACGCCCGCGGCAGCGCCCTGTTCGAGCGGATCACCGAGCTGCCCGAGTACTACCCCACCCGTGCCGAGCACCGGATTCTCCGGCGGCGGGCGGACGCGGTGGCCGCGGCGGCCGGACCGGTACGGACCCTGGTCGAACTGGGGTCCGGCTCCTCCCGCAAGACCCGGCTGCTGCTCGACGCCCTCACCCGGGAGGGGCAGCTCACCCGGTACGCGCCCCTCGACGTCAGTGAAGACGCCCTCGCGGAGGCAGGCGAGGCGCTCTGCCGCGACTACCCCGCGCTCGACGTCACCGCCGTCGTCACCGACTACGAGAGCGACCTCACGCTGCCCCGGACCGGGCCCGCGCTGGTGGCGTTCCTGGGCGGCACGCTCGGCAACCTCGACGGGGACGCCCGGCGCGCCTTCTACGGGGCGCTGCGGCCGCAACTGGGTTCCGGTGACTCCCTGCTGATGGGGGTGGATCTCGTCAAACCGGCCTCGGTGCTCGTCCCGGCCTACGACGACGGGGCCGGGGTCACCGCGGAGTTCAACAGGAACGTGCTGCGGGTGCTCAACCGCGAACTCGCGGCCGGATTCCGTCCGGAGGGATTCGACCACGTGGCGCTCTGGAACGCCGCCGCCTCCCGGGTCGAGATGCGGCTCCGCTCGCGCCGGGCGCAGTCCGTCCCACTGGCCGCACTCGACCTGAGCGTGGACTTCGAGGAGGGCGAGGAACTGCGCACCGAGATTTCGGTGAAGTTCCGCCGGGACCCCTTGGCGGCGGAGCTGTCCTCGGCGGGGTTCCGGGTCCGTCACTGGTGGACGGATGAGGCGGACGCGTTCGCCCTGCTGCTCGCCGTGCCCGACTGAGCCCGCGCGGGTGGCCGCTTCGGGTCGGTGGCACCGGGGCCCTCGCGGCCGGACGAGGGAGCGGCCGCCCGGCCCCTGGTGAGTGGGAGGCCGGGGCCGGGCGGTGAAGGGAAGGGGGCCGGCCGGGTCCTGGTGCCGGGCGGGACGACCACCAGGACCCGGGTCGACCCGCCCCGCAGTGTTCCCACGCCGAGCAGCCCGGTAGTCCGTACCACGCAAGGCCGGGGCGACCGGTTCACCGCTCCCCGAACCGGGCCGCCCGCTTCCCGGCCGGCCCTGCTGTCCGCGGCCTGCTGCCCGTTCCTGCCGCCTGCGCGAAGCTCCCGTTCTGCCGGGAGGCCGCCGACCCGTCATTCGACGCTCCGGCACCCGCGCCCCGGCGCCCGTCCGTTCTCCCGACGGGACGCCGGTACGGCCCCGTACGGGCCGCCCCCTCCTCGCTCTCTCCCCGCGCCGCGTCGCTCGAATGGCGCAACTGGAAAGGACATGGCGGACATGAGTACCCAGGCTGGAGTGACGAGGTACACCCGGGTCGGGGAGCGGGTGCCCGGCCGGCGAGCGCGGGTGCTCCGTAGGTAGGAGGTGCCGCATGCCGAAGGTGCAGGTGTACGTGTCCGTGCCGCTGCCCGTCGACGAGGTGTTCTGGTTCCTCGCCGACGGCGCGAACCTCGCGCGATGGCACTCCGGCGTGATGGCGATCCGGCCGGACGAGCCGGGCGGTCCGATCTGGGGCGAGGGCTGCACCTTTCAGTACCGCTTCCCCGGCCGTCGCCGGGACTGCCGCCTCGCCTGCTGCGCCTACGAGTCGGGGACCCGGGTCGGATTCCTCGGTCAGCGGATGTGGACCCCGCTGGGCACCCAGTCCCCCCGCTACGACTTCCGGGTCTGGCCGCAGGGCTCCGGCTGCCGGGTCGGTGTGCAGGTGACCTGCCGGCTGACCGGCGGGCTGCTGGCGCTCTGGCCCGTGGTGGCGATGGGCTGGCGGCGCGACCTGCCCGAGGACGTGCAGCGGATGCACGAGGTGCTGACCGGCACCGAGGAACCGGCGGAGATCGCCTTCGCCCCCGGTCTCGACAGCCCGGGAGGGGTTGCCACGCGGCCGCGCCGCCTGCCGCGGCGGTTGCGCCAGTCCGTCCTGAACGGCTGACCGCCGGCGCCTCCCGCGGGCTGCCCTGCACGCCCTGCCCCCGGCCCCGCGCCCCGGCCCGGGGCGCGGGGCCGGGGCGCGGGGCCGGGGCGCGGGGCCGGGGCGCGGGGCCGGGGCCGAACGGCCCTCTCGGCCGGCGCCGTTCGGGCCGGACGGGAGCCGGTCGGCCACTGCCGGGCCAGGGACGGCCGCAGGAGAGTGGCGGTGAAGGAAGTTCAGTCGGTGCGACCCGCCGGGGTTGCCGAGGGAAGGAACCTCTGATGCTGCTTCACCGGAAGAACACCGAGCACCGCCGTCCGGCCGCCCCCGCCACCGTGCCCTCGCCAGCGGCCGGCTCCGACCGGGCCACCGCCTCCGCTTCTTCCCCGGCGCCCGCCCGCACCCGTGCGGCGGACGAAGGCGTCGGTCGCGGGCACGTAGGGCGGCTGCTCGCGGTGCTGCGGATCGCGATGGGCGTCACCTTCCTGTGGGCCTTCGGGGACAAGGCGTTCGGCTGGGGCTACGCCACCCCCTCGGAGGGTTCCTGGAGCAACGGGGGGTCGCCCACCGAGGGCTATCTGAGCGGGGTCGCCGCCGGGCCGCTGGAGTCGGTCTTCCACGACCTCGCCGGGGTCGGCTGGGTGAACTGGCTCTTCATGCTCGGACTGCTCGGTGTCGGGGCCGCGCTGCTCGCCGGCATCGCTCTGCGTCTCGCGGCCGCCGGGGGCTCGCTGATGATGGCGCTGATGTGGGCCGCGGAGTGGCCGCTCGCCAGGACTCTCTCCGACGGGTCGCCGAGCATGTCGACCAACCCGCTGGTCGAGTACCACGTGATCTACGCCCTGGTGCTGGTGCTGCTCGCCGCCGCCGCCGGGACCACCTGGGGACTCGGCCGTCGCTGGGCCGCCCTGCCCCTGGTCCGCGACCACCGGTGGCTCCGGTAGTGCCCCCGGCCTCCCGGCCCCGGACGCCGAACGCCCGACCCCGGACCCCAGGCCCCGGCGCCCGCGCCCCCGCCCGGGGTGCGGGCGTCAGGCGTCGGGCAGCGGCACCCGCCACCGCAGGCGGGTTCCGCTGCCCGACGACGGGTCGGCGGGGGACAGGGTCAGCGAGCCGCCGTGCTCCTCGGCCCGCGCCCGCATGTTGGCCAGTCCCCCGCAGTGCGCCGTCCGGCCGGCCGGGTCGTGGTCCCCGGACCCGACGCCCACCCCGTCGTCGGTGACGGTCAGGGTGAGGTCCTCGGCCACCGTGAGTGCCACCTCGACCTGGTGGGCCGCCGCGTGCCGGGTGGCGTTGCTGAGCGCCTCGGCGAGTACCGCCAGCACCTGGCCGGCGAGCTCGCCGGGGACGTCGGTGTCCACCCGGCCCTCCATGGTGAGTGCCGGGGCGAACCCGAGGGTGCGGGCCGCGCCCTCCACCGTCCGGGTCATCCGGTGCCGCAGGCCCTCCTCACAGGCGTTCTCCGTGCCGGTGGAGCGGAGCGCGAAGATCGTGGAACGGATGATCTTGATGGTCTCGTCCAGGTCGTCGACCGCCCGGCCCACACGTTCGGCGGCCTCCGGCCGCTCGATGAGCCGTTCGGCGCTCTGCAGCGTCATCCCGGTCGCGAACAGCCGCTGGATAGCGAGGTCGTGCAGGTCGCGGGCGATCCGGTCGCGGTCCTGGAGCAGCGCGATCTGCTCCGACTCGGCCCGGTGCCGGGCCAGTTCCAGGGCCAGCGCGGCCTGGCCGGCGAACACCGACAGCAGCTCCACCTCGGACTCGTCGAACGGGGGACGGCCGGCCAACCGGGCCAGCCGCAACGCGCCCGGAGCCTGCTCCAGCGGGGAGAGCAGCGCCACCGCCACGGTCGGCCCGTGCGGCTCGGACAGCCCCGGGAACGCGTATCCCGTCTCGTCCGAACCGATGTCCGGGGTGGCGGTCGCCCGCCCCGTGCGGGCGGCGACACCGGCCAGGGTGTCGTCCACCGGGACGGACCGCCCGGTGAGGCGGTCGGCCTCCAGACCCTCGGCCACCGAGACCCGCAGCTCGCCCGGCTCGTCCGGCAGCAGCACGCAGGCCGAGTCGGCCTGCGCGACCTGGAGCGCGTGCTGCGCGATGAGGCTGAGCACCTGCTCGGCCGTCGCTCCGGACAGCAGCGTGCGCGTGATCTCCCCGCTGGCCTCCAGCCACTGCTCGCGCCGCCTGCTCTCGTGGTACAGCCGGGCATTGTCGATTGCCACCCCGGCGGCGACCGAGAGTGTGGCGAGGACGGCTTCGTCGTCCGAGTCGAAATCGGCACCGCCGTGTTTCTCGGTGAGGTACAGGTTGCCGAACACCTCGTCGCGCACCCGGATCGGGACGCCCAGGAAGGTGCGCATCGGCGGGTGGTTCGCGGGGAAGCCGTGGCTGGCCGGGTGCTCCCGGAGATCGGACAGCCGCAGCGGCTGCGGGTTCCGGATCAGCTCGCCGAGGATCCCGTGGCCGGAGGGGAGCGGTCCGATCCGCTCCGCCGACTCCTCCGCTATCCCGACGGTGAGAAACTGCGACAGCCGCTGCCGCTCGCCGATGACGCCGAGCGCGCCGTACTCCGCGTCGGTGAGGGCGACGGCGGCCTCCACGATCCTGCGCAGCACCTGGGCGAGGTCCAGCTCCCGGCCGACGCTCAGCACCGCCTCCAGCAGGCTGTACATCCGGTCCTGGGTGACACGGGCCGCGTCCAACCGGGTCTGGAGCTCCTCCAGCAGTTGGTCGAGGCGGAGTTGGGGCACGGCGAGGGGCCCCAGGGGCCCGGACCGGTCGACAGAATCCGTCATATGACCTCCAGGGTAGCCCCCGCGGTCAGCAGACTAGAGGAACCACCGCCACCGGGCAGTGTGATCGGTGCAGGAGGATGTGGTGCAGCGGGGCGAGGCGCCCACCCGCCCGCGCACCTGCGCGCTTCTCCCGTTGTGCCAGGCCCACGACCAGCAGGTCAGCACCGTGAGAAGCCTCCAGCAGCGCGCTTCGCGGCGCCCGTTCGGGTGCCCGTCGGGTCACCGGCACCCGGGGGTGCCCCGACGCCCCGTCGGCCAGCGCGCGCTCCAGCGGACTCTGCTCCCCGCGCGGATGCCGGGAGCAGGTAGGAGCGCTGCACACCGAGCCGGACCGTCCCGGACCCACGGCCCGCACCGCCACGAGTTCGGCGCCCCGCCGTGCGGCCTCGGTGAAGGCGAACTCTGTCACCTCCCCGCAGGGTTCGTCGGCCGGGACGCCGAGCACGACGCGCGGGTCGCGGCTGTACGGCGCACTCACCCGTCGCCGCATCACCACGACCGGGCACCGTGCACGGGCCGCCACCCCCGAGCCGACCGAGCCGAGGAGCAAAGAGGCAGGCACTCCGCGTCCCCGCGAGCCGACGACCAGCAGCGAGGCGTTCCGGGATGCGTGCAGCAGACCGCTCACGGGCGGGTCCGCCAGGAGACCGGTCGCCACCCGCACCGCGGGGGCCCGCTCCCGAGCCCGCTCGGCGGCCGTCGACAGCATGCCGGCTTTGCGCCGCGTCTCCTGCGGCGATTCGTACCCGCTGCGCCGTTCCCACAGGAAGGCGTGCGTGATGAGCAGCGGCAGACCCCGGTTCGCCGCCCAGGCGGCGGCCCAGTCCACCGCGTCGAGTGCCGATAACGTTCCGTCGACCCCCACGACGACGGGGCCGGGACCGGGTTGTCCGCCGCCCGTCCGCGGCAGGTGCGTCGAACCCTCCGGTCCACTGCTGTCCACCGGCTCGGCGGTGCTCACAGTCATACCCCCTCACGCGGCGCGGGGACCTCCCGCGCCGTCCGCAGCCTGTCGCGTGCGGCCCCGCCCGGACAGAGGCGGACCGGTACCCCACAGGGGCCGTTCGGCCCCATGCGGAGACTCGGTCGATGTCGCAGTGTGGAGCGAGGAGGGCACGGACGGTGGCACTCGTGGGGAGTGGTCGGGTCCGTGCTGGTGGCACATGTCGGGGGCCGCCCGGGTGCCGACAGCCCCGGGAGCGGACGCCCGGTGTGTGCCTCCGCTTCCCCGCGGGTCCGGTCCGCGGGGAAGCCACCTCCGGGTCCGCCGCCGATGTCTTGGCCCGGGCCCCTTCCTCCTTCCCCGTCGGGCCCGCCCTCCGCGGTCCCCGCCCGTGCACCCCCGGACCGCCTCCCCCGATGCCGCGGCCGCATCGCCCCTGCCGGCAGCGTCCGGCAGGGTCCCTCAGGGGATCGGACCGGGGGCCGTACGGCCCCCAGGACCGGGGCCGTTGCGCCGGTGAACGGGACCGAACGGCCCCTGCCGGGCCCCGCCGGTCCGCGCGATCCTCGACGTGTCAGGAGCGACCGGTCCGACCGGGCGGCGTGCGGGTACCCGACCGCCCTTCGCGCCGCGCCGACCCCCCCCACCGAGGAGGCCCCGATGACCGCAGCGGACGACCACGCCGCATCGCCGCCCCGAGTCGTCGTCGGGTACGACAACTCCGAGCCGTCCGAGCGCGCGCTGGACCGGGCGGCCGACGAGGCCGCACTGCGCGGCGCCGCGCTGGAGATCCTCTGCGGCTGGCCCTGGGAGCTGCTCCCGCCGGCTTCGGAGACCGACCGCAGCACGCTCTTCCAGCGGTCCAGGCGCTTGGTCGACCGCGCCGCCGACCGGGCCGGGGAGCGGCACCCCGGGCTCTCGGTGATCCCCTCGATGACCTCGGAGGCCGCCGCCGACGCGCTGGTCAGGTGTGGCAGGTCCGCCGCACTGACCGTGGTCGGCACCCGCGGGCACGGCGGCTTCGCCGGGCTGCTGCTCGGCTCCGTCAGCCTCCGGGTCGCCGCCCTCACCCGCAGCCCGCTGCTGGTGGTGCGCGGCCCGGTCGGCCACGTCCGGGGACAGGTGCTGCTCGGGGTGGAGTCCGACGCGGACACCGAGGCCGTGAGCTTCGCCTTCGAGGAGGCACAGCGGCGCGGCGCGGAACTGCGGGTGCTGCACGCCTGGGAGTTCTCGCCGGACCCGGACGACGTACAGCGGACCGCGGCGGCCGAGTCGCTGTCCCGGTTCGCGGTGTCCGCGCTCCGGGAGAAGTACCCCGAGGTGGCGGTGCGTACCGACTCCGAGCAGGGCCCGGCCGGCCGGGTGCTGGTACGGGCGTCCGCCGAGGCGGACCTCGTGGTACTCGCGGTGCACCGGCGCAAGCACCGGATCGGCATGCAGTTGGGGCCGGTCACTCACACCGTGCTGCACCACGCCGACTGCCCGGTCGTCCTGGTGCCGGGCGACCACTGACGGCCCGGCCCCGACCCGCGGCTCCGCACCGGGCCGCGGACCCCACCGCCCCGCACTTCCGGGAGGAACGATGAAGCACCGACTGCTGAACAGCGTCATGACCCGTGAGGTCGTCACGGTCCGCCCGGAGGTACCGGTCAAGGAGGCGGCCGCGCTGCTGGCGCGGCACCGGATCAGCGGTCTCGTGGTGGTGGACGGCGAGGAACGGGTGCAGGGCGTGCTGTCGCTGACCGACCTGACCCTGCGGCAGGCCGCGGCCGGCGGCGAACCGCCGCCCTGGTACCGCAGGATCGCCCCGGGCTCCCGGCGTGAACGCACCGCCCGGCGCAAGGCCGCGGCCCGCACGGCGGGCGAGCTGATGTCCGCCCCCGC
The DNA here is from genome assembly GCF_000424845.1 of Streptomyces sp. TAA040. Classification (NCBI taxonomy): domain Bacteria; kingdom Bacillati; phylum Actinomycetota; class Actinomycetes; order Kitasatosporales; family Streptomycetaceae; genus Streptomyces; species Streptomyces sp. TAA040. The sequence continues at coordinate 3,280 of NZ_AUKR01000011.1, read as the reverse complement.
GGTCACCGCCACCGCCCGGCAGAACGTGGTGGACGCCGCCCGGTCCATGGCGGCGCACCGGGTCGAGCGGCTGCCGGTGATCGACGAGGAGGACCGGCTGGCCGGCATCGTCACTCGCAGTGACCTGCTCGGGGTGTTCCTCCGCCCGGACCACGAGATCCGCGAGGAGATCATCCATGAGGTGCTGGTGCATGCTCTGTGGCTACCGCCGCAGTATCTGCGGGTGCAGGTCCGGGAGGGCGCCGTCACCCTGCGCGGTCGCCTCCCACGCCGGAGCGAGATCCCGATCGCCGTACGGCTTACCGCCCGGGTGGACGGTGTCGCGTCCGTGGCGGAGGACCTCGGCTACGAGGAGGACGACTCCCACCTCCAGCCTTCCGACCGGGCGCTGCACGGCATTACCGAGGAATGGATCAGGAAGCTGTGAGCCCGCGGGACGGGCGGAGCGAGGAGGGACGGGTCATGCGCACCATGCACGGTTTCCACGGGGTGCTCCCGAAGAAGTACCGTGAACAACTCCGCGCGCTGGGCCGCGACGTCGCCTTCCCGGTCGGCACCAGGATCTTCGGGGAAGGGGCGCGGGCGGACCGGTTCTGGATTCTGCACACCGGCTCGGTGTCGCTGGACATGCACGTACCGGGCCGCCGGAGGGTCGTTGTCGAGACGCTCGGGCACGGCGAACTGCTCGGCTGGTCCTGGATGTTCCCGCCGTACGCCTGGCACCTGGGGGCCGAGGCGGTGAGCCCGGTGCGGGCCCGGGAGTACGACGCGAAGGCCATCCGGGAGCTGTGCGAGCGGGAGCCGGAGCTGGGCCGGGCGGTGACGCTCGCCGTCGCCGAAGTGGTCGCCCACCGGCTCCAGCAGTCCCGTACCCGGCTGCTCGACACCTACGGCCCCTTCGCACCCGCCAGGGGCGTGCAGTGAGCGCCGCTCCGGAGGGCGCCGGCCCGCGCACCGTCGCGGACGTGATGACCCGCGCGGTCGTCGGCATCGGCGCGGAGGCGGCCTTCAAGGAGATCGTCCGCACCCTGAGGGAGCGTCGGATCAGCGCTCTGCCGGTGCTGTCCGCCGAGGGCCGGGTGGTCGGTGTGGTGTCCGAGAGGGACCTGCTCGCCAAGGAGGAGTTCCACGACCGCGTCCCGCCCTCCCGCGTCGACTGGCTGCGGGAGCCGTCGGACGCGCTCAAGGCCGCGGGAGTCACCGCCGGTGAGCTGATGACGGCACCCGCGGTCACCGTCCGTGCCGGCGCCCCGATCCCGCTCGCGGCCCGCAGCATGGCCGTCCACGGCGTCAAGCGGCTGCCGGTGACGGACGAGGAGGGCCTGCTGGTGGGAGTGGTGAGCCGCTCCGACCTGCTGAAGGTGTTCCTGCGGCCGGACGTGGAGCTGGCACGGGAGGTGCGGGAGGAGGTCGTGGCACACCTCTTCCCCGGTCCCGGTGTCACCGTCGACGTGCGGCAGGGTGTGGTCGTCCTGGCCGGCGAGGTCCCGGACACCTCGCTGATCCCGGCCGCGGTGCGGTTGGCCCGTGCCGTCGAGGGTGTGGTGGACGTCGACCCGCGCCTCCACGGCCCGAGCCGCCGCCCCTCCGCCGACTGAGCACCCCGGCGGCGCGCGGCCCGCCCCCGCGGGACGCCCGTGGGGCCGCGGGGCGTGGAGGGGGCGGCAGGGCCGTTCGGCCCCTGGCATCTGTCCGGAGGCGGAGCGATCATGGAACCATGAACGCTTCCGTTCCGGCCGCGCCCATCAAGGTCTTCCTGCTCGACGACCACGAGGTCGTGCGCCGGGGACTCTCCGACCTGCTGGAGAGCGAACCGGACCTCACGGTGGTCGGCGAGGCGGGCAGCGCGCGCGAGGCGCTCGTGAGGGCGCCCGCGCTCCGTCCGGATGTCGCGGTCCTCGACGTGCGCCTGGGCGCGTCCGGGGACGGCGGCGACCAGGAGGGGATCGAGGTCTGCCGGGAGCTGCGGGCCCGGATGCCCGAGCTCGCCTGCCTGATGCTCACCTCGTTCGACGACGACGAAGCCCTCTTCGACGCCATCATGGCCGGTGCCGCCGGATACGTGCTGAAACAGATCAAGGGGTCCGACCTGGTCTCCGCGATCCGGACGGTGGCGGCGGGACAGTCGATGCTGGACCCCGGCGCCACGTCCCGGGTGATGGCCCGGCTGCGCGGTCCGGCCGTGTCCCGCACCCCGCCGGAGCTGGCCGGACTCTCGCCCCGGGAGCGCGAGATCCTGGAACTGATCGGTGGGGGGCTCACCAACCGGCAGATCGCCGAGCGGCTGTTCCTCGCGGAGAAGACGGTGAAGAACCGCATCTCCTCGCTGCTGGGCAAGCTCGGGGTCGGCCGCCGGGTGCAGGCCGCGGTGATCGCCGAGCGCCTCCGCGAGCGCAGCCCGGAGGCCTGACCGGGGCCCGACCGGACGGGCACGGACGCGTGAGGGCCGTACGCGTTCGGACCGCCCGCACGCACGCGTGGGCCCGGGGCCGCAGGCCCCGGCCCACGGCAGGCGCGGGTGTGCTCAGCTTCCGACCGCGGCGGCGCTGTCGCCGGTGGTGACGCGGACGTAGTCCACGACGAGTTCGGCGGGGAACTCGGTCGCGGCGTCCGGGTCGCCGGGCCAGTCGCCGCCGACCGCGAGGTTCAGGATGAGGAAGAAGTCGTGGTTGAACGCCCAGGCGCCGCCGACGTCGGCGGGGGTGAGGGTGTGGTGTTCCTGGCCGTCGACGGACCAGGTGATGCGGTCGGGCGCCCAGTCGACGGCGAAGGTGTGGAAGCCGTCCGCGAAGGCCTCGCCGTTCGGCAGGGTGAAGCTTTCGCCGACGCCGCCGGCACCGGAGTAGCCGGGGCCGTGGACCGTGCCGTGCACGGTGCCGGGCTCGTGGCCGACGTTCTCCATGATGTCGATCTCACCGCTGTTCGGCCAGCCCACGTCGCCGAAGTTGTTGCCGAGCATCCAGAAGGCGGGCCACAGGCCCCGGCCCTGGGTCGTCTTCATCCGGGTCTCGACGTGGCCGTACTGGGCGGCGAACTTGCCCGAAGTGTTCAGCCGGGCCGAGGTGTAGTCGCAGGTGCCGTACCAGCACTGGTAGTTGGCCGGGTTCTCCTGGCGGGCGGTGATGACGAGGTTGCCGTTGCCGTCGAGGGCGGCGTTGTCGTTGCCGGAGGTGTAGTACTGGCGTTCGTGGTTGTGGACGTTGTCGCCGGTCTCCAGGTTCCACTTGCCGCCGTCCACGGCGGCGCCGGCGGGACCGTCGAAGTCGTCCTCGAAGACGAC